>CAIWJG010000037.1 GCA_903912925.1 uncultured Verrucomicrobia subdivision 3 bacterium | reverse complement strand
CGGCGGACATCACGACGCTGTACGTGGCGCAATTCGGGTCCGTGCCGGTGGGCAAGCGCATTTTCGTGCGCGCCAGCACGAGGGTGGATGGGTTCGAGAGCTTGGGGCGCGAGTTCCAGGCCCGAGTGCCGGCTGCCTGAGCGCCGGGCTCGAAGCGGCCTCCTCTCCTGCCCTGACGGGCACCCTCTCCCCCTCCGCAGGGGGAGAGGGACACGGGGCGCCGAACTGGGAGTGCCGCGACGGTTCTGCTACTATGAAAATAGGAGTCAATCTGACGGAAGCAGAGGCGATGGCGCTTAAAGCGCGATTGGAGGCAGAGGTGGTCGGCATGTGCGGCGGGCAGTGGTGTGTCGATGTGGATCGGTCTGGCGGTCGCTGGCTGGCTCGGACCTACCGGTTGCGCGAGCGGCCCGGAAAGCCGACACGGGGCCGAGGGTATCGCAAATGCTGAGGGGAATGGGGCATAGCTTTGCTCCGGTGCGGAGGCCTTGGAGAGGTGTCCCTCCCAAACAGGCACACCTCTGCAATGTTGCTCATCGGCCGTGCAGCCTGGGGCTGAAACTTCCCGGCTTGCTTCAGCCTCCCCGATGTTCCATCCTGTCTGGGCAGTAACTGAAATGACATTGAAGCTTTCAACCTTGAGCATTCTGCTCGGACTGGGCGTGGGTTTGCCGCAGATCTACGGCATCCTTAAGCCGGGAGCATTCGCTGCGGCCGTTCGGAAGTTCCCGCGTTCCGTGCCGTGGGGCGTTGCCCTGATGCTGCTCGGCACCGTCTGGTTCGTATGGAATCTGAGCCAGGAGTCCATCGCGGATTTCGCAGCTTACAAGAATATCCTGCTTGCCGGCTTCGTTGGGGTGGGGCTGGGGGCCTGTATCTTTGTGCAGGATTTTCTGGCCGTGCGGGGGTTGGCGGTGGTGCTGCTGCTGCTGGCCAGGGTGATGGTGGATACGGGGCGTCCGGCACTGTCTCAGACGCACTGGGTGCTGGTCATCCAAACCTGGGCGTATGTCCTGGTGGTGGCCGGTATCTGGTTCACGGTATCGCCGTGGCGCCTGCGCGATTTCCTGGCTTGGGGCACCGCGAATGAACAACGCCTCAAGATCGGCTGCGGGCTTCGATTGGCATTCGGTCTGTTCATAGCGGTTTTGGGGCTCACCGCATTCCGGTCGGTGACGTAGGTTGCTCAGCCGTGCTGCTCTCGAGGCCGTGGACTCCAATCGGTCCCCCAAAGTAAACGCAGATTCCTGATCCCGTGAATTCGTCGCAGGGCAGGATTCTGGTCATTCGTGGCGGGGCGATTGGCGATTTCATTCTTACCTTGCCGGCAATTGCTGCCCTGCGCCGGCAGTTTCCACAAGCCCGCATCGAGGTCCTGGGTTATCCTCACATAGCGCAACTGGCCATGGTGGGCGGGTTGGTGGACCACGTCCAGTCCATCGAAGCGGGCGCCCTCGCTGGTTTCTTCGCACGCGGAGGCCGACTGGCCGAGCACCTGGTGGACTATTTCTCTGAGTTCGACTTGATCCTGTCCTATTTGTACGACCCGGATGGCATTTTTAGAACTAACGTGGGGCTTTGCACAAGCGCCCAGTTCATCACGGGTCTGCATCGGCCGGACGAGGCCGCCGGCCTCCATGCCACGAAAGTTTACCTGCAGCCGCTTGAGCGACTCGCCATCTTCGACGCAGACCCTGTTCCACGCCTGGCCCTCAGGCCCCGGCCGCCCTCCATCAGCCCTCTGGCGCTTCATCCCGGCAGCGGCAGCGACCGGAAGAATTGGCCGGAACCGAAATGGGCTGAGCTGCTGCGGCACCTGACGGATGCTACGGACACTGATTTGCTCGTGGTGGGCGGAGAAGCGGAGGGTGAGCGGCTGCAACGTCTGGCCGCACCGCTCCTCCCGGCGCGATCCCAAGTGGCGCAGAGTCTGCCGCTGGCAGAGTTAGCGCACCGGCTGGCAGGCTGCCGCGCCTTCATCGGCCACGACTCCGGCATTTCGCACCTGGCCGCGGCAGTGGGCTTGCCCTGCCTGGTCTTGTGGGGCGACACGGCGGAAGCGATTTGGCGGCCCCCGGGGGAAAGGGTGCTTGTGCTTCGTCACCCGGATGGTTTGGCCAGGCTGCCGGTGGCGGAAGTCGCTGAGCAAGTGCGTGGTCTATTAGTGGAAAGGTGAAAGTTGGCATTGGAGAATAGCTAAGCTGGCTGGTATCCTCACAAGTTGAATGAGTTACATGGTTACAAGTGCCGGCGGCGCGGAGCGCTCATGTAACCATGTAACCATGTAACCATGTAACCATGTAACGATTTAACCTTGTAACGATTTAACCTTGTAACGATTTAACCTTGTAACGATTTAACCTTGTAACGATTCCAGTCACATGAGCGAGCAACCAGGCATCTGTGGAGTGATCTTCGATATGGACGGCGTGCTCACGGATTCCGAGCCGCTGATTAACGCCGCAGCCATTGCCATGTTCAAAGAACGGGGCCTCGAGGCACAGCCAGATGATTTCCTGCCGTTTGTTGGCACCGGCGAGGACCGGTATATTGGCGGCGTCGCGGAGAAACATCGCTTTCCGTTGGATCTCCCCTCGGCCAAACGGAGGACATACGAGATTTACCTCCAACTGGTTCCGGCGCGGCTCCAGGCCTTTCCTGGTGCCGTGGAATTGGTCCACGCCTGCCGGCAGGCCGGCCTGCGCCTGGCCGTTGCCTCCAGCGCGGACGAGGTGAAGATCGTCGCCAATTTGCAGCAAATCGGTTTGCCCCCCGACACCTGGGGTGCGGTAGTGACCGGGGATGATGTAGTGTTGAAGAAGCCCGCGCCGGACATTTTTCTTGCTGCAGCCGCGAAGCTCGGCCTGCTGCCGGCACAATGCGCGGTCGTGGAGGATGCGGTGAATGGGGTGCAGGCCGCCAAGGCCGCCGGCATGCGCTGCGTGGCTGTGGCGCAAACTTTTCCGGCCACCCAATTGCAGAACGCGGATTTAGTGCGGCAGGACATCGCGGCATTGTCCCTGACGGATTTAACCGGCACATCGGTCGCCTCCACGCTCGACCAGCCGCCACCTGTGATGGGAGGCTGATCTTCCTGCACAGCCTGATAAACCTAGTCGCCAGGCTTGAATTCATGGTGGCGCCGGGAGGCTCCCGCCCAGAGGGATGAGGTGCGCGGGAGCCACATCGGCTAAGTGGGCAAAGGAATTGCTTGTGGCTAGTCCTAGCCGGGCAAACACGCCCCGCGCCTGAATGCCAATGGACAAACGGGCGGCGGGTGTCTTAGGTTTGCACAGCTTTGAGACACCGGTTGGTGTGGCACAGTATGAATGGCGCTCCTTAAATGGCCAGAGCATGGCCGACGATGGCGGGCATCAGATGAAACGAATCCTGGTCATAGACGACGAACCCTTGCTACGCGAGACGGTGCGCCTTGCACTGGTAGGGAAAGGCTTTGACGTAATTGAAGCCGAAAATGGCACGCTGGGTATCGAAAAGGCGCGCCAGCAATTGCCCGACCTGATTCTCTGCGACGTGAACATGGAGAAGCTGGACGGTTACCTAACCCTCTCGGCGCTTCGTAACGAGCCAACTACTTCTGCAATCCCCTTCATCCTGATGACCGGCATGGCCGACAACGCCGGGATGCGGCATGGCATGGAACTGGGCGCGGATGATTACCTGCCGAAACCCTTCAAGATTGAGGAACTCTACGCCGCGGTCGAGGCTCGGCTCAAGAAGGCTGAGGCGCTACGCCGGGAAGCGGAGAAGAAACTGTCCGATTTGCGTGCCAATATCAGCATGATGCTGCCGCACGAATTGCGCACGCCCTTAAACGGTATCCTCGCTTTTGGCGAAATGCTTGCCGCCGACGCTGCTACCCTTTCCGCGAAAGAGATCGCCGAGATGGGCCAGGTGATCCATGACTCCGGCAAACGGCTGGAACGGCTGATCGAGAACTTTCTCATCTATGCGCAGATTGAATTGCTGGGCGCGGACGCCCAAAAGGTCAATGCCCTGCGCCAGAAGCAAACGCAGTCTCCCGCCAAATTGATTGAAGCACATGCCGTGGGCCAGGCGCGCGCAGCCGACCGGGTGAATGACCTGATGCTGGATTTGGCTGACCACCCCGTGCGGATTTCGGAGGACTACCTGGCCAGGATCGTGGATGAGCTGGTCCAAAACGCCTTCAGGTTCTCCGACCCCGGCAAGCGGGTCAGCGTGACGCTGTCTGGCTTGCCCAATGGGGTCGTGCTCTCGGTCACCGACCAGGGCCGCGGTTTCTCGACCGAGCACATCACCAAAGTCGGCGCCTATATGCAGTTCGAGCGTCAGATCCAGGAACAGCAGGGGCTGGGTCTAGGCCTGGTGATTGCCCGGCGCCTCGCTGAGCTTCATGGCGGTACGCTCTCGATTCAAAGCGAGCGCGGCACCCGCACGACGGTAGCGGTCGAATTGCCGAGAGCGGCGGCCAATTGAGGTGGGCAGGTTGGACGAGGGCTATTGCGGCCAGAGGCTCGCGTTGTTCGCAGCCATCCGGCCCAGGATCAGGTTGGGCAGCCAGTGCAGCAGGAAAAGGATAATCAGGACACCGGCCAGCGGGGCGAAATCGAGCCGGCCAAAGCGCAGCGGCAGCCAGCGAAGCGGTGCCAGCAGATTGCGGGCGGTCGCGCTGACAAAATCCCACACCGGATTGCTCCCCAGATACACATAGCTTGTCACCAGGTGCAGCAAGAGGAACACCGGCAGCAGAAACTGCAAGGTAAAGTACAGGGCGACGCCAATGAGAAGGCCCTGCTCCACGAGATGCGCCTGAGAATGAACGCGGCTGATAACTCCAAAATGCGTCAGCAAAGGATGCAGGGTCATCCACAAACCGGCGATCACTACCAGCGGTAGCAGCCCTTGCAGCAGCCGCGGCCAGCGGGCCACCGGACCGAAGTGGAGGCGAAGCATTTTCTGCAAGGCATCGGTCTCGGCAATTCCACGGTTTATAACCACCAGGGCCAGCCCCCAGAAATAGCAGACGACCAGAATGCGCACGAAACTCAGCACGGAATAGAGCAAGGCCGAGCGGAAGAGGTTGCCGGGAAAGGCGAGCACGACAACAAAGAGGTCGAGCTTGGGCGTCCAGTCCGCTGCCGGGCCGACCTGGCGATACAGCACGGCCCGCAGCAGGAGCAGCGCGGCCAGACCGACCGGGAACTGCCAGCCCTTCAGCCGACGCGGTTCGGCCCGCCGCAGCGTGCCGACCAGCGTGGCCGGCGTGGTCCTGGTCAGCGGGTCCATGCCCAGGGAACGCCAGCTTAACCAGAGGAGGACTCCGGCCAGGTTCAAGATGAAATCAATCAGGCCCATTGGGACGTGTTACGTTTTCCGAGGGAGAAACCTTGCGCATTTTCAGCTAGTTGCGCAACAAAGATCGATCGTAAGTCACTTAACATAAGAACCTTGTGCGATCCACGTCAGACCGCCCCCAGACCACTACCGGACTGCCCCCAGACCGCGCCATGAATGCAGAAGGCAGAATGGCCAGAGACGGAACCAGCCGCCGAATGCAGAACTTAGAATGCCGAATGGAGAATGCCGAGCAGCCCCACAACAAGGCCATCACATCATCTTCAACAAGGTGTCCGCCATTTCAGATGGTGTTGCAGCCACGGCAATCCCAGCTTCTTTGAAGGCCGCGATCTTGGCCGCCGCGGTGCCTTTGCCACCGCTCACGATGGCGCCGGCATGTCCCATGCGCCGGCCGGGAGGGGCGGTGGCGCCAGCGATGAAGCCGGCAACTGGCTTCGTACCGTGGCTGGCGATCCAGGCGGCGGCTTCCTCTTCCGCCGAGCCGCCAATTTCCCCAATCATAATAATGCCGTGCGTGTCCGGGTCAGCCTCGAACAGCTTGATGACGTCCAGATGGGAGGTGCCGTTGACCGGATCGCCGCCGATGCCGACGCAGGTGGACTGGCCGACACCGCGGCAAGTGAGCTGCCAGACCGCTTCATAAGTTAATGTGCCGCTGCGCGAGACTACGCCGATGTGGCCTTTCTTATGAATGTAGCCGGGGGAAATGCCGATGCGGCAGCCGCCTTGTGAATCTTTGCCGGCGCCGGGTGTCACAATGCCCGGGCAGTTGGGGCCGATGAGCCGGGTCTGCTTGCCGTCCATTGCCCGCTTCACCTTGACCATGTCGTTGACGGGAATGCCTTCGGTGATGCAGACGACGAGGTCCAGTCCGGCGTCCACGCCTTCAAGAATCGCATCAGCGGCAAAGGCCGGGGGCACAAAAATGGCCGAGGCCGTTGCGCCGGTGGCCTTCATGGCCTCGGCGACCGTATCAAATATGGGGACTTTGTTGTCGAACAGTTGCCCGCCTTTGCCGGGTGTGACGCCGGCGACGATCTGAGATCCGTAGGCGAGGCTAAGCTGCGTGTGCCGCGCTCCAAAGCTGCCGGTGATGCCTTGAATTAGTATGCGGGTTTGAGGGGTAACAAGAATGGACATAATTAGGAACCTTCCTTTCTTTCTTTGATAGCACGCAGCAGTTTGACGGCAGTCAGGTCGCGAGCACGGCCCACAGCCTCTTTTGCAGCAATCAAAGCGTCTAGGCTAAGCATGTGGAATTTACCGTGCGAAGTATTATGTAGCTCTGAGCTATTGAAAACATCGTGATAGTCCCCAATGCCTTTGACTTCGCTGAGACAGTCCAACTTGCCAAGGTCTGTCTGCAAGTAGAGGTTCTTCAATCGCGCCACCAGATTGTCGGAGAACTCCAGGGGCAGTTTTCCTGGCGTCAGACGATGATAGGGATGTAAATCCTTCACCGCGGCCTCAATGCGACGCAGGTTCCCCGGAGAGAAGGGGCAACAAACATCCAAGTCAAACGTGACCAGAGGAACCCCGTGCAGGACGCCGCAGACGCCGCCGATGATGACGAACTCCACGCCGTGCTCGTTGAGACGCGTAAGCAGGGCTTTATCACTCTGCGGCATCGCTGTTGATATTGGGGTTGAGCATCAGGGCCCTGTCCAGCGCTCTCTGATGCTCCTCCAACCTTTGTTCGGGGGTCTGGGTCAGCGCATCTTCCACGAGGGACATGTCAAACCCATAGTCGCAGGCAGCGCGCCATGCCGGGCCGGCGTCGGGCGGACAGACGTAGCCACGGTTGAGTTGTTCGATGAGCGCTTCGTCCAGCACAGCTAGAGATTAGAGGGTGGAAACCGCCTTGACCACCTTTTCCGCCGCGTCGGCCATCGAGCCGGCGCGGATGATGGTGAGGCCGGATTGGGCCAGGCTCTGGTTGCCGGCCTCGACGTTGTTGCCCTCAAGCCGGACTACGAGGGGGAGTTTTAGTCCGGTTTCTTTCACGGCGGCGACGATGCCGGTGGCGATGATGTTACAGTCCATGATACCCCCGAAGATGTTGACCAGGATGCCCTTCACATTGGGGTCCTTGAGAATGATCCGGAACGCCGCCGCGACCTGGTCCTGACTGGCGCCGCCGCCGACGTCCAGG
>CAIWJG010000036.1 GCA_903912925.1 uncultured Verrucomicrobia subdivision 3 bacterium | reverse complement strand
TTGTTTTTGCACGAGCCCTAAGGTTCTCCCGTTCACAGCGAGCAGCTCTCAAATCCGAAGCCCGAAACCCGAAATCCGAAGGAAATCAGCAATCAGAAATCAGAAGGGCGTGCGGGCGGCTGGCCCATTTCGGTTTTCGGATTTCGGTTCTAGGCAGATACTCACCCGGCGCCCCATCTCGTCCATAATGAGCAGGCCGCCCGGCCGTCCCTCGTCTCAATTGTGGCCCCGGATGTGCTTCCTTGCTGGCTCGGAAGCAGTTCATGTTTTGGGGATAGGTAAACCCCTTAACCAGAAGGCTCGGCGGGCACTGCCGCTCTGCGCAAGCCTGGGAAGACACTTCCTACAGCCAGCGGCTAACAACGAAACCGTGAAGTGTATAGGTAACGTGCATGGGTCTGCCATTTATTGACAGTGTGATCAGTAGGAAGCGAGACCAGATGATGGCCGTGGATCTCGGTAGCCGGACCACTAAAGCCGTCTGCGTTAAGCGCCGCGGCCAGGGCTTCGCCCTCTGCGGCTTTACCCTCCTCGACGCCCCAATCTACGAGAAGACCCTGCCCCCGGAGTTGCTCAGCGAGCATCTCAAGGCCATCGCCCAGGCACTCCGGCCCACAACCAAATACGTCTCCCTCACCGCGGGCGTCAACGATGCCCAGGTCCGCCACGCGGACCTCCCCCGGATGCCGGTCCACGACATGCGCATGGTCCTCAAGCTCAATACCAAGAACTATCTCCAGCAGGACCTGCCCAACCATGTGTTTGACTGTCACGTCAGCACGCGCGCGCAGCAGCCTAAACCGTCCGACAAGCCCACGGACCCGGCCAGCTCCCAAAAACATCGCGTCCTCGTCGCCGCCGCCCGGCAGCAGTTTGTCAAAGATTTTGTGCAGGGCGCTAAAGGCGCCGGCCTGGTCGCCGACTTCATCGTCCCCAGCTTGATCGGCCCCGTCAACACCTTCGAGAAGGCGATGCCGGAAGTCTTTGCGAAAGAGGCCGTCGCCCTCGTGGATATCGGGTTCAAGAACTCGTCCATCTGTATCCTGCTCGAGGGCGAGCTCATTATCACCCGCGTGGTTGGCATCGGCGGCGACAAATTGACCAACGGCGTGGCCGAAGCCCTCAGCATCAGTTACGCGGAGGCCGAGGGCATCAAGATCGGCATGCCCTCCGAGATCCAGCCCCAGCTCGAATCGCTCCTGATCCCGCTCGGCCGCGAGCTGCGCGCTTCGATTGACTTCTTCGAACACCAGCAGGACCGCCCGGTCTCCCGGGTCTTCGTCACCGGCGGCTCAGCGCGTTCCGAGTTCATCGTCCAGAAGCTGCAGCAGGAACTGATGGTAGAGTGCAAGATTCTCAACCCGATGACGTTCCTGCAAATGCAACTCCCCCCACAGCAAATCGCTGAGATCGAGCAGGTCGCCCCCCAACTGACCGTCGCCCTGGGTGCCGCGTTGGCCGCCCTTTAACCCACCCCTGGACCTATGCCAATCCGCCTTAACCTACTCGCCGAAGCCCAGGCCGCCGAGGAAGCGCGGCGCCGCGACCCTGTCAAGCGCGCTGCCTGGGTCTCCGCCCTCATCATCGTCGTGACCCTGGTCTGGAGCAGCTCCCTCCAGCTCAAGGCCATCCTCATCAACAGCGAGGTCAGCCACCTGGAGGTCCAGATCAAATCTCACGCCAACGAATACCGGCAGATCCTCGACCATCAGAATAGAGCCGCCGACACCAAGAACAAACTGGAAGCCCTGCGCAACCTATCCGCCAATCGCCGCCTGCAAGGCAACCTCCTCAACGCCCTCCAGAAGACCACGGTGGAGGACGTCCAGTTGCTCCGCCTGCGGCTCGAACAGACCTACGTGTACTTCGAGGGAACCAAAGCTCGCACCAACGAAGACATCATCATCCCCGGCAAGCCCCCGACGAGCACCGAGAAAACCCTGCTCACGCTTGAAGGCGCCGACTCTTGCGCCAACCCCGGCGACCAGTTGAACAAGTACAAAGACGCCTTGGCCGCCAATGCCTATTTCAAACAGGTGCTCCTTAAGACCAATGGCATCAGCCTCAAGAACCTGGCACCGCCGCAAATCTCCCCCTTTAACAGCAAGCTCAGTGTCGCCTTTACCCTCGAATGCCGTTACCCGGAGAAGACGCGATGAACCTTAGCAAGCTCCCCAAAGAAAAGCTTAATCGGCTGATCCTCGTAATCCTGGCCACTCTGATCGCGATCGCGGGACTCTATTTCGGACTGATCCGGCGCCAGAACGAGAACCTCGTTCGTCTGGCACAGCAAAAGGCCGCCGCCGCCAAAAAGCTTCAGGTCATCCGCGAAGCCATCCACCGGGCCGACCAAATCAAAGCCCAACTCGACGAGGCCAAGACCGCGCTGACCGGAGCCGAAAGCGATATTGCTTCCGGTGATCTTTATGCCTGGGTGATTGACTGGCTGCGCCAGTACAAGGCTCCTTACAAAGTGGAGATACCGCAGTTCAGCCAGCTTGGCGCGCCGGCGGACGTTAACCTCCTCCCCCGTTTCCCCTACAAACAGACCACGCTCACGGTAGCCGGCACCGCCCATTACCATGACCTCGGTCGTTTCCTGGCCGACCTGGAGAACCAATTCCCCCATGTCCGCCTCCTGAACCTGAGCCTCGATGTCAATGCCGTTTCCACGTCCGTCGAGACGGAGACCCTGTCGTTCAAGTTGGACATTGTTACTCTGGCCAAACCCAACCCGTCCTGAACCCACTCATGCGCCCTATGCTTACTCGCTGCCCTGCCTTCCGCGCCTGGACGCTCCCGCTCGCGGCCGCCCTGCTCGGCCTGACCTGCACCACCCGCGCCGCCCAAACCCCGCCGGTCGCAAGCGATAAAGCCAAGACCACGACCAATGCCGCTCCCGCCGAACTGGAACTTCCCAAGTCCGTCTTCATCATCCCGACCAATTCCGCGGAAGGCAAAGACCCTTTCTTCCCCCTGTCCACACGCCTGAACCCACCCCATCCGGTCACGCCGACGAATTTTGCCCCAGCCGTCGTGCAACCCGTACAATTGGACCTCAAGGGCATCTCCGGTGCGCTTAACCACCGCCTGGCCATCATCAATAACCAGACGTTCGGGGTTGGTGAAGAGGGAGAAGTAACCGCCAATTCAACCCGCGTTCGGATCGTCTGTAAGGAAATCAAGGACGACTCCGTCGTGGTGCTCGTCAAAGGCCAGAAGCGTACCTTGCATTTGCGGCCAGGCTCCTGATTGTTAGCAATTCTCACTACGGGCACCTGCGCCCGGTTCGGGGTCCACGCTTTAGCGTGCAGGGGCGGCATGTTTATAGAACCAACGCAAAACGATCGTCCAGCTCCGTAGGGGCGGCATGGTGCGGGCGGCAAACCGTGAGGCAATGGAACATGCCGCCCCTACGGGGCTGGACCATCCGCAGCACGCCCGTTCTATAAACATGTC
>CAIWJG010000035.1 GCA_903912925.1 uncultured Verrucomicrobia subdivision 3 bacterium | reverse complement strand
TCCCTCTCCTCCCCCGAGGGAGGAGAGGGCTGGGGAGAGGAGGTCCCAATGAATTCTTCTGCCGCTGAACCCCGGGGGCCAATACGGACCCCTCTCCCCAACCCTCTCCCCATCGGAAGGGGAGAGGGAGAAGCCACGCCACGCTCCCTTTCTGCCTTAATTCAACGGCAGTGCCCCCCGCCTCGCTCCTTCCCGCTGTTCTCCTTTTCCCCACTTGACACTAACACTGTCACATGCGATACTCCGCCCATGATGCGTGAGTTTACCGTTGAAGAATTGGCCGCTGCGGTCTGCGCCTGGTGCGACAAACACGGAATCCTCCCGGCCAACGGCCAGGCTTCCGAAGATCTCTCCGAGCGCACCATCCGCTACTACCGCACCCTGGGCCTGCTCGATCCCCCCGTCGGCAACTACATCAAGACCTTCACCGACAAGCACCGCCTCCAGCTCATCGCCATCCGGGTTTACCAGGCCCAGGGCATTCCCCTGCGCAAAATCCGCGAGGAACTCTACGGCAAGAGCCTCGAGGATCTCGCCGCCTTCGAGAAGCTGGCCGCCCGCAAAGGCCAAAAGGCCCTCGCCGACACCATCCCCCTCGCCCCCGTGTCCGCCCCGGAAGACTGGTCCGTCCACCCCCTCGACCGCGGCTTCCTGCTGGTCAACCGCGAGAAACGGCACCTGCCGCAAACCGTCATCCAGAAAATCAACCAGCTCATTTTGTCCGTTCACCCTGCCAACGAAGATAAATCCACGGTCCAGAAAAACTGAAAATAACTATGCAAGCATCCCGTATTCCACCATCGGCGGCCGCACGGTTCGGCCTCGTTTCCGTCCAGGATTCCACCCGCGTCTCGCTGCCCCTCAAGGGCGTCGAGTGCCACTTCTCCGTCAGCGCCGGTTTGGTTGAAGTTCAGATCACCCAGGTTTTCCGGCAGGAGAACCCCCGGCCCCTCGATTGCGAATACCTCTTCCCGTTGCCCGCGGACGCCTCCGTCTTCCACTGCCAGGCCGACATCAACGGCCGCCTCATCCTCGCCAAGGTCCTCGAACGCGCCGCAGCCGTGAAGCTCGCCGCCGAGAAGAAGGCCGCAGGCCGCCGCGTCGCCCTTGTCGAAGCCGAACGCGACAACCTCTTCACCCTCACCCTCAACAACCTCCAGCCCGACGACCTCATCCTCGTCACCCTCAAATACATCCAGCCCCTGCGCGCCCTGGCCAACCTGCCCTCCGTCGAAATCCCCTTCTGCCCCGGCATCCGCTACATCCCCGGCAACCCCCTCCTGCGCAGCAACCGCGGCCAGGGCACCGCCGATGACACCCATCAGGTCCCGGACGCCTCCCGCATTTCCCCCGTCCGAATGGACCCGTCCCACCCCGATGCCGCCTTCGTCGAAATTCATGGCACCCTGGACGGCAAGTTCATTGACGCCGACTCCCTTCTCTCCCCCAGCCACGACATCATCAGCCGCACCGAAGGCGAGACGCTCACCGTGCGCCTGTCCGACAAAGGCCAAGTGCCCGACCGCGACTTCGTCCTGCGCTGGCGCGAACGCCTGCCCGAGGATCTTGCCGTCCGCGCCTGGATTTGCGACACGCCCCCCGAAGCCTACGCCCTGCTGGAAATCCGCGCCCCCAAAGCCTCCGGCCCGCCCCAGCCCATGGACTTCTATTTCCTCGTAGATCGCTCGGGCAGCATGGAAGGTATCAAGTGGGAAAAGGCCGCCCTCGCCGTCCAGACCTCAGTGCGAAACCTCACCCCAAACGACCGCGCCATGATCACCCTGTTCAACTCCGAAGTCACCGACTTCGCCGAACAGCCCCTCCCACCCGAGCAGCTTCTCGCGGACAAGAGCTTTCACACCCTCGACCAGCTCCCGCCCGACGGCGGCACCGAACTCGCCCCCGCCTTGCAGCACGTGCAGCAAGTCGCCGCCCGGCATTCCCGCGGCCGGGCAAAGAGCCTCATCCTGATCACCGACGCCCAGGTCGGCAACGAGACCGACATCCTGAGCCTCATGAAAGCCACCCCCGACTTCCCGCTGCACTGTTTCGGCGTGGACGTCGCGCTCAACGACGCCTTGCTGCTGGCCCTCGCGCACCAGCAGCGCGGCACCTTTCACTCGCTCAACCCGGGCGATGACGTCGCCCAGGCCGTGGCCGACCTGGCCCAAACCATCCGCCATCCCGTCCTGCAAGACCTGCGCCTTTCCGACGGCTGGGAACCCGCCGCCGCGTCCATCCCGCCCCTCTATTCCGGCCAGGTCTATCGCCTCAGCGCCCGCAGCAAGCTGAAAGACACCCTCGCCCTCGCCGGCCGGAATGCCGACGCCCTGGCGGCATCCCTCCCCGTCGCCGCCCAGACCACCACCAGCCAGGCCCCGTATTTGCACTGGTGCAAGACCCGCATCCAACGCCACATCGCCGACGATCAGAAAGCCGCGGCCATCGCCCTCTCCGTCCAAAGCAACCTCATCTGTCCCCTCACCGCCTTCATCGCCTGGGACGACGCCGAAAAAGTCGCCATCGCCCGCCACGCCCTCGTCCAGCCCGTGTTCGATGCTGCCGATTCGATCGACCATCTTCACCATGCGGCCCCCATGCGCCCCGGAGGCTCTCCGCGCCCCAGCGGCCTGCAATTCCGATTGACGCCGCCGCCACCCTGTCCATGCCTGCCCGTGTGTGAAGACACCCCTAAGCCGCGCCCACCCAAGCCAGGCTCGAGCAAACTGAATGAACCCTCAGAACCCTATTGCCTGGACCCGATGTCAGCCCTACCCGGCAGCACCGAATACCTGGCTGCCTGCCACGACGCCCCCCTGCGTGGGCGGTTTAGCCTCAAGTCACGGCGCGCGGCCTTCACTCAAGTCCTGAATGAACTCCGCAGCCAGCTCCACCATCCAGAATGGCAAACCCTCTGCGAGGCCATTCTCACCTGGGCATTTGCCGACCGCAAATCGGCCCTGCACCGCTCTAATCTGCTGGCCGAACTGCTCGCGCGGTTGGCCACACAGATGAAAGAAATTGAAGCCCTGCGACCGCAAGTCAACCCGCCCCAGCCCGACAAGCACCTCCAGAACCAGCTAGTCGCGCAGATCGCTCAGATCGAGGCCGACATCGGGGGACAACTAGCCGCCGTCCTGGCAACCGCCGAGAGCACTCGACCCGGGCAAACGCTGAAATGCTGAAAAGCTGCCGAGACTTCTCCCTCTCCCCTTCGGAAGGGGAGAGGGCCGGGGTGAGG
>CAIWJG010000034.1 GCA_903912925.1 uncultured Verrucomicrobia subdivision 3 bacterium | reverse complement strand
GGGTGAGGGCACCCGGCCTACAAGAGGGCGGTTTTGCGCGGGATGTAGGCCGGGTGCCCTCACCCGGCGCGGGGTGGCAGACCCATAATGAGAATTGCTGATTGCTTGGCGCTTACCACGTTGAAACAATGCTTCCTGGTGGGTTTGATGAATTTAGAATCTGTTATTGCGGCCGACCCCCAGTAGTGCAAGAATGAATGAAGGAAAGGAACAAATTATGGAAGCAATAGAACGTGGAGACAACGAGAAGCGCGACCTTCGGGCCAAGCTGGAAGCTGCAACCGAGAAGGCCAAGGAAGTTTGCCAACGCCTTCAAGATGAGACCGTCGTTGCGGCGAAGTCCGCCGACAAGGCTGTCCGCGAGCATCCCTATCAGGCCATTGGGGTCGCGTTCGGTCTGGGCGTGCTCATCGGCGTGGTGGTAACCCGCTGCCGGCGAGACTGAGGTCGAATCGGTTTGGGCCCTCGAGCAGGCCGCTCGGCTGTAGCTTGGGGGCTGAGTATTGCGCTCCGAGCTCAGCGCCGCCCGGTCTCCAAGTCCATGCCGCGCAGCGACGGGTCGCCGTTCACTGGGTTGATCCGGACGACAATGCCGTTCTCGAAACGAACCGAGTACGGCGAGAAGGCTGGGTTCGGCTCCGGATAGTCCGTGCTGACGAATTGTGCCCCGCTGGCCAGTGCCTGGTCGCGACATCGGGTGTTGTTGCGTCGAGCCGCAAAGGTTCCTGAATCCGCGCGAGTGCGGACCAGGAAGCCGCGCTTCACCAGGTCTTGGATCCGGTCAAAGTCATCGATCGCATCATTCTCCTTCATCCAGGCGGCGGCTGGATGGTCGGGTCGCACGCTGACAAACATTAACCTGCCTGCGAGGGCCGGGTGCCCCTTGAGGTAGCGGTCCCGCACTGCGCCGGGGTTATCCAGCCCAAACATGACCTTGCCGCGGGCGGCTTTCAGGGTGGGCCAGCCGTGCTTCTTTAGCGCCTCCGGCAGGCTGGCTTCCTTGCCCCGCACATCATCCGGCGCCAGGATCTTCTCCCGAGGAAACACGGACAGAATCTCAGCGTCCAAAGCGTCCAGCTCGCGCTCGTCAAAACGCACCGGCTGCGTCAGTTGTGGCAGGGGCCGGTCTTCCTTGAGTTCAAGCAGGATGAAAATGGGGAAGTGGCGCGGGTGCTGGTCGGACCAGGCACGCACTTGCTGCAAGCCTTCTTTCAACGTCAGCACCGTCGAGAAGTAATCAATGTCCTGCACATGCAGCACCTTGAACCCGGGCGCCCGCAATCGGTGTTCCGGGTCGTGATCGGGCGCCGCGGGCAAGCCCAGCGCTGCCGCCGCTTTGGGACCGCGCGGCTCCGCATACAGCCCGCCCTGCGGATCGGCAAAGCAGTCCAGTTCAATCTGGCGAATGCCCAGCCGCGAGAACTGCTCCGCCAGGGGACGATGACTGTAGTCCAATTCCTGCGCCAAACCCGGCGCATAATTCGCCATGAGCTTGCGCAAGGACTCAGGGCCCCGCAGGTGATAGGAATTGTGCGTGCCGATTACTTGCGCCTGGTTGATCCGCACCCGATCGGCCGGTGTGGTGCAACCTGCCAACACAAATAAGGCAAGCGGAACCGCCAGCCAGTGGCTGATGAGTTTCAGGGTCAGTCGGGTGCCTTAAATTGACGGTTGCTGGGATCGTTTCGGCAACGTCACTTGCCGATGAGCAGTTTGGCCTTCTGAGTTTCATATTCTGCGTCCGTAATGGCCCCGGCGTCTCTGGCCGCCTTCAAGTCAACCAATTGCTTGCCGACGGTGGCCTTTTCGACCTCCTTCTTATCACCACCTCCAACCTGCAACGCCAGACATCCTGAAAAGAGCAGCATGGCTGAAAGGGCGACCGCTGTGGGGAGGAATCGTTTCTTCATGTTGTCGCTTTGCGTTTCGTGTGGTTAATACCGTAACAATCATCTGACGCATCAGTCAGCCGTTTATTCGGGCCTGCAGGCGCAACCTGCAATGCGTTTGATAACACTTGCGTAGCCGCCGACGTCAGTCGGCGCATTCTTTCGGCAGCGAAAATGG
>CAIWJG010000033.1 GCA_903912925.1 uncultured Verrucomicrobia subdivision 3 bacterium | reverse complement strand
GCCAACGTCAGTTGGCGCTAATCTTTGCCGCGAGGGTGAAGTGCGCCAACTGCCGTTGGCGGCTACAATTAGCGCAATGACGATCTGGCCTTGAACTCAGCGCGGCCGCCCTCTAATACAAGCCCGGCCACTATAGCCGCGGCGGCCGATTCAAGAAGCCGTAGCCGCCAACGGCAGTTGGCGCTAATCTTTGCCGCGAGGGTGAAGTGCGCCAACTGCCGTTGGCGGCTACAATTAGCGCAATGACGATCTGGCCTTGAACTCAGCCCGGCCGCCCTCTAACCTGCGCCTAAGTTCTTGCTGGCAGAAACAAACGTTAACGACAGATAGTCAACTAATCACGAGTCATTAATCACTAGTCACGCAAACAGGAGAAATCATATATGTCTAACAGACCCCTCAATGTCGGTTTAGTCGGCGGCGGCAAAGGCGCCTTTATCGTCCATCCGCACCAGAAAGCCATTCACTTTGACGGCACCCGCCGCGTGGTTGCTGGCGCGCTCTTCCCCGACCCCAAGATCGCCCTCGAAGAGGCGGCCAATTGGCCTTACCCCATCAAGGGTTACGGTTCCTACGACGAGATGATCGCGGCCAACGCCTCGCTGCCCGAGGACCAGAAGCTGGACTATATCCTCATCGTGACGCCCAATTTCGTGCACTACGATCCGGCGATGAAGGCCATGAAAGCCGGCATCGCGGTGTTCTGCGAAAAGCCGCTCTGCCTGAATCTCAAAGAGGCCAACGACCTGGTGAAGACCTCGCGCAAGTTGAATGTCCCGTTCGGCGTGGCCCACACCTACCTCGGGCACTGGACCAGCCGCCTCAGCCGCTACATCGTCCGCGCCGGGTTGCTGGGCGACGTGCGCTGGGTGGACAGCTACTACATCCAGGGCTGGCTGGCGACCAAGGTTGAAGCCACCGGCCAGACCCAGGCGGTTTGGCGCGTGGACCCGAAGCGCGCCGGCGGCTCCGGCTGTGGCGGCGACATCGGCACGCACGCCCTCATGCAGCTCCGCTACGTCACGGGCTTGGATATCGAGCAGCTCAGCGCGCAGCTTGAGACCTACGTCCAGGGCCGCATGCTCGATGACCACTTCACCATCTACTGCAAGCTCAGCAACGGCGGCAAAGCCCTCGTGCGTGCCTCGCAGATTTGCATCGGCCACAAGAACGACCTCGGCATCGAAGTCGCCGGCACCAAGGGCACCCTGGTCTGGCGCCAGGAAGAGCCGGAGTCCATTACCATCATGCTGCCGGGTCAGCCGGACCGTGTCTATTGGCGCGGCGCCGTCGCTCCGGGCGACGGTTTCCTGCCCAAGGACGTGCCGGCCGACCTGATGGCCGAGCCGACCATTCCCCCGGGCCACCCCGAAGCGTTCCACGACGCTTTCGCTCGCCTGCACCGCTGCTTCGAGGCCGACGTGCGCAAATGGAAAGCCGGGAAGGAATTCAAGTGCGACGGCGCCAAATACGCCAACGTGGAAGACGGCTGGACCGGCATTGCCTTCATCGAAACCTGCCTCAAGAGCAGCAAGAAGAAGGGCGCCTGGACGCCGATGCCGAAGGCGGTCTAAGCCTGCTCGCATTTGCCCGAGCTGTTCTCGTAACCGACTGCTCGGGCTAAACTCAGGGCGTTTCGGCCTTTGGCCGAGACGCCCTCATGTTTTCATAGACCGCCGCAGTCAGCGCCGACCGGGCGGCTCAGTCCCAATCCCAACCCTTGAACAGGTCAGCGATGGGATAACGAAAGCCGGGCAGCAAGTGCTCGCCGTCCAAGTCGGCGCCAGGCCCGATAAGATTACGTTGGTCAGGCGCGTGGCAGACCTCGACGGATTCGGTGTCCGGGTTGATGACCCAGGCGATCTGCGTGCCGCTGGCGAAGAAGTCCCTTAGCCGCTCGTTAATCTCGGTGCGGGTGTTGTTTGGAGAAAGGATTTCGACGGCTAAGTCGGGTGCGCCTGGGAAGAAGTTCCGGGCCTGCCGCTTGAAGCCCAGGGCCTGCAGTCGTTCCCGGCTAACAAAGGAAACATCGGGCGCCCGGCAATTGCGATTGGACATCCAGAAGCCGGTGCTGGAATCCCAAACCGCGCCCAATTGGCGCGCCTTGGCGAATGTCCGCAGTGCCATTGACAACTCGGCACAAATGTCGCCGTGATACGGGTTGTTCTTAGGGCTCGTAACCAAGTCGCCAGCTACCACTTCATGGAGGTAGCCGTCCTCCGGCAGGGCCTGCAGCTCTGCTTCCGTCCAAACCTTCCGCTCAACGCTGCCTGCGGTTGTCATAGACTGAATCCAGGCGCGGACAGGCCGCCGGTCGAGATGAATGCCGCCCCTCAGATGAAATCATTGATGAGGTTCTCCAGGAATTCCTGGCGGCCGCTGGTGTTCGGGGCCGCGTCGCCCTTCTGGAGCATGTAAGTTTCCAGCTCTTTGAAGTTGGCCTTGCCGGCCTCGATCTTCGCACCGATGCCGCTGTCCCAGGAGCTATAGCGCTGCCTGACGAAGTTGGCCAGGCGGCCATCCTTGCGAATTGCCGTGGCGATCTTCAGGCCCCGCGCGAAGGCGTCCATCCCGCCGATGTGCGCGTAGAACAGGTCCACCGGCTCGAAGCTCTCGCGCCGCACCTTGGCGTCGAAGTTCGTGCCGCCCGTCCGGAAGCCGCCCATGTTCAGAATGGACAGCATGATCTCGGTCGTCAGGTAAATGCTGGTCGGGAACTGGTCGGTATCCCAGCCCAGGAGCATGTCGCCGGTGTTGGCGTCAATTGAACCGAGCGCTTGCGCGGCAATCGCCACTTCCATCTCGTGCTGCATGGTGTGGCCGGCCAGCGTCGCATGGTTGGTCTCCAGGTTCAGCTTGAAGTCGCCCAGCAGGTCGTACTCGCGCAGGAAATTCAGGCACGCCGCGGCATCGGAGTCGTATTGGTGCTTGGTCGGCTCTTTGGGCTTTGGTTCGATGTAGAACTGGCCTTTGAAGCCGATGGCCTTCTTATGGTCCGCCGCCATGTGCAGGAACTTGCCCAAGTGGTCCATCTCGCGCTTCAGGTCGGTGTTTAAGAGCGTGCTGTAACCTTCGCGCCCGCCCCAGAACACGTAGCCGGCGCCCTTGAGCGTGTGCGTCACTTCAATCGCCTTTTTGACCTGGGCGGCGGCATAAGCGAAAACGTCCGCGTTGCAGCTTGTGGCCGCGCCGTGCGTAAACCTCGGGTGTACGAACAGGCAAGCCGTGCCCCACAGCAACTGCACGCCCGTGCGCTCTTGCTCCGCCTTCAGCACCTTTGCGATGGCATCCAGGTTACGGTTGGTCTCGCGCAGGCTCTTGCCCTCCGGCGCCACATCGCGGTCGTGGAACGCGTAAAACGGCGCGCCCAGCTTTTCCAGGAACTCGAACGCCACCCGCGCGCGCGTCTCCGCCATTTTCATCGAGTTGGTGCCATCCTCCCAGGGACGAACCGCGGTGCCCACGCCGAACATGTCGGCCAACTGCCCGCGAATGGTGTGCCAGTACGTGACCGAGAACCGCAGATGGTCCTTCATGGATTTGCCATCAATGAGTTCGTCGGCGTTGTAATGCTTGAAGGCGAGCGGGTTCGTCGAGCACGGGCCTTCGTATTGTACCTTGGTGATGCCAGGAAAGAATGCGGTAGATTGCTTTTTCATGTTACGAAATAATAGGCCGTGAGGCTAATGATGCGCCGCCGTGGGAGCAAGCGGGGATTTGCCGCAGAAACCCGAGGGGGCGCCCCTCACATTTTTCGGAGCGCGGACATTCTTGTCCGCCGGTGGGCTTGCGGGTTGACCCTCACGCAAAGGCGGAGAAGCATGTCCGCGCTCCAGTCACCCGTGCCGACAACGTTGGAAAAATGTGAGATGCGCACGAGCAAGCAGCATCAGCCGAATCAATAGCCCGATCGTAACTGTTCACCTGACCTCGGTGCGCGGCAGGGGCGGGGACGGCTCGTCCCCAGGTTTT
>CAIWJG010000032.1 GCA_903912925.1 uncultured Verrucomicrobia subdivision 3 bacterium | reverse complement strand
GCGCATCGTCGCCAGTGAAACGTGAAAAGTGAAACGTGATGCGGGTTGCCGGCTTCGATTTTGGATTCCCATCACGTTTCACTCTGGGGCTTAGCGGCGTTGAACGAACTTGCTGCCGAATGAGAAGACTGAGCATATTCACATTCATGAAGCGAATCCTCATCACTAGCACCGCCCTGTTTGCATTTCGATCACTGTTAGTGTGCTCGGTTGAGGGAAGGGTTAGAGCCGACTGCCGTCGGCTGCTACGAGGGCTACCCCTCACCGCCCTGCTGCTGGCTCCGCCCGCCGCGCTTCGAGCCACTGATGCGCCGGCGCCCGCAGGCCAAGCCACCATTGATCGCCACGCGCTGGTCACTCGGCATAACATCACCTGGAATACGGCTGCCGGGCGTCTGCCCCTGGGCAACGGCGAGTTCTGCTTCGGCGCCGATGGCACCGGTCTGCAGACCTTTGCTGGCAATTCCGTGTCCCACTGGGGCTGGCATAGTTTCCCGCTGCCGGAGGGCTGGACTCCCGATCGTGTGCCGTCAACCGGCACTTTCCAGAAGGGCCGTAATACCGGCGGAGACAACTTCCCTGCCGACACGGATGCCATCCGCAACTGGATGTTCGACAATCCCCACATCATGAACCTGGGACGTCTGCGCCTGATGCGTCCGGGGGGACGCGTGCTAGCACCCGGCGACATCACCGGGTTGGCGCGGACCCTCGATCTGTGGACGGGCGTGCAGACCTCGCATTATCAGGTCGCTGGCCAGGAGGTGAACGTCGAGACCTGCGTGCACCCGAGCCTCGACCTGGTGGCCGTGCGCATCGAGTCGCCGTTGGTGGCGAGCGGCGAACTGGAGGTAACCTTGGATTTCGCCTACCCGTCCTTGAATAATTCGCCTTGGGTGGGCGATTTCAGCCGGACCACCGGTCATGCCACCACCGCCTTGCGCCGGGGAAAGCGACGCACCGACTTCGACCGCCGGGTTGACGCGGTCACCTATCATGCTGCGCTTGCGGTCGCCCCGGGCTGCTCCATCCACGCGCCGGGACCCGCTTCGGCTGTGACGAATCAGACACTGGGCACAGCCGTCGTGGTCACCAACGCCTACACGGTATCGGCGCGCGGGACGAAGGTCATGGCTTTCGTCTGCGCCTTTTCTGCCACTCCGTTGCCGTCCAGCCTGCCTACCTTCGCCAAAACGAAGGCCGCCAGTGCCAGGCGCTGGGAGAAACACTGGAACACCGGTGGCGCCATTGACCTGTCTGCCAGCAAGGACGTGCGGTGGCAGGAAATCGAACGCCGCATCGTGCTCTCGCAATACCTGATGGCGGCCATGTCCGCCGGCAGTTGGCCCTCGTCCGAGAACGGCCTGCTGGGCATTGATAGCTGGCGCGGCCAGTTTCACATGGAGATGGTCTGGTGGCACCTCGCGCACTACGCCCTTTGGGGTCGCTGGGATCAGGGCGACAAGGCCATCGGTTGCTACGGGCGTTTCGCCCCGGCGGCGCGGGAACTTGCCGCGCAGCTCGGCTACCAGGGCCTGAAATGGCAGAAGTCGGTGGGCCCCGAGGGCCGCACCGCCCCCTGGGTCGGCAATCAGGTGCTGCTGTGGAAGCAGCCGCATCCGATCTTCTTCGCCGAGCTGGAATATCGCCTCCGGCCGACTCGCGCCACGCTCGACAAATGGGCCAACATCGTCCAGGGCACCGCTGAGCACATGGCCGACTATCCCACCAAGGATGAAACGACCGGCCTCTATTCCCTCACACCGGCCATGCCGCCGAGCGAGCAGGGGATCACCCACGACACCGTGTTCGATCTCGCGTATTGGCGCTGGGGCCTGGACAAGGCCCAGGAATGGCGGCAGCGCCGGGGCCTGGCGCGCGAGCCGCATTGGGACGAGGTGCGCCGCAATCTGGCGCCGCTGCCGGTGGTGGATGGCGTCTTCGTCCATTCAGCGGAATGGACTAACACCTTCACCAATCGCGCCTTTGAGCATCCCGATCCGGTGGGTGTTTTAGGCATGTTGCCGCCCGTGCAGGGCGTGGATGCGGAGACGGCACGGCGCACGGTCGCCAAGGTTTGGACGACCTGGGATTGGAATCGTTGCTGGGGTTGGGATTTTCCCTGGATGGCGATGGCCGCCGCGCGCACCGGCCAGCCGCAGATCGCGGTGGACGCGCTGCTCAGGGAGGGTCCCAAGAACAGCTATTCCGTCGAGGGGATCAATGGCGGTTGGTATCTGCCTGGCAACGGCGGTCTGCTCTATGCCGTAGCGATGATGGCGGCCGGTTGGGACGGTGCACCCGAGAGACCGGCTCCAGGCTTCCCCGATGACGGTCAATGGGTGGTGAAATGGGAAGGGCTGAAGAAGGCGCCGTAAGGGGAACGACAGGCGACGAATGACGAGATGCACGCGAGTATGAACAGACTCAGATGCGTGGGTTAATGAGAATGCCATATAGACCACTACCCCTGCTCATCCCTCCGGCTGGCCGGCTCGCTTGAAAATGTGACAATCTCATGACCCCTTTAGGTTGAGCTGAGGATCGTGGGTTTGCCAGCGGGCGAGTACGCGCTACAGATCAACGATCGGCCTCCGCAGCACGCTGACGCGGCAGCCTTGTCACACTTTCCATTTCGCTCTCAATAAAAACATTGAAAATCAGGAACCGAAGCATGGACAAACTCATAAAATAGTTCTTGTATGAAGCCGCCAGAGGAGTATAACCGGACGCATGGAGAGAGGGACGGTGAAGCTTTCTCCTGTGAATCAGAGCGTGGTATGGAAACGTGTATGAAAAACAACTAATGCTCCCTATGAGAGGGTTTATATTTCACCCTTGGCTTTCCATGGCGCGCAAAAACAAATGCCTGCAATCAGTAAAACCAACCACAAGAGTTCAATCACACCATGAACAACAAATCAAATGGGAAAGCCCGGCTCCAGAGTTGCATCGCTGGCTTGATCGTTTTTGGTGCCTGGCAAAGCCAGGCGAACACCGCTGAGGTGGGCTGGACGTTCAGCGGATTCAATACCACAGAAGTTCACATCAACGCGGGTGACCGGGTTGATATTGTGAATTATGATTCCAGTTACCCTTTACAAGTCACTGGGGCCTCGCCAGAGAGCTTCTATTCCGACATCCCACCCAGTGATGGTTATCACGTCTATTACTTCCCTCACGTTTACAGCAATCCTGGATCCTTCACCTTTTCCGATCAATACGGCGATACGCTACGGGTTTCAGTCAACTCCACGGTTCCAGTATCCGTAGCCATCACCGCACCCACCAATAACGCCGTTCTCAGCGCGCCAGCGACTTTCACCGTCACGACGTTGCCCTCCGGTGGGATGCCCCCCTACGTCTGGATGTATTTCTTTCTCGGAACCAATCAGATAGATGTTGTTTACTACGGCTCACCGTTCACCACTACGATTAGCAATCTTTCGGTCGGAACCTACACGATCAGCGCCGTTGTCACCGACAATTACCTCAACTCCGCGACGAACTCGATCCTCGTCAACGTCGCAGCCCCCGAGCCCCCGCGACTCACGGCCACGCAGGCGGGGAATCAATTCATCATCCGTTGGCCGACCAACAATGCGTCCGGACTTTCGCTCAAAGGCTCGGCGAGGCTTGGGTCGGGCGCTGCTTGGGGCGCAGTAGGGGCGGCGCCTGTGCTGGCGGGGAACCAATGGGTGGTCACCAATTCCATCTCCAGCACCGCACAGTTTTTCCGCTTGAGCAACCATTAGGCGAGTCCTTTCCGATTGCGATCGATTTCGACTTCACCCGTCGAACGCGCAGCGCCCGGTAGGCGTGGCGCGCAGATTTCCATTACGTGGTGGGTGGTATGGCTGCTTTCTTTGCCTGTAATCATGACGGCGAGTGCCCGTGCGGGCGCGGGGCCGATGCCGACGGCCTGGCAGTGTGGTTCAACCTGATGCGGAAACGCTATTTCCCGAATCCCGTCCCCGACGCCTTTTACACCGGCGATGGGATGCAGTATCCAGGAGCCGGTCTGCTGCAGGATTACTATGCTTGGGAATGGGGTGACGCGTTGTTCTTGGTGCTCGACCCTTTCTGGTTCACGCAGCGGCAGCGTGGCCAAGACGGTAACTGGCAGCGCACGAAAGAGGCTTCCGTGGCCTACGTCAGTTCTGGCTCTGCCGACACTCCGGCCCACACCTGCGTCAGCACGCCACGCTAGAGTAACGAGCGCTCTTTTCCGGCAGGTCGGACGTTTCCTGGGAGCCTTGGATGTGAAGGGCCACGCTTCGCCGCGCAAAGGCAGGCCCGGAAGCACCCAGCAATTCTCATTATGCGATGGCGATGGCAGCCCAAATCCGAAACCCGAAGGAAATCCGAGAGCCGAAGGCCGATTCCGCCAGCTCACCCTTTAACGCAGAGGCGCAGCGCGGCCAAGCCGCAACCAAGACCAAATCGGGCTTAACGCAGAGACGCAGAGGAACGCGGAGAAACGCAGAGAAGAAGAACTCTCTGCGATTCTCCGCATCTCTGCGTTAAATCTTCGCCGCTTGCGAGCAAAACGGGATATAGCAGTGCAAAGATT
>CAIWJG010000031.1 GCA_903912925.1 uncultured Verrucomicrobia subdivision 3 bacterium | reverse complement strand
CCCCTCTCTCAGCTCCCAAACGGCACAACCCCGACCCACCACGGACTACACTTTAGAATCTTTACCCGCCTCCTCGCCCCCTCCACCAAGCAAATCCCAACCGCACCAGCTATCGAGCACTGCCAAAATGAGAACTGCTGAGCGTGAGGGGGCTGACGAGATAGGGCGCCCCGGCAAAAGCGACCATACCGATGCGGTCGTTAGGCCGGGCCTCAATGAACTTGGCGACGACCGACTTGACGACCTCCACGCGGCTGGCGGGCTCTCCCCCCAGGTTGAAATCCAGCGCCTCCATGGAGCCCGACACATCCAGTGCCAGCATCAGGTCCACGCCGCTCGCCGGGACCTCCGCGCGGCCCCGGCCCCATTGCGGTCGGGCCAGGCCAAGGACGAGGAGCGCCGCCACGAGCAGCCGAAGCATGGTGGTCCACCGGACGGGTCGGCTGCGGGTTTCGCGCGCGACGGCGCGGGCGATTTCAACGTTGGAGTATTCGACGGCGGCCACGCGCCCCTTGCGTCCGCGCCACAGGGCGAGCAAGGGTAACAGCGCGAGCAGCCATAGGAATTCAGGATTCAGGAAGCGGATCATAGGTTTACGAGGCGTTGAGAAGTTCGTGGTTAAGCCGAGACGGTTTTGCCGCAGGAGGCTCCCGCCTCATTTGCGTGGCTCGAGGAGCCGGCGCCGGCCGCGGCCGCGGCCGGCGCGGTGCCTTTTGCTGCCGGCACCGGGTCCGAGGCGGTTGCCTGCACGAAGCTCCCGGCGGTGGCGTGCATCGCCTCCAGGTCGGACATCGCGTAGCGCCACCCGGCAAACTTGGCCAGGTCGCAGTGCTGGAGGAACTCGCCGAGCAGCGTCCGGTGCGGCTCGAGTATCGTAGCCTGCACTTCCACCAGGTCGCGCAGGAACTCCTCGGTCGTCAGCTTGGGAGCCTGGACGTGGAACCGCTCTTCGATATAGCGGCGGATGATCTTCGAGACTGCAAAGCAGTACTCGCGAGCCTGGTCCGGGTCCATGAGCCGCCGGGCGTCTGCGAGCGATTGCAGGGCGATTTCATGCGGCAGCCTGGCGAGGAACTTGCCGCGGCGGACCCAGCGACACGCCGCGAACGCCAGCGCGGCCAAAATAAGGACGCCAGCCGCAGCCGCAGCCCAAGGCAGGGAGGTGGGGAGGTGCCTGGGCTGCCGGATATCCCGGATATCTTCCCCGGAGGCGGCAGGAGCTTGGGAAGATACCAGTGCGGCCGGCGTCAAATTGGTGTGACCGGGCCTGGCGTTGGCCGGCGCGGTGGGAGTGCGGCCGGGGCGGATACCCGGCGTGGGAGTCTCGAGCGCTGCGGCGCTGAGAACGCCTAACAGCAGGCTAAGGGTCAACGCGCCGCTGCGGGCTACGAGCTGGTGAGTGAAACTAAGGGTTTTCATCGCATTCTCCTTTCGCGGTTCTTGAAGAACGACCGCAGCGCCGGCTCATACGGCTCGCTGGTATCAAGGTTCAGGGCATCCACACCTTCTCCCGCCAGGGCCCGGCGGAGGTTGTCCATTCGCTGCTTCGCCAGTTCTGCGAAGCGACGGCGGACACTTTCGTCGGTGGTGTCCAGTTCGATCAGTTCGCCCGTCTCGGCGTCTTCGACGGATAACTGGCCGACGTCGGGCAGTTCGGATTCGCGCAAGTCATGCACGTGGAGCGCCACCAGGTCATGCCGGCGGCTGGCCAACCGAAGGCCGCGGCGCAAGTCAGTCAGCGACTGATCCTGATCGGGCAGCTCGAAGTCGGAGAGCAGGAACATGATGGCGCGGCGACTCGTTACCTGATTCGCGAAGTCGAGCGCCCGGACGATGTCCGTCCCGCGCGAGTGCGGCTCGAAGAACAGGATCTCGCGAATGACCCGCAGGACATGCTGGCGGCCCTTCTTCGGGGGAATGTATTGCTCGATCTGGTCGGTGAAGAGCACCAGCCCGACCTTGTCGCTGTTCCGGGTGGCCGAGAAAGCGAGCACGCTGGCCAGCTCGGCAGCCATCTGGCGCTTGCTCCGCGGCCCGGAACCGAAGTTGCCGGAGGCGCTCAAGTCCACGACCAGGAGGATCGTCAGTTCGCGCTCCTCAGTGAACTTCTTCACGAACGCGTGGCCCGCCCGGGCGGTGACGTTCCAGTCAATCGCGCGCACCTCGTCCCCGGGCACGTATTCGCGCACCTCATCGAAATCCATGCCCCGGCCCTTGAAGACCGAGTGGTATTGGCCCGCCAACGATTCGTTGACCAGCCGGTGGGTGCGGATCTCGACCTGGCGCACCTTCTTGAGGATTTCTTTGGCTTGTTCGGTGTTCATAGCAGAGCTCGTTCGTGATGGATTTCGGACGTTAGCCTTTCGCCTTCTGAATAATGATCGAACTGACGTTCGATGCTACTCACGGGTTCGTTGGATTTCGGACGTTAGCCTTTCGCCTTCCCTTAGGGCACCGGCAGCGTCTCCAGCACCTTGGCAATAATGTTCTCGGAGGTGATATTCTCCGCCTCAGCTTCGTAGCTGACTGCCACACGGTGGCGCAGCACATCGAGCGCGAAGGTCTTCACATCCTGCGGCGTAACGTAACCACGACCGTTCAGGAAGGCCCAGGCTTTGGCCGCCATAGTGAGCGCGATGGTGGCGCGCGGCGAAGCGCCGTAGCGGACGTAGCCGTTCAGGTCAATGCCGTAATGCTTGGGATCGCGCGTCGCCAGGACCGTATCGACGATGTAATCCTTGAGCTTGTCATCCACATAGACCGAGTTAACCACGCGACGGGCGGCCAGGATGTCGTCCGCCGACACGACGGGCGCGACCCGCAAATCGGGTTCACTGGTGGCCATAGCTTCGAGGATGGCGCGTTCCTCCGCGCGGTTGGGATAGTCCACAATGACCTTGAGCATGAAGCGGTCAACCTGGGCTTCGGGCAGCGGGTAGGTGCCCTCCTGTTCGAGCGGATTCTGGGTCGCCATGACCAGGAAGGGCTGCGGCAACGCGTAGGTATCATCGCCCAGGGTCACCTGGCGTTCCTGCATCGCTTCCAGCAAGGCACTCTGGACCTTGGCCGGGGCGCGGTTGATTTCGTCCGCCAGGATGAAGTTGCTGAAAATGGGGCCGTGCTTGGTGTGGAAACTGCCCTCGCGTGGGTTGTAAATCATGGTGCCAACGATGTCCGCCGGCAGCATGTCGGGCGTGAACTGCAAGCGGTGGAACTTCAACTGGGTGGCCGAGGAGAGCGTCTTGAGCGCGAGAGTCTTGGCCAGCCCCGGAACGCCTTCGAGCAGGATGTGCCCATTGGTGACCAGGCCCACGAGCAGCCGGTCCACGAGGTTCTTCTGGCCCACCAGCACGCGCGCAATCTCCTGGCGCAGCGGCGCAACCCAGCCGGAAGTAGTGCGCACCGCTTCGTTGATGGCCTGGATGCGCTCGTTCGGCCCGCCGGCAATGCCGTGGCTGCTGTTCCCGTGCTGCGCGACCGGCAAAGGTTGGGGCCCGACCGGTGCTACGGTACGGCGCATGGGGGTGCCGCGGAAACGAAAGGCTTCCAGCTCGTCTTCGGTGACGGGAGTCGCCGCGGCGTTGCTCCCCAGGGCCCGGTCGGCTTGCGGCCAGCCGGCGTTCACACTTGTCTGCTTGTTCCAGTTCGGATGGTTCATAGTGTCAATTATTTCGTCGTTGTGAGCGTCATCGATAGTCGCTCGGATTACTGCTATAAGAGACCACCGCGCGATTGCTGGAACCTTTCCCGACAATTACACTTCTGAAAGGCTGGCGCCTGGCGGTAATGCCCTGCTGGTGAGTGGTGCAGCCTCCACGCTTAGCAATTCTCTTTATGGCCCGGTCACCCCCCGCCGGGTGAATGCAGAAGGAAGAAGGAAGAATGTAGAAAGGGGAATGGCTCCCGTTCAGCCGGCGGTTTTCATTCTGCATTCTACATTCTGCATTCTGCATTCTGCATTTCCACTCATACTGCTGCTCCACGCACTACCGCCATTGCTACCAGCACGCGGGGTGGCTAGACTGCCGGACGAACTCAACGCGGAAGAAACAAATGCCCCCCGCTCGATTGATCATCCGGCGGTGCCTGGCCTCGGTGCGGACAGGCGCGCAGGATCGCCCCCCGCTTGCTGGACGAACCCGAATGAAAACTATCCTTAGCTTAGTCCTGTTACTCAGCCTGCTTGCTCCCTGCCGGGCCGCCGATGTCCCGCGAGAGACTCAGGCTCCGACCGCCGCAGTCTCAAAGGTAGCGCCCAAACCGGGTGATGCCGATTTTCCGACCCCGGCACCGAGCGCGCGCCATACGGAGAAGGTCGCGGCGGTCAAATCCGGCCACTACGACCTGGTGCTGATCGGAGATTCCATCACCCACACCCTCGGTGAACTTGGCGGCAAGTATGAGCCGCTCAAGGCCGTATGGGAGCGGCATTTCGCGCCGCGCCACGCCATCAATCTGGGGCATAACGGCTATCGCACCGAGCAGATCCTTTGGAACCTGCAAGCTGGCGAACTCGACTTCGACGAGTCTCCCAAGGTGGCAATCATCCTCATCGGCACCAACAACAGCGACGACCGGCATTTCGCGAAAGTCCACACGCCGGAGGAGATTGCGGCCGGCACCCAGGCAATTGTGGAACTTATCCGGCGACGTCATCCAACCACCAGGATTCTGGTTCTGCGGATTTTCCCCCGCGGGGGCGATAGCGAAAAAGGGCTGAGCCCGCCGACGTTCAACTCATCCGCGCAGTGTATCGAAACCTGCCGCCGCGCCGGGGAGCTCACCGCGCGACTGGCGGATGGCAAACAGGTGTTCTGGCTGGATGTGAACCAGGTCTTTCTGCGGGTGGATGGCACCATCAATACGGATCTGATGTGGGACTTGCTGCACCCGAGCCCGGCCGGCGCAGAGGCCTGGGCTCAGGCCATCGAACCGACCCTCGCCAAACTGATGGACGACAAACCGCTGGCGGTCGAGGTGCCGAGCAATTCCGCCCTCATTCCGGTGCCGAAATTGGAGAATGACAGTTACGATTGGTATGCCCGCCATGCAGACGTGCTGCGGGTTAAGGATGGGCTCAATCCCGAAGTGGTGCTCATTGGAGACTCGATCACTCACTTCTGGGGCGGGGAACCCAAAGCAAAACAAGCCAACGGCCCCAGGAGTTGGCAATCCACTTTCGGCCCATACCGGACCTTGAATCTTGGCTTCGGCTGGGACCGCATTCAGAATGTCCTCTGGCGTATTGATAACGGCGAACTGGACGGATTACACCCGCGTGTCATCGTGCTTCACATTGGCACGAACAACACGAGCGATACGGCCAATGCCCGCGAGAACACGCCGACAGAGATTGTTGAAGGCATCCGCGCCATCGTGCAACGCCTGCGAGCCAAGGCGCCGGACGCCCGCATCATCCTCATGGCGGTTTTCCCGCGCGAGCAAAGGCCAGAGCATCCGCGCCGCGCCCACATCGTCGAGATTAACAAGTTGCTAGCCGAGTTAGGCCAGGTGCCAGGCATCACCTTCCTCGACCTTGGTCCCAAATTGCTCCAGCCTGACGGCACTATCTCGGCTGAAATCATGGCCGACTTTTGCCATCCGACGGAGAAAGGCTACCAGATTTGGGGCGAGGCGCTCGCGCCTTTGCTCGCCGCTACCACGCCAGCTCCGGCATCGGCATCGGCTGCGAATAAAGCCCTGCCGCCGGAGAAGGTCGCTCTCTGGCCGGATCAGGCACCCGTGGGAGGTGGGGCATTTGAGAAGGCTGATGTTATCATGACGGTTTATCGCCCCGCGAAGGCGAACGGAGCCTCGGCGGTGATCTGTCCCGGCGGCGGATACGGCGGTCTCGTGACGGGAGCGGAGGGTAGTGGCATCGCCCAATGGCTGAATGCGCATGGCGTCACCGGAATTGTGCTGGAGTATCGGCTTCCGCGCGGGCGGGCGTTTGTGCCGCTGCTCGATGCCCAGCGGGCGATTCGCATGGTGCGCGCCAACGGAAAGGGATGGGGTTGCGATCCGCAGCGCATCGGCATCATCGGCTTCTCCGCCGGCGGCCACCTTGCCTCGACGGCGGCCACCCCTTGCGCTGCCGGCAATGCCGCGGCGACGGATCCGATCGAGCGCGTGGGATGCCGGCCGGACTTCGCCGTGCTCGTGTACCCCGTCATCACCATGAGCGAGAAGACCCACCACGGCTCGAAACAAAACCTGCTGGGGCCGTCACCCTCTCCGGAGACCGTCGCGTTGTTCTCGAACGAGAAACAAGTCACCCCCAAAACTCCACCCACATTCCTGGCACATGCGCTGGATGATAGGGCCGTGTCGCCGGATAACAGCCGTATGTTCTACGAGGCCCTCCAGAAGCAAAATGTCCCGGCACGTTACCTCGAACTTCCCTCCGGAGATCACGGGCTAAATGGCTACCAGGGTCCCATGTGGGACGCGTGGCAGAGCGGGGCTTTGAAATGGCTGGCTCGGCTGGGACTCATCCCGGAGCAGGATGCGGATGCTTCCCGCTGATGCGCGGAACAACTGTTTGCTGGAGCAGACCGTCGGCCGGATTCGCCCGGCACTACTTCTTGCGGCTGGACTGCAAATGCTTGCCGAGCCTGACAAGTTGGGCGTGCGTATCTTGCGGGATATGGCCGTTCTCAATGTCGATGGGAACGTTGATCGTGATCGCCCCGCCCACGGCTTTGATGTCATCCACAAACTGAAAGAGTTCTTTGTCCGTGTAGTGACAGTACTGGTTGGGCACGGCTGGGTTGAACGTCAAGTCGATCGGCAGGAGGCAATGCCACTGCACATTGTCGATGAACTGCGACTTAGGCAGGTAGAACTTCGCCTCCTGCCCTTTCTTTCGCAATTTGCGATCGGCGCTCACCAGGACATCCTCCCCGGGCGGATAGATAAAGTCGGTCCTGATCTTGCCGTCTTCGAGCAGATGGATCTCGCCGGCGTGATAATCCTCGATGGGGCATTGGGGCCGGATTTGGCCGCCGGACGCGCAGAATTCGGCCCCGCTGAAGGCAACGACAGAATCCGGGTTGCCCGCTCGGCACGCGTCCATCTCTTTCTGCCACGCCGCATTGTCCTGCTGGTTGCAGGAGTCGAACCACCACCCGCTGCCGAGCCGGCCGAGTTTGATTGAATAGTCGCGGATGAACCGGTTGTGCCGGTCCGCATAGCCATCCGTGCCCAGACCTAGCAACCGCTTCACCATGGGATCGGCTGCTGTGTGCGCTCCAGGAAAATAGACAATCAGCCGCTTGCCGCGGTGCTGCAACTTCTTGCCGAGCTCGCCGATCAGGTCGCGGTGGGGCGTGAAGCCGCCTTCCAGGCGGTCAATAAAGTCGTTCCGGCTGGAGAGGTAACCGGTCCCCTGCCCCAGCGTGAAAATGAGCCAGTCCGCTCCGGTTTCGTCGAACTGCTTCAGGTAACGAGCCAGGTCGAACTGGTCCACGATTCGGTTGAGATCGGCGGTTCTTTCCTGCGGCGTGGAGCCTTTCGGAGTGATGAGATAGTGGGTCATCATGCCGAAGGTCCCTCGGGCCATCCAGGCGGCCCGGTTGGGCGTGCCGTCGGGCTTCCTGGTTTCGACCGGCGCCGCGGCCAACGCCGCCACAGTGACCAGCCAGAGGAAGAACCCTGGAAAAACTGATTGCTCGCTTCTTTTCATTGCATGGTGCTTTAGCCAACCAAGTCATCATGTCTCGCCCGACACCTTTCGACGAGGCGCCGAACTTTAGCAACCAGCGGGTTGGCCGAATTTTGATGCGGCTGGTTCACGGAATTCAGAACAGAGGAAATATTAATGCGCCAGGCACAGGAGCGCAGCTTGGATTTTTCCAAGACCACTACACAGGGAATGGGAGTGATGGGATCAGGCAAGCCCGAAGCGGACAAGAATGTCCGCGCTCCGGAGAATCTAAGGTGCGCAGCAGGCATAGGAACGTGACTCTCAGGCGAGCGCAGTATGGAGCGCTTTGACCCAGTTCTCGGTGTGGATGAGGCGAGCCGTCGTAACCTCCCGCAGACGCCGGAGCGGCTCAAGCTTGCGCAGGGCGAGCCGGTGTGGGTTAGCCGCCGTCAGTTCGGCGTGCTGCCCCGTCAGGGCAAGCGGGGAGCGGCGAAAGTGCAGGGCCTGCAGATCGCGGCTCACGGCCTCGATCCCGCCCCGGAAGACATAGGTTGCAGCGCTCGGTCCGGCGAGGAGCTCGAGCACCGTGAGGCCGCCGACGGGCACCAGCAGGAACGAGGCCCAGTTTTCGGGCAGGGCCTCCGGCGACTGCAGGGCTTCGGCGTCGGGATCAAGCAACTGGACAAAGCCGAGACGCGGCTCGTCGCTTGCGACCGCCAGTAAGGGCTCCGCACACGCCGTGCGTTCCGGAGCAGTGAACCGCTCCCGCAAGCGCTCGAACCCGCCGATCCGGGCGCGCGGGATGCCGAGGCCGTCGGCGAATCCCGCTTGTCCGGTCAGTTGCGTCAGGAGGCGGGCCTGCGCCTCGAACCGGTCCACGACCGCTCGGCGGAAGGCATCCTGGTGGCGGGCCAGTTGTCCGACAATCGTGCGCGCCGCTTCTGTCTTCAGCAGGACCCCGGGCGGATCCTCCTGTATTTGCACAGCCGTAAGCGCACCGAGCGGCACCTGCCACGGGTCCCCGTCCTGGGGAACAACGGTCACGTGAGTGTTGTGGACCTGGAGCTCGGCGGGGTGTGGTGTCCCGCTGCCCAGGAGGGCGCCGGAGAAGACCTCGGGGCTCGTGATGCCGTGGGCGAGCAACCCGGCGACGCGCGTTCGGTTCCGGGCTCGGCACAGCTCCTGGGCGAAGGTTTGAAAGCGTCTTCCAAGCTGTGTCAGGACCAATTGGCGGTCCGGCCAGAGGTCGAGCTCAATCCGGTAGTCGGCGGCGCGCAAGGCATCCGCGTCCAGGAAGGAAACGATGAGCGGTCCGACGCTCAGCGCGTCGTCGCCGACCACCGCTACCGCCTCGCCCTGCTGCAGGACCGAACCGCCGGCAGCGTACAGGCCGAACGCTGCCTTGGCGTGCCGCGGGTCGTCGGTCATCTCACCCCCCGTAGGCCTTGCCGCACTCGGGGCAGAACTTGGGGGTGCCGTCCGCCTCGGCACCGCAATGGGCGCACTTCTTCTTGGCGCTGATCGCCGCGCCGCAGTCGGGACAAAACTTGCCCCCCTGCGTCTTGGCGCCGCACTTGGGGCAAAGGGCGGGAGCGACCTGGGCCAAGTCCCGCTGCGCGAGGTAGTCCACCTGCCGCACCTTCTCAACGATCTGTTCCTTCGCCGCGGCGGCTTGCGCAGCCGCAATTTCCTCGTCGAGGTCCGGCGCGCAGTTCTCACAGAGCCCCGCTTTCTTGTTCCAGCAGACCGGTTCGCAAACCCATTTGCCGCAGCGCGTACACTGCTTGAACAGCGGGCTGATCTCCTTGACTGCCGCCTCAAGGGCGGAATCATGCTGTGGGCCAGCCGCCATGGACTGCAGCGATTGGGCCGTCTGGGCGGCGCGACCAAAAATCCCACCCAACAGGGAGCCGGCGACGTCCGCGGCGGCGGCGGCCATCCCAAGCTTGTTCGCCCGGAACGTGGACATGTAACCGTTGCCGCACTTCTCGCAGGAAAACTTGAACTGGAATCCGCGCTGCGAGGACAGGTCAGTGTAGTTGTCTGTAAACGGAATGTTCGGCATGGTAACTATCGTTTGCAGGTAAGACTCGCGCACCTGGTGCAGGGAGTCAAGATTATGTGGGTAAACCGGGGGGGCGTGCGTAGCTCACATTTTTCCAAGCGCACGACACAGGGAATGGGAGTGATGGGGATAATGGGAGTAATGGGATCAGGCAAGCCCGAAGCGGACAAGAATGTCCGCGCTCCGAACAATCTAAGCTGCGCACGGGGGGCATTCGATTCTCATAACCTCCGGGGG
>CAIWJG010000030.1 GCA_903912925.1 uncultured Verrucomicrobia subdivision 3 bacterium | reverse complement strand
CGGCAAATCGTATCATCGTAGCAGCCGACGTAAGGAGGCTCATTCTCTACGCAGCGAATTGATTAGAGCCTCCTTACGTCGGCTGCTACGCATGAGAAGGGGTTCTCGAACAATGACGGCACTGGTGGTTTCAGTGCAAGAGGCCGCAGGGAAGACCGGGCGAGAATACAAGAGGTCACAATTCCAGAACCTTTAATGCAAATAGTGAGCACCCCGGCACGGCAAATCGTATCATCGTAGCAGCCGACGTAAGGAGGCTCATTCTCTACGCAGCGACTTGATTAGAGCCTCCTTACGTCGGCTGCTACGCATGAGAAGGGGTTCTGGAGAAACTTTGCTCTGACACTTGCACGCCGGACGGCTCGGTGCTGTCACCACCGAGCCGTTTGCCCCCTGGCATTGGCGTAGCAGGCTACCGGATCAATAGCCGGTAGAACCGGTTCAGACCCGGCACGTTTGTCACCGACATGGCGTATGGCATACCCGCCGCTGTGTTTGTTTGCAATCGGACCCAGTTGCGCAAATCCGATGACTCCAGCAGCACAAACTCCGCGCCCAGAGGGCTATTGACGAACACGCTGAACACTCCGTTCAAATAGCTGCCGGGTTCTACCGATCCGGCCGGCCTGAACCTTCCCAGCGCGTCCACCGCCACCACGGCGAAGAAATGATCCTCGCCGGCCGGCAGGTTGGTCAGGGTTATCGAGAAGGTCTCCCCCGGCACGGATGCCACCAGCGCCACCTGCATGCCGCTCGTGCCACTACGCGTGAACATATAAATGTCGTAGCGGACAATGTCCCCCTGCGCCCACTCGTTGTAGCCAGCCCACGAAAGCGCGGCCGTCTGGCGTGCGGGCACCGGATTAACCACCAACTGCGGCACTGGGGCCGGAGCTGTAGCTGTGGTGACAACGATGCTCACCTCGCGCGAGGCCACCTGCCGCCAAGGCGGGTCTGGCTCCGCGCCAACGAACACCGAGAACTCCCGCGACACCGCTTCCCGGGCCAGCGCGTTAGCAGCGGCATACCGAACCACCGCGTTCGAGCCGCCCAGCGCATCCACCGCCACCACGGCGAAGAAGTGATCTTCCCAGGCCGACAGGTTGGTGAGCGTAAGGGTGAAGGTTTCCCCGCGCACCGTGGCGTAGGGCGTCATTTGCGACACATCCGTGAAGGCGCGTAGGGACAGGTAGATGTCGTAGTGCGTCACGTCCCGCTGCGCCCATTCATTGTAGCCGAGCCACGACAGCGTGACCGTCTCACCGGTAGGCGTCGGGGTCACTGACAGTGGCGTGACCTGCGCCGGGACTTCCGGCGTCGTCACCACGATGCTCACCTCGCGCGAAGCAACCTGCCGCCAAGGTGGGTCTGGCTCCGCGCCGATGAACACCGAGAACTCCCGCGACACCACTTCGCGGGCGAGGATGTAGGCAGCGGCGTAATTCACCACCGGGTCGAACCCTTCCAGCGCGTCCACTGCCACCACCGCGAAGTAGTGGTCCTGCCAGGCCGGCAGGTTGGTGAACGTGAACGTGAAGGTTTCTCCCGGCACGACGATGTAATTCGTCATCTGAGAGATGTCCGTGAAGGGCCGGTCGGAGATGTAGAGCCGGTAGCCGGCCACATCCCGCTGCGCCCACTCGTTATAGCCGAGCCATGACAGCGTGACCGACTCGCCCGTCGGCGTAGGCGTCACGATGAGCGGCGAGACCTTGGCGGGCCAAGCCGGCGTGGTGACGACGATGCTGACTTCGCGGGAGACGGCCTGCCTCCAGGGAGGCGTTGGCTCGTCGCCAACGAAGATCGAGAACTCACGGGAGATGACCTCCTGGATCAGCACCGGCGGCGTCTGGGCTTGGGCGAATGACGCGAACGCCAGCCAAACCAACGCCAGCATCGCGGCGCAGCCCCGTAGCGCAGACATTCCTTTCTGCCGTAGCGCGGGTTTCCCAACCCGCGAAACGCTCGGAACCGCCTTCGCCCTGCCGACTAAAAAGTCGGCGAAACAGCAGGTTGGAAAACCTGCGCTACCGGCTGGCGGCGGACGCTCGGTGGATGAGCGCCGCGAGGTTTTGGAGTGCGGCAGCGGGCTCGGGATAGCTCTCCCCAGCCAGCCACGGCCCGGCGGCCCCAGGCTCTGTAGTGGTAATAGTTTCATGGCAGGAAGCCTTGGAAAGCCCCACTGCGGGGCGGCCACGAACTCAGGGCCGGACCACTTTCACCTGGATGGCGGCGTAGCCGTCGCTGACCGGCACATTAGCTGTCCAGCGAATCACTTTCGGGTCTTCGCTCACAACCTGGGTGAGGGACGCGACCCTTTCGCTGAAGTTGCCGTTGGAGCGTGGCGTGGCACGGGCGGTGACCGTAGAAGCGTCTTCAGCCACTGTGGTCTCGACGACCACGGTGACATTGGTGACTTGGGGCAAAACGATGTCTGCGCCAATGGCACCAAACTCAGCACGCGGGTCCGCTGGAGCCGACTTGCCTTCGATGGAGACAATTCTGACGGTGGGACCATTGGTTGGGAGCCAAATTACGGGTGTAGCCCCGGCAGACAGCACCACAACGCTTGGAGCCGGAATAGGCTCGGGCGTGAAGGTATTCACAACCCGCTCAATACGAATCCGACCAAGGCCACCTGTCAGCGCACCGATTCCGCCCTTGGCTTGAACAACTCCGCTGCCGCTGAGTGCATCGGCCACCAGACGAATCGCACCACCGCTCCCGCCTCCAGTGCCGGATCCTCCGTTTGCCCGAATCTCGCCTGATATAGTGATTGTTCCAGTACAGGCAACTAGAATGACTCCAGCTCCCGCGCCTCCTCCATAATTGGCGCCGGATTCCCCGCCACCACCAGACCCACCCAACAAAGGAATGATAGATGGGTTTCCGTAAGGAGCTGAAGCTGGCACGCCACTACCAGGACTCGTTCCGAACCCGCCGGCTGACCCGTAGCTGCCTGCGGCCATTTGCCACCCATAAGGGGTCCCATTAGGCCCTGGATGGCCGCCACCCATCCCGAACCCGGATGTGGCATCCGCTCCGAAGGCGTAGTACCCTGATGCACCGCGAAAGCCGCCAGGACCCGGTTCGGCCAGCCAAGGAGAAGGCTGAGCATTTTGCCCATCCAAGCTCACTGTTCCATTGATGGTAACATCCCCCTGCACCAGCCACACCACCGGTGCGCGGCTGGCGTGGTTCTTGAAGGTGACGGTGGCGCCGGCTTGAATCGTCACGCTGGAGTACTTGAACACCACGGCCCACTTGTTGGAGTCATAGATGCCCTTGCCCACGTTGGCACTGTTGTTCGCGTCCCAGTTGCTGGTGACGGCCTGACTGAGGTCAATCACCGTATCCTCGGCGATGACGAGCGCGCCATCCGAGCCGTCGGACGGGATGTTAAGACTGGCCCTTGCAGCCTCCATGCTCATCGTGGCCACGACGGCACAGGTCATCAGGCGGATCATTGTCTTCATACTTTTCATGTTTCAATATTTCTCTGTTTTGCTACCCATTGGTTAATTAACGCAGCGCTACAGAAAAATAAAAGGGCGCGAACTTGTCGCACCCTTTGTTGAGGCACCGCGAAGCGCCCTTGACGAGAGATACGCCAAGCCGCGCCGTGTGGCGCGTGCTTGGGCTGAGTCTCGTCAGTAGAAAATTCGCGGTTTTCAACAAAGACCGTAGCCGGCTACGCTAAATTGGTTTTTGGTTAAGTTATCTCACATTACTTTTTTGCTCACGTCTGCTGGTTTAGCAGGTTTGTGACCCTCCGCAAGTACGAATTGTCGGAAATCTCGTTACGCTCACCCCAGGCACAGTGGCGACGTCAGTTAATGGTAACCTCGCATCCAGCCTGGCTGCCCTTTGGGGCCGCGGTAGAGCAGCCACGTCAGGGGGCTTCGGCTGCCGTGCTAAACCACGGTTGCCCCTGACTGGCTTCCATAACAACCTCGAAGCCATGAAAGCAATGGCTTATTGTGTGTACCGCGAGGATGAGTTCTTTGTCGCCCAGTGCCTCAATGTGGACGTCTCCAGTTTCGGCACCACGCGTGAAGAGGCCGTCACCAACTTGAAAGCGGCGGTCGAACTTTACTTCCAGGGCGAACCGTCCGACGCCTACGCCCTTTGGCTGCTAGGGGCTCCGCTTCGCTTCAAGTTTCGGCAAGGAAAATACGTCGCCCCCCAGGAGGAAGAAGCGGGTAATCTGCTCACGCAGTCGGCGGTAGAGGGCTGGGTCGGTCTGGGCCAGGGCAATGGGGACGTCCCGCCGGGTGAACCTCACCAGCGCGGCCAGTTCCGCCCAGCGCTGCTCCTTGAAAGCGAGGTCCACCAGGGGTGGGTTCTCCAGCAGGGCGCGCACCGCCAATTCTTCTTCGCGGGGATTCATGGTCAGGCTGCTAAGACGTCGAGATAGACGAGGTTCTCTGATGCGCGCTGGCGGGCGTGTGGCACGAAACGGGCAACGATCTGGCGGACACGCTCCAAGTCCGGCCGATGGCGGCTGACCAGAAAGCGGATATCGCCGAGGTCTTTCGGCTCCGCCCGGATGAGTTTGGCGGCCACGAGGTTTTCCACGGGCGGCCGGTAGAGGTGCAGGCGCCCTAATCGATCGAGGAACACCGGCTCAAAAGAGCCAAGCTGCGTCAGGCCCGGTTCGACCAATTGGAGATAGGGGGTTTCCGGCTCCAGCGCGGTCTTGGGGTCGAAGAGGAGGCCGGCTTCCTCAGCGGCAGTTTTGAGTTCCAGCCGGTCGTAGTCGCTGGCCGGTTTCCAGATGTCCAAATCACCGGAAGTGCGTCCTGCCATGCCAGCGAAGAGGCAGGCAGCCGAGCCAATCAGGCAGAGTCGCAGGGGCGGACCATCCGGCGGCAAAGCCGCCGCCAGCCGTTCCAGAACGGCCATCCATTCCTCGCCATTAAGAGCAGTCGCCATCGTGTCTTGAAAAGACTCGCCCTGTGTTGCCAGAGCCGCCTCCAGCATAAGGTCCGCTGGCGGAGGTGTCACGCCCAAAACCTTGTGCCGTT
>CAIWJG010000029.1 GCA_903912925.1 uncultured Verrucomicrobia subdivision 3 bacterium | reverse complement strand
CTGCGCCCCCGCGTAGTCGCCTTTACTCACCAGCAAGGAGGCCAGGTTGTTCACGCTCCCCAGCGTGTCGGGATGCTCCGGCCCCAGCACCCGCTCGCGCGCCGCCAGCGCCCGCTCATGCAACGGCTGCGCCCCCGCGTAGTCGCCTTTCCTCCCCAGCAAGTAGGCCAGGCCGCTCACGCTCACCAGCGTGGAGGGATGCTCCGGCCCCAGCACCCGCTCGCTCGCCGCCAGCGCCCGCTCATGCAACGGCTGCGCCCCCGCGAAGTCGCCTTTACTCGCCAGCAAGGAGGCCAGGTTGTGCATGCTCCCCAGCGTGTCGGGATGCTCCGCCCCCAGCACCCGCTCGCTCGCCGCCAGCGCCCGCGTTAAGAGGGGTTCGGCGGGTGGATAGAGGCCGTTGTCTGACAAGAATTGGCCAAGATGTGCGGGAACATAGGGGTCACCAGCCCGGGCCGGGTCGGCGATCCATTCGGCATAAGCGGCGGTGTAGCGAACACCCATGTCGCGGCCCCGTTCGCGCAAGGGATGCCAGTAGCCGGTCAGTTCCCACTTGGTCTTGGCATTGTAGAGGGCGAGGAAGAGTGGGATGTCGGTGAGGCAAGCTTCGAGGCGGTCCCAAGCCGCGGCGGCATGGAGCTGGAAGGGCCATTCCGCGGCCTTGCGGGGAGTCATTTCACGCTGCCGCTCATGCTGTCCGAAGTAATCGGCGATGGCCAGATGGGCAGCATTCTTTTCCTGCGCCGTGGAGAGGAATTCGGCCTCGACGGCCTGCCGCAGAAAGTCATGACCAAAGGCCCACAGGCTGCCGCGCTGAACCAAATGCGGCTCCATTGCCAGCAGCAGCGGTCGCCAGGTCTGCCGATCCATCGGCCCCTTCTCATCCACGAGTAAATCCAGCCATTCGCCGTCGCTCAGGCCCTGCCGGGATGCCCAGAGATGGCGCAAGGACCGACTGACCACCTCACGCCCGGCGTGGAAGTCTCCCCGCCAGCGGTGAATCACCTGGCGGAACAGCGCCTCGGGCGTTGTGGCCTGCAGATACAGAGCCACCTGCTGAGGCAAATCGTCAAAGCTGCCGAACTGCCGCAGTTCCTCCAGCACGGTGCGCAGGAACAACGGATTGGCCGAGCCTGGGGCGCTGACAATCTGGTCACGCAGTTTCTGGCCCAGTTTCTTACGGTACTCGCCCAGGAAGGCGTCAATCATCTGGCCGCGCTCGGTCGCATCGGCCAGCGGCAGCCGGTGCTCCGACCAGCCGCGCTGGGCGAGGGTGTCGAGAGCTAAATCGCGAAGGGAGGAGGCGATCACCCGCACGTGGGCCGAGAAGGATCGCGGCAGCCAGGTGAGATGGCGGTCAGGCTCATTGCCCTGGATCTGGTTTAAGGCATCCAGCACCAGTACGATGGGCTTGCGGCCGACGGTTTGCGCAAGCCAGAGGGGCAGGACTTCGCGCATCTTCTCCGGCGCGGCGGGAATCTCCTCGGGGATGCCGGCCAGCCGCTTGAGCTCACCCAGAAGACGACGGAGGAAGCCATCGACGCTGGCGCTTTCGGGCGTGGCACCGAAGTAGTGCTCGAAGACGAAGTAGTCAGGGTGGTCCTGATGCCACTGGGTGACCCAGTCGGCCAGCAAGGCCGTCTTGCCGCTGCCGCTATCACCGGTGACGACGAGTCCCTGGTCAGTGTGCGGGCCTTGAACGAAAGCGCTGAGAGCTTTGGAGTGGGTGGGGCGATCGACATAGGCCAGGAGCTTGCGACGGGCATAGGTGCGGTGGCCGATGGCTTCCTGATCCAGGGGATGGGGGACCTGATCCTTGGGGTAGAGCTGGTCAATCAGTTCAAGGAACTGTTGACGAATAGCCGCAGCCAGCGCCTCGGGGTTGGGATAGTTGTCGAGCAAAGGCATGCCGCTCTGGCGGATACGGTCCTTCAGATTCCCCAGCTTGTCTTTGCGCTCCTGGGTTCGGATCGCTGCCTGAGCCGCGCCCAAGGCGGCTATGTCGTCAGGAATGTCGCGCTCGACCATCTCACTCTGCTCGCTCTCCGGGAGCGTGGCGAGGTAGGCCGGGTCGCGGAAGTAGAAGAAAGTGTGACCCGCCTGCTTCGGATTGCGCAGCACACCATGGAGGATCTCCAGTTCGGTCACGGAGGTGCGACCGCCCACATGCTCTTTCAGCCAGGGCTCTTTGGCGAGAACCTCCGGGGCGACGGTGTTGGGAATCCACCCATAGCGCTCGCCCAGCAGGCCGATGAAGTAGGGCCGGCTGCGGTTGATCTCCTCCAGGCAGATGGGCAGCACCCTGCCTTCGGCGGCCTGCTCCTGGGTAATGCCCCAGCGCAAATCCACCTCGGTGAAGGCAACGAAGCGCTCATCGCAGACGCGGTGGAGCTCGGGAAAGACCTTCTTGATCAGCAGTTCGCGCTCCTTCTGCATGTCACGGAAGGTGGAAGAGATGAAGACGCGGATGACACGGCCATTCCCCGAAAGGTCCTGCGACTCAGACATGTTCCCTGTAGGCATGGCTGTTTTTACCTCAGTCGAGCCAGCTTCCGCAAGCAGCAACGCGGGAGCAACAGCAATTCTCATTATGGCCAGGTCACCCCGCGCCGGGTGAGGGCACCCG
>CAIWJG010000028.1 GCA_903912925.1 uncultured Verrucomicrobia subdivision 3 bacterium | reverse complement strand
TAAATCGTAAATCGTAAATCGTAAATCGTAAATCCTTAGCCTATGGCTGAACGACTGTTGAACTACATCAGCTAAATCGTAAATCGTAAATCGTAAATCGTAAATCGTAAATCCCTAGCCTATGGCTGAACGACTGTTGAACTACATCAGCGGAGGCTGGCAGCCATCCGCTGCCGGTGAAATGCTGCCCGTGCTGAATCCGGCCTCGGCGGTTGTGCTGGCCCAGGTGCCGCTGTCTCCTGCTGCCGATGTGGGTCGCGCCGTGGATGCTGCGCTCAAGGCATTTCCCGATTGGCGGCGCACCCCAGCCGGAGAGCGCATTCAACCGCTGTTCAAGCTCAAGACGCTGCTGGAGGAGAATCTCGATCGGCTGGCCCGCACCCTTACCAACGAATGCGGCAAGACCTATTCCGAGGCGACCGGCGAACTGCGGCGCGCTATCGAGAACGTGGAAGTGGCCTGCGGCATCCCGTCGCTGATGCAGGGCCGCAACAGCGAAGACATCGCCTCGGGCATTGATGAGCACATGATTCGCCAGCCGCTCGGGGTGGTGGCCGCCATCACGCCGTTCAACTTCCCGGGCATGATCCCGTTCTGGTTCCTGCCCTACGCCGTGGCCACCGGCAACTGCTTCATCCTCAAGCCGTCCGAACGCGTGCCAATGACCTCGGCCAGATTGTTCGAGCTGCTCGAATTGGCCGGCTTTCCCGCTGGCGTCGTGCAAATGGTTCATGGCGGGCGCGACACCGTTAACGCGCTCCTCGACCATCCCGGCATCCGTGCCATCAGTTTCGTCGGCTCCACCGCCACCGCGCGCTATATCTACAGCCGTGCCTCGGCAGCCGGCAAACGCGCGCAGTGTCAGGGCGGAGCGAAGAATCCCGTCGTGATCATGCCCGACGCCGACATGGCGACCACCACGCGCATCCTGGCCGACTCCGCGTTCGGTTGCGCCGGACAGCGCTGCCTGGCCGCCTCGGTTGCCATTACGGTCGGCGACGCACGCGAATCTATGACCGAGCAGATGGTCGCCGCCGCCCGCAGCCGCAAGGTCGGCTACGGCCTTGATAAGGGGGTCGAGATGGGCCCCGTGATCTCCGCCGACAGCAAGAGCCGCATTGAAAGCTTGATCGCCAAGGGCGTGCAGGAAGGAGCCTCGGTTCTGGTTGACGGCAGAGGTCAGTCCGTGCCGGATTATCCGGAAGGCTACTTCGTCTTTCCCACCATCCTCGACGGCGTGCCGCCTCAAGGCGAGATCGCCCGCACCGAGATCTTTGGCCCTGTGCTCAGCCTGATGCACGCCGCGACCCTGGACGAGGCTATCGCCCTGGTCAACGAGCGCAGCTACGGCAACATGGCTTGCCTCTTCACCAGCGATGGCGCCAACGCCCGCCGCTTCCGCTATGAGGTCAATGCGGGCAACGTCGGCATCAACGTCGGCGTCGCCGCACCTATGGCCTACTTCCCGTTCAGCGGCTGGGGGGAGAGCTTCTTCGGCGACCTGCATGCCCAAGCCGAGCACGGCGTGGAGTTCTACACGCAGACCAAAGTGGTGGTCGAACGCTGGCCCCGCGACTGGAGCCGCCGATTCTAGACATGGATTCCACTGATTCTCACGGAAATGAAATCCCCAATTCCTTTTAGCTCCTTAGCCTATGGCTGAACGACTGTTGAACTACATCAGCTAAATCGTAAATCGTAAATCGTAAATCGTAAATCCTTAGCCTATGGCTGAACGACTGTTGAACTACATCAGCTAAATCGTAAATCGGAAATCGTAAATCGTAAATCCTTAGTGCTATGTCTAAGTTTCTGATTGGAAATGCCCCTTGTTCCTGGGGCACGCTCGAATTCGAAGGAACCGGCGGTGAGCAGATCGGCTCCGGGCGCATGCTCGATGAGCTCGCCGCTACCGGCTACACCGGCACCGAGCTCGGCGATTGGGGCTACATGCCGACCGATCCGGCGGCGTTGCGGGGCGAGTTGTCCCGGCGCGGCCTGGTCATGCTCGGCGCGTTTGTCCCCGTCGCGCTCAAAGAGCAGTCCGCCCTTGTTGATGGCATCACCCGCGCCGTCAAGGTCGCCCGTCTGCTGGCCGCTGTGGCTACTGAGCCTGCGCCCTACCTTGTCCTGGCCGACGAGAACGGCACCGTGCCCAACCGAACCCAGCGTGCCGGACGGATCACGGGGGAAGACGGCCTGAGCCCGGCCCAGTGGAAGCAGTTCGCCTCCGGCGCGGAGGCCGTCGCCCGCGCCGTGCAGGCTGAGGCCGGCCTGAAGACTGTCTTCCATCACCATTGTGGGGGCTACGTCGAAACGCACGACGAGATCGCCAGGCTCCTCGAACTGACCGATCCACAAACCCTCGGCCTGGTGTTCGACACCGGCCACTACACTTACGGCTCCGGCGGCGCTGATGCCGTCGCCGCGCTCGACCGCTTCCGCGAGCGCGTCTGGTATATCCATCTCAAGGACTGCCAACCTGCCGTGGCCGCCCAGGCGCGTGCCGCAGGGTGGGACTACTTCCAAGCACTGCGCCACGGCATCTTCTGTGAATTGGGCAAAGGCTCCGTGGATTTCCCGCGCCTGCTGCGCCGCCTCGCCGAAACCAACTACCAGGGATACATGCTCGTCGAACAGGATGTCCTGCCCGGCATGGGCTCCCCTAAAGAAAGCGCGCGCCGCAATCGCCAATACCTCGCCTCCATCGAACCAGCAGTTCTCATTTTGGCTGGTCTGGGAGGTTCGGTGTCCACCCTTTAGGGTGTTCCAGGCCGCGTATGATCATCCGCCATCCGTCCCATTTGTCCCATTCGTCCCATAGTGAGAATTGCTGCCATCGAACACTGCTTTGCACATGACTAACCACCCACTAAACGTCGGCATCATCGGTGCCGGCCGCATCGGACGAGTCCACGCCGAGAACCTCGCTTTCCGCATCCCGGAGGCACGGGCTCTGGCCATCACCGATTTGAACCGCGACGCCGCCGAGCGCGTCGCCGCCCGCTGCGGCATCCCCACGGTAGCCGCTAGCGTGGACCAGATCCTGGCCGATCCTGCCATCCGGGCCGTGCTCATCTGTTCGTCCACCGACACGCACGCCGACCTGATTGTCCGCGCCGCCAGCGCCGGCAAGCACATCTTCTGCGAGAAACCGATCGCCCACAGTCTGGCCAAGATAGATACTGCCCTCGCCGCCGCACGGCAGGCCGGTGTCAAGCTCCAGATCGGCTTTAACCGGCGCTTCGATCCCAACTTCGCCCGCATTCGCGCCGCCGTGGTCAGCGGCGAGATTGGCGCACCGCGCTTGCTGCACATTATCAGCCGCGACCCCGCGCCGCCGCCCGTGTCCTATGTCCGAGTCTCCGGCGGCATCTTCCTCGACATGACCATCCACGACTTCGACATGGCCCGGTTCCTGATCGGCGACGAGGTCGAGGAGATCTACACCGCCGCTGGCGTCATGGTGGACCCGGCCATCGGCGAAGCGGGCGACCTGGACACAGCCCTGCTCGTGCTCCGCTTCCGCAACGGCGTCATTGGCACCATTGATAACTGCCGCCAGGCCGCCTACGGCTACGATCAGCGGGCCGAAATCCTCGGGTCCGCCGGCAGCATCGCCACCCAGAACTGCTACCCCAACCAGGCCACCATCAGCACCGGCCAGAGCGTGCGCCGGGATTTGCCCCTTAACTTCTTCATGGAGCGCTACACCGAGAGCTTTGCGTCCGAGGTCCGCTCATTCGTGCAATCCGTCGTCCAGGGCACGCCCACGGCGGTCACCGGCCTGGATGGCCGCATCCCGGTTGTCATGGGACTGGCCGCCCGGAAATCCTACGACGAGCGCCGCGCTGTGAAGCTCAGCGAGATCCAGTAGCGGCAGGGCAGGGACAGCGTTTATAGCCGGGAGGGCGAGCGTCCTCGCGAGCTCAAACTCCTCCGAGGTGTTGAGGGAATACATTCGGCATTCTTCCTTCTGTATTCACGGGGTGGTCCGGTGTTGGTCTGGGGGCGGTCTGGGGGCGGTCTGGGGGCGGTCTGGGGGCGGCCTGACGTGGATCGCACAAGGCTATGGTGTTGAGCGACTTACGAGATTAGCAAGGCAGCGCTGGGTGCGCCTATCTGCCCGGTGCATAGACGATGCAGCCCCGGCGCAACCCCGGTGCTGGCCCGGCGAGGCTCCCATGTAGTGCCCTTAAGCTTCTGCGGTTGAGCCACTTGTGGTGCAAACGTTGTATTCTGCGTTCTACCATCCCGTCCTCGGTAATAGCACTGCCTGCCCTTCGCACGAATTCCCTTTACAGGGACGCGCTCTCGGCCAAAAGTGTCCCCGATGAAGAAACGCTTTTCATCCGCGGATTGGGGACCGTTCGGATGTCACCCCTGGGGGCATGCTATCCAGACCGGTATAATCACTTGTTCGGCGGAACACAAAAGGAACACACCAGGAAGCCTGGAGGCATCATTGCGAGAGCTGAGTCCTTGCAGATGCTCAACCGGCTCTACGGCAGGCAAGAGGCCCGCCGCTACGGCTCAGGGCGGTGGCGCTGCACGGATACGCCGAAGTGCTGCGTAAGGTGGCTTTACTCAGAGCCCGGGAGTTGGTACACACGAGCACATGACGTTACCGGTGCAGCATCCCCGAAGCACTCGCCGCTTGAAGGCCATCGCGACGGACGTACACTTCTGGGTGCCGGTCGTTGTCCTGCTCATCGGCTTAACGCTCCTTTTCCTGCTCAGGTGATCCCGTGAACACCGCCGCCGCGACCGCCACTCCCCCTGCTGCAACGCAGGGTCGGTCGCCCCGCTCGCTCCACCAGTTGGGCGTGATGTGCGGGCTCGCCGCGGGAGCGTGGCTCGGCGCGGCTGAAGCCCCGACCAAACTTGTAACGGTCGGCTTTTCACCCTTCATCATCTCGCTCGGCATGGTGGCCGGCGTTTTTGTGGCGCGCTGGACGGTCCCGGTCGCGCTCAAGGGCACGAGCTTCGTCATGGCCGACGTGAAGGAGAAGCCGCACCTGATCGCCTGGGGGCTCCTGGCGGGCATGCTTTGGGCGGTGGCGAACACACTGACGGTGTTCGCCATACGCGACGTCGGCCTCTCGATTGCCTTTCCGCTCTGGAACACCAATAGCCTGGTCGGCTTGTTCTGGGGCTGGCTGCTGTTCAACGAGCTGCGCGGCTCGGCGACCAGGGATTGGGTGAAAGTGCTTGGAGGCGCGGCCGCGATTGTGGTGGGTGCATGTGTGCTGGCCTATGCGACCCAGCAGCACTCTGGCGGGGGGCCAAAGAATGCCACGCTGGGTGTGCTCGCGGCCCTCGGCGCCGGCCTGCTCTGGGGAACGATGTATATTCCCTACCGCAAGGCCTACCTCAGCGGTATGAACCCGCTGTCGTTCGTCACCATCTTCACCTTCGGTGAGCTGGGAACGGTGCTGGCGCTCGGTGCGGCGTTCCGTGGGGGCCTCGGCAATCTGTGGGTGGAGCTGGGCCAGGCGCGGCCTGCCATGTTCTGGCTTTTCCTCGGCGGCTTCTGCTGGGTCCTGGGCGACTTGTTCCAGCAATACGCCGCCAAGTATATCGGCATCAGCCGCGGCATTCCACTATCGAACACCAACCAGATTTGGGGCCTGGCCTGGGGCGCCCTGGTCTTTGGTGAGCTGACCGGCCTGGGCCTGAGCGCCCAGCTCCTGGTGATTGGCGGCTCCCTCATCATGATTGCCGGCGCGATCGCGATCAGTTTTGCCGAGGCTCCCGCCTCCGAGCAGGCCTCGTGGAAACGGGCGATGCAGCGCGAGTGCGACCGCTATGGGCTGGATGAATCCAGCGTCGCCGCCGCGCTGCGGGGCGAGGAGGCAATCGGGAAGGCGAAGCCGAAGCGTCATTGGTGGGAAGCCCTGGTGGTCCTGGCCGCCATCGGGATCTTTATCTGGCTGGGTCTCGACGCGGCCCGCCAGCAGATTGTGTTCAGCGTGCCTTGGATGATCGTTCTGGCAATTGCCTCGTTCGTGGCCCTCGTGGTCTGCGGCGTGGCGCTCTGGCGCCGAACGCGATTCTCATAACATGTTTGATTGCCTGCTAATATTGCCGTGCCCAAATAAAGGAGCGCAGCCTTCAGGCGTGACTATTCATTTGGAAGACCCATTCCCCCTCACCCCGACCCTCTCCCCGGGGGAGAGGGAGACCGTCGCCGGCGCTGGAAATAGCTCGCGATCGTGTGAGTATTCCCAGATGGCCGAAAGCTATTCCCTCTCCTCTGGGGAGAGGGTCGGGGTGAGGGGGAATTCGATCTCCAACTGCATAGATACGGCCTCAGGCTGCAGCAGCTTCCCTCTCCTCCTTTGGAGGAGAGGGGCAGGGAGAGGAGGTCGTTCTTCTCATCCAGCACGTCAAATCTGTTGGGGCGGCAGCCCGCTGGAATGTTGCCAAGAGCCACAGCATCGCCAATGGGCCTCCTCTCCCCAGCCCTCTCCTCCAAAGGAGGAGAGGGAGAACCCGTCCCAGCGGGTGATGGGGCCGTCTAACGATTCGCGCTAAATGCCTCAGCCCATCCCATCCCAAGCTCCCAGATCAGCAGTTCAAAGCCTGCTCTCGTTCTTCAAGACGGGGCCTGATCGGCCACCATTCTCGGCTGACCCCAGCGTCATCCGCCGCTCCTACGAGGCACATCGGTGGTCAGTATTCCTGTCGGTGCTGTTCGGCTACGGGCTCTTCTACACCAGCCGGATGAACTTCTCCGTCGCGAAGAAGGCGATGCTGGATGAGGGCGTCATGTCGGCCACGCAGATGGGCGTGGTGGGCTCCGCCCTGCTGTTCGTGTATTCAGTGGGGAAGTTTACCAACGGGTTCCTGGCCGACCGCTGCAACATCGCACGTTTTATGTCCACCGGGCTGTTGCTGTCCGGCGCGGCCAATCTGCTGCTGGGCTTCAATCCTATGTTCTCAGGCTTCCTCCTGCTTTGGGGGTTGAATGGCTGGTTCCAGTCCGTCGGTTCGGCCCCCAGCGTGGTCGCCCTTTCGCACTGGTTCGGCAAGAAAGAGCGGGGCACGCGCTACGGTATCTGGAGCGCCAGCCATAGCATTGGCGAGGGGCTGACCTTTGTCGTGACCTCTGTGTTGGTAGCGAGCTTTGGCTGGCGCTGGGGATTCTGGGGGCCGGGCCTGATCTGCTTGCTGGCGTCCCTGGTCCTTTATCGGACGCTGGGCGACCGCCCCCAGACCTACGGCCTGCCCCCGATTCACGTTTACAAGAAAGAGCCTCCCGAGGTGCCGGCGCAGGAGAAAGCCACGATTGGCCAGCTACAGCTTGAGGTAATCCGCCACCCGGGCGTCTGGCTCCTGGCAATGGCCAGCGGATGCCTTTATGTCGGGCGCTACGGGGTCGGCAATTGGGGGCCACTCTATCTGCAGTCCGCCAAAGGCTACACCCTAACAGCCGCGGGCTCCGTGATGGCTGCTTACCCCGCGTGCAACCTGATTGGCTCAGTAAGCTCAGGCTTTGTGTCGGATTACCTGTTCGGTTCACGCCGCACCGTGCCGGCCCTCATCTACGGACTGCTGGAAGTTGCGTCCCTGCTGGCTCTTTATTGGATCCCCCCGGGCCATCAGTTCCTCGACGCCGCCGCCTTGGCTGTTTTCGGCCTGGGTATGGGGGGCTTGCTGGTTTACCTGGGCGGCCTGATGGCCATCGACCTCGTCTCGCGCCGCGCAGCGGGAGCGGCCATGGGATTGGTCGGGCTCTTCAGTTACCTGGTGGCGGGCGTGCAGGATACCCTCAGCGGCTACCTGCTGGACGTGTCGAAGGTGGTGGTGAACGGGACAACCACCTATTCCTTCCGCCTGGTGTTTGCGGTCTGGATCAGTGCTTTGGCACTCTCCATCCTTCTCACTTTGTCCCTGTCGTTCTTTAGCCGTCGGAAAACCAGCAATTCTCACTATGGGACGAATGGGACAAATGGGACGGATGGCGGATGATCATACGCGGCCTGGAACACCCTAAAGGGTGGACACCGAACCTCCCAGACCAGCCAAAATGAGAACTGCCGCCGGAAACCGGAGCTTTGATATGAAGATTGTACTAGTTGGACATGTATGCGTGGACAAGAACGTCGTTCGCGGGGAAACGGAGACGATCGGTGGCGGCGGTGTATTCCACGGCGGCATCACCGCCCAGCGCTTGGGGGCCGAGGCTATCGTGGTCACCAAATGCGCCGAGTCTGACCGCCCCAGCTTCCGTCTCATGGGTGAAGCCGGGGTGCGGGTGATCTTTATCTCCACCCCGACCAGCACTTCCATTCGCAATGTTTACCCCTCCGAGAACCCGGATGAGCGGCAGAGCCTCCTCATCTCGCGGGCGGCGCCGTTCGGTAAAGAGGATCTGGATCAAATCGTGGCGCAGAAGGCCGACGTCGTCCACGTGAACCCGCTCTGGATGGGTGAGTTTCCACCCGCGCTCCTGGCGGTTCTGCGGCCGTCGGTCGCGATGCTGTGTGCCGATGCCCAAGGCTTCCTGCGGGTGGCCGAGCCGGACGGGCGGCTGGCGCACCGGGATCTGGCGCAGAAGCGGGAAGTGCTCTCACTGCTCGACCTGTTCAAGGTGGACGCCAAAGAGGCCCTTGTGCTGACTGGCGAGGAGGACCCTCGACGAGCCGCTCGGGCGGTCCACGCCCTCGGGCCCAAGATGGTCCTGCTCACCCACCGCGATGGCGTTTGCGTCTTCGACGGCGGCACCGTGCATGAGGGCGTGTTTAGCGGCTTCACGCTGGAAGGGCGCACAGGCCGAGGCGATACCTGCACTGCTTCCTTCCTGGTTGCGCGTGGCCGGGGGATGGGACTTGCCGAAGCAGCCGTGTTCGCAGCGGAGGTAACGTCGAGCAAGATGCAGTACCGCGGTCCCTATCGCGGGTGACGGCCGGCCCAAGCGGCATTGAGCGGGTCACGCACCGGCGGCCCCTGTTCTTCGGGACCCCTTTGTTTGTGCTTGGCCACCAGCACGACTAATCGTGGTGGTCAATGAAGACTGGCGGCTCGTCCGACTGATGACCGTTAAGCCAATGCAGAGCGCTGGTTTGGTTGGTTACCTGGTTTTGCAGGATTGCCAGGATCAGATCGTGGGTTAACACGGTGTTCATTCGGGGCGCAAAATTGAGGTGCTGGCCCGCTCCCGGCGCCTTGACCAGGAACGGCACTCGCAAATCTCTCACGCCGTCATAAAGCCGCGAGTCACGCCACGAATGGTCAGCGCTGATTATGACCCAACTCTTATCCCACTGACCTGACGTTTCCATTGCGCAGCGTAGTTGACCCAAAAACCGATCAGCCAGGGCCAGGTTGTTGAAGTAGCCGGTCGCCTTCGGCATGCCGAATATTGTGTAACGGTCACGATCAGGCAAATAAATCCCCGGACGATGGGGCGGCGCCAGGTGCAGGAGGATCAAGCCGTAAACCGAATTGGTCACTAAAGAAAGGGAATCCACCAGACTGGCCTGACACAGACTCGCAAAGCGCTGCCGCAGATAAGGAGTTCCTGCCATGCATCCAATCTGGCGTTCCATCGTTTCACCGAAGGTCGCCCCTCTCGCCTGCTCAAATATGGGGGTCGGGTACCACGTGCAGTAACTCAGCGCATTGGCGAGAAGACGATCATAGGGATGACACCAGCCAACCACCGCGCCATTGACGCCCAAATCGCGGGCGGATTTGAAAACCGACGGCAACTCGCTCCACGCGATTTGCGCGCCGTTGGTTCCAAGCGTCACCGTCAGATCGGACGCGCTTCTGACAGCCACTGAAGAAAAGCGCCGGCCGGCTAGCAATGCTGGCGCCCAAGATGGAAACGAACGTGGTATCACCCGGCGAGAAAGCGTTCGTGGCGCCAATAGATTCAGCGGAGAGCCGGTCAAAGGCCGGCAACTTACAAAAGGTCGGTCTGCGCTCGAATGCGAGGCGCTGGTCCGCCTCATCGAAGATGAACCAAACTAGCCTGGGTTGGTTCCCATGCACCGGCAGCAAGGGCTGTAACGCAGGATCGGCTGAGTGCTGCGCAACATGTTGCAACCCCAGGCCCAGGAGAGCAATCTTGAAGAGCGTGAAGATCGCCAGAGGTGAAAGAACGCCCACGATCACTGCCGCAGCGCGAGCGACACGCTGAAGTTGCCAAAGGACGACGGCCAATACGAGGAGCGCAGTCATGGCTCCCAGCGGGCTTCTGAGGAAGGTCACGATCTGGTGGTCAGAAATCGGGATGAGCCTGATCCGGCAGAAATCCACCGGCAGCAGCAATAGGAGGAGGAAGAACAAATGGCAGAAGCGGCGAAACCACCGATTTGAGCTGCTTCGGTACAGGCGCATCACTAACCAAATCAACCCGCTCAGCCAGGACAAATTCAACACCAGGCAAAACAATGTCAGGGAAGTGACCCGCAGGCGGTTGAAATAGCCGAGGTCGGCATCATACAGTAACCCAAAACAGGTGGTGACAAGACACAGATTAGCGAGGGATAGAGCGACCAAGGCATCCCTGAGCTTCTGCCAGCGCATCATCCCGGACTGCCCGTGGCCGGTGAGCTTGGTCGCTGGCGGTGGGGCGTCGGCTGCGAGGTTCAAGGAATCCCGCCTCTCCGCTTGAGTCCGTACAGGGTCCGATGTGTTCCCGGCAGCGGGAGGGAGCGCACGACATCGAAGTGCGCAGCGCAGGTCTTTGCGAACACCGCCTCGGTCAACCCGGTGTGCAGGTGCTCACGGCCACGAGTCAGTTGGCGGAACATCTCATCGTCGGGCGCGACGAATTCAACGACCAGTGTCGAAGTAGTCAGCTTGGCAGCAAACCGCAGAATTTCTTCCAGAGGCACGCGTTCGGTCACCAGCAAATGGTGGACCGCCGCCAGCACCAAGACGCACTCGAAACCTGCTCGCGCTCGGTCCTGGAACGACGGGCATTCGCGGTTGTCCCACCCCAGCGCCGGGCTGGGCCGGGCAAGATCCATGACCAGCGGTAACACATCGAGTTGCTGCTCCGCGGCATGCTGCCAGATGGCGCCCACGCAGGCTGGATCAATATCCACCGCCACAACGCTGGCCTCGGACCGAGCGGCCAGCGCGCTGAAATGGCCTGTGTTGGCCCCTACGTCCAAGACCCGCGCCGGTCGAAACTCCTCAAGCCATTGCCGCACAAACGCTTCTTTGGCGGCGAACGCAGACTCCGTATAGCTGTGCGTCGTCATGTAGGAGGACCACTGAGAGTCGCGTCTTGCGGAGGGCTTTAACCTGATCAGGCTGCGCTCCAACTGCGCAAGCAGCGAGTCAACGATAAAGCGCGCCTTCTCCGGATTCGACAACGTGCGAGGTTGATACAGGCGCTCACCATCGGCTCGTGCCTTTCTTCGCAGCCACGTTGGCATGGATACCAGCGAAAGGAACGGCGGTCGGAACCGCTGGAGCAAACCGCACCAGGGATAGACTTCCTGTGGCTCCAAACCCTCTCGGTGGGTAGTAAAGATGTCCGCTAGACGCACGCCCCAGCAGCGGTTGACCAGGAGGGGCAGCAGAAAAGTCCTCACAAACTGGCCGTAAGCACGCCAAACGGGATCGCCCGGATGCCGGAGCTCAAAGGAGGGCACATCAACGAATACCGGCGTCGGACCACGAAACAGGACATTATACGGAGTCGCGTCCTTGAGCCCGTAGCCGGCTTTAAGCGCGTTACGGGCCAACTCCAGGGTTAGCCGACCCGCCTGCCAAAGCATTTCGGGAGACCACTCATGTGGGTAGCTCGGGAAGGGAATCCTTTCGTGCTCGAATACGGCTCCCGCTTCGCTGTTGCATATCGGCGACACGTCGGGGAAAGACGCAGCAAGTTGGGCGAGCTCCGTGTCAGGCAGTCTTCGTGTGGCTACAAGTTGGCCGCGGGCGACGAACTCCCGGCATTGGGGGGTCCGCAAGAAGGCCTCGAATGCTGCGGCGTTTGTTCCATGCAGAGTGCGGATGATGCGCTGGCCAATCTGGCAACAACTCCCCGCCGGATCGCGGAATGACGCAGCCGCCAGAGTCATGGCGGAACTTCATCTTGCGGAGCCGGAATTCGCGTCGGCCCTTCCGGTGGAGATTGTTTATTATGAAAACGCTTCGACAGCAATCCCAGGACCTTCTCCCGCGTCTTCTTGATATAGAACACCAGCCCGAGAACGGCGGCCACCAGGGCCTGCCACGCCAATAGGCCCAAGCCCGGGTCCACATATGCAATCATCGTCATCATAAGAAGTACAGCAGCCGTGTCGAGAATAGAGGTCGGGGGGGGCAGCCTGTCAACAAAGTTGATGAGTTTTTTGGCATGATTCTCCTTGATTCGCCAAGTCATTATGTTATTAGATGTTATAGTGCCACCATGTCTATGAAGGCTGAAAGCCGGGCTCCGTTCCTGGAAGTCAATGTGCGGCGTTGCGCTCTGGTCGTCGCGACCTGGCTAACGGCGCTGGTCGCGTTTCGAGGTGGGGCCGCCACTCTGGTCGTGAGCAGTGCCAATGACTCCGGGCTCGGCTCGTTGCGGCAGGCCATTCTTGATGCGAATGCGACCAACGGCCTGGACAGGATCACTTTTCAGGTTCCGGGGACGGGAGTGCATACCATCAACCTGGTGGCGGCGTTGCCGGCGATCACTGATGCGGTGGTGATTGATGGCACCACCCAATCGGGTTATGCCGGGACACCGTTGATTGAAATCAACGGTACAAGTGCCGGATCGAGTCCCGGCCTGCGACTGTTCGCCGCCAATAGCACGATTAAGGGCTTGGCCATCAACCGGTTCGTCGCGCAGGGCCTGCTCATGCAGGGAGCAGGAAGCAATGTGGTTCAGGCCAACTTTATCGGGACCGATCCGTCCGGCACTATCGCCCGGGGGAATTCTCTCCAGGGCATTTGGCTGAATGGTTCGTCCGGCAACCAGATTGGCGGAACCCATGCCACCCAAGGCAACCTCATCTCCGGGAATACCTTTGCCGGCCTGTATTTGCAGAACAGTGCGAGTAATACTATCCAAGGAAACTTCATCGGCACAAAGGTTTCGGGCACGGTCGCTCTGGCCAATGGAAACAACGGCGTCTCCCTCGTTTCCTCCCCTGGTAATCTAGTGGGCGGCACGGCCCCCGAGACGCGCAATGTCATATCCGGAAACCAAGGCAGCGGCGTTTACCTGGTTGGTTCCGGCGCCACTGGGAACCTGATTCAGGGCAATTACATCGGCACGGACACCAACGGGAGCCTGGCTATACCCAATGCGGGCGACGGCGTCACGATCAACGGTGTGGCCGGCAATACCATAGGTGGAACGGATGCCGGCGCCGGTAACCTGCTCTCGGGCAACGCCCAGGGAGGGGTGGGGCTCAACGGCCCGGGTGCTGACAGCAACTTGATTCAGGGGAATTTCATTGGAACAAGCGCGTCGGGTCTGGCAAATCTCGGGAACAACTACTCTGGCATTACGATCTTTGCTGGCAGTAGCAATCTGGTGGGCGGAACTTTAACGAGCGCTCGCAACATTATTTCCGCCAACAAACTGTCTGGCGTCTATATCACGACCAACTCCGTCGGCAATCGTGTCCAGGGCAATTTCATCGGCCTGGACGCTACCGGCACCAATGCCCTGGGCAATGCCGAGAGCGGCATTACCATTGAGGCTGCCGGTCTCAACACCGTTGGCGGAGCAACGACCGCTGCCCGCAATCTGATTTCCGGGAATACGAAGGATGGCATCGTGATCTTTGGTGCTGCGGCAACGGGTAACCTGATCCAGGGCAATTACATTGGTCCTGACTTTACGGGGCAGTCTGCTCTGACGAATAAGCTTTGCGGGGTCCATGTCCAGTCGCAGGGGAACACAATCGGAGGTGCTCTCGGTGCTGGAGGTAACCTGATCTCCGGCAACGGCCAGGACGGCATCTTCCTGGATGGAGCCAGTGCTCGGAGCAACATTGTGCAAGGCAATTTGGTTGGCACGCTTCCTAGCGGGACCGGCGGTTTGGGCAACGGGCGGGCGGGGGTCGGCATATCGGGAGCGCCGGGTAACACCATCGGGGGGGCGACTGCCGGTGCCGGCAATGTGCTGTCCGCCAACCGCGATGCGGGCATTTATCTAATTTCTGCCGGAGCCACCGGGAATCTTATCCAGGGCAATACCATCGGTACGGACGTAACCGGCACACTCGCTTTGGGCAACACGTATGAGGGTGTTTACGCCGAACGCGCGCCCAGCAACACGATTGGCGGGGCGGTTCAGGGCGCAGGGAATCTTATCTCTGGCAACCAGACCCGGGGAATTTGGCTGACCAACGCCTCTTGGAACGTGATTCAAGGCAACGCGATCGGGACCAAGAGTGACGGGATCAGCGGGTTGGGGAATCGGTACCACGGCGTGGAGTGTGAAGTGGGCGCGTGCAATAACACAATCGGCGGAAGCGGCAGGGCGGGTAATCGGATTGCCTTCGCGCAGACTGTCTATGCTGGCGTTCGCATCCGGAACGGCAGCACCAACAACGCGATTCTGGGCAATGCCATTTTCTCCAACGACGGCCTGGGCATCGATCTGGGCGTCGCTGGCGTGACGCCCAACGATGCGTGCGACGCAGACCCCGGCGCGAATATGCTGCAGAACTATCCGGTGCTGACGCAGGCTGTCAGCGGGAACGGCACGGTCGTTAGGGGCACACTCAACAGCCGGCCCAACCAGACGTTTACGCTCCAGTTCTTCGCGAACCCCACCTGCGGCTCTGCTAACTATCCGAACAACGGGCAGGGGCAGACTTACCTGGGGCAAGCCAGCGTCCTGACCAGCAATAATTGCAATGCGAGTTTCGCGGTTCATCTCCCCGCGCAGCTTCCGGCCAGCTATGCCGTCACCGCCACCGCGACTGACAGTGCCAACAACACCTCCGAATTTTCGGCCTGTATTCTGGTGGTTCCGACGCCGACCTTGACGGTTGGCCTGACGAATCAGCAGGTAAGCCTGGGGTGGACGAACACACCGACCGGCTTTGTGCTGAAACAAACCGACAGCCTGTGGCCTCCCGTCCATTGGACTAGCGTGACCAACAGCCCCGTTCTCGCCAACGGCCAGTTCGTCGTCAGGCTGTCGGCCGACGCGGCCAGCCGGTTTTACGTGCTTGGTTTCGAGTAGTGTGAATTGGCAGCTACCCTTTAAGCCTCCCGGACAGTGTGGCATAAGCCATAACTGGTCCGGTATCATTTGCCGGGCCGCCATCTGCCTGGTCGCGGCCTTTGCCTCGCTTGGCCCGCCGTGCGTGTTGGCCCAACCCTCGATGCAAACGATAGTGACTAATGGCCCGGTTTCCAACCGGCTCAACATCGTGGTGCTTTCCGAAGGCTACACGAGCAATGAGCTCGCCCAGTTCTCTGTGGATGCGACTAACGCCCTCAAGGCCCTCCTGTCTCACGAGCCTTATAGCACGTACTCGAACTATTTCAATGCGTTCGCCATCAAGGTCGCTTCCACCAACTCCGGGTCAGACCATCCCTATAACGGCATCTACAATAACACCTATTTCAACAGCACTTACGATCCGGTTTCGGACCGCCTCATCACCATTCCACCCAACTTTGCCGACGCGAATTACAGTCACGGTCAGGGAAAGGTGGACTCCCTGTTGCAGACCTTCATGCCTAACTGTCAGCTCCCGGTCTTGCTGGTGAACGACCGCTATAACGATGGCGGTTCTGATGGGTTTGACAAAACTGCTATCGCTGCCGTGTCCTATCAGCTCCCCGAAATCCTGACCCACGAAACGGGCCACGTGCTCGCCAACCTCGGCGACGAATACACCACGCCCAATCCGGGCTATCCCAACACCGAGGAGCCGAACACCACCCAGCAAACCAACCGCCTCCTCATCAAATGGAGCGCTTGGATTTCCACTAATACGCCCGTTCCCACCACGCCGCCGGATTCCTATCCCGACGTCATCGGACTGTTCGAAGGTGCGCACTACCACACCACAGGCTGGTATCGTCCCAAGCTGGATTGCCTCATGCGCGACTTGTACGCTCCCTTCTGCGACGTGTGCAGTGAAGCCCTGGTGCTGGCCATTTATCAACATGTTCGGCCGGTGGACGGTTTTTCCCCTGCCAGCACGAACTTCTCAGTTTCCACCACGCAAGCTATGGCCTTCAGCGTATCCCTGCTCCAACCCGCCACGCACGATCTGGATGTCCAATGGTTCACCAACGGGGTGCCCCAGACCGGCGCCACCAATCTCACCTTTACGCTATCGTCGCAAGCTCTCGCTAACGCCACCAATTGGGTCAGCGCGGTGGTCCATGACAATACCCCGCTGGTACGCAACGATCCCACCAACCTCTTGAGTCAAACGGTGACTTGGGTGGGCGTTCAACTGCGGCTGGATTCTCCCAAGTGGCCGTCGGCAGGTAAGTTCGCCTTCCGCATCGCCGGTAACGCCCCCCAGGGCGTTGTAGTTCAGAGTTCGACGAATCTGTTGAACTGGGTGCGGGTGAAGACCAATACCCTGGTGGGAGGCCAGTTCTGGTACACGAATTCTGCGGCCGGCAGTTCTCCCCGGACCTTCTACCGGGCGACCACGCTCCCTTGAGGTCGGGCGCGACTGAAGGCTACCGCCCGAGATCCTGCTTCACGCTCGGTGATCCCGGCAACTTGACAGCACTTTTCATTATGGGACGAATGGGACGAATGGGACGAATGGCGGCTGATCGTAAGCGGCATCGGACACCCTAAAGGGTGGACACCAAACCACTGCTGGCAACTTGATCCTCGTCGTGCTTCTGCCTCGTAGTGGCAAGTCCAGTGAGTTGGTTTGGCCGGACCAATTGTTCAGGTGCAGGACGATGCGGGCGGGAGGCGTGCGTTGGGGTGGAGTCAGTTTCAGGACCCCGCTGGCGCCGTCTTTGGAGACGCGGAATTCCAAGGAGATCGGGCCAAACTCAGTCGCGATGTCTCGCATCCTCGTGACCGCTCCCGGTCGTGCCCAACTGGCTGGCATGGCCTCGAACAGGTGCAATTCGTTCCCGCGCTCCAGGATCAGCGAGTGCCGGACCAGCCGGATAAACTCGGCGCTGGCCCAGTTGTGTGGCATATCGCCAACGACCTGGTCGCCTTGGCCCACCGGCATTTGTTCTTCGCGCCACACCAGCAGCGGGGAAGCGTGGTTGCCAAAGGCGTAGAGTGTGCGCGCCGCTTTGTCCCCATCGCCGAGCCATAACCAGGCGTGGCCGTAGAACGACGCGAAGTAGTTCCAGATGCCGTCCTTCAACCAGCCGGTATCCTGCACGAGGCCCTGCTGCTCGACGGCCTTCAGCATCGCCATGTTGCCTTGCACCAGCGGGTCGTCTGCAAGAAAGACTCGGCCGGGAAAGAGCGCGTGCAGAAAAGCCCACTGGGCCTTTTGCGGCGGGATCTTCTCGTCGAATCTCATGCGGATGGGGAGGTAACGATTGCCGTGCGCGTCGGTGCGAGTGTCACGCTCGGCAGCGCGGCGGAACGTCTGGAGGAAATCGTCATACTCCTTTTGCCAATCCGCTGCCTCGTCCGCTTTGCCGAGCCAGCGGGCAGCGTCGATGGCGGCGCGCAGACCGGCCATTGTCCAATAGATATTCGTGTATTCGGGCACTTTGTCCGCCAGCCCTCCGTCGCTGAACCCATCGGGGATAAGCCGCGCGTTGGGTGCTCCAGGCGCCGGCATCCCACGCATCTTGCGAACGAAGGCGAAGCCGCGCTCGACGTTGGGCCAGACCCCCAGCAGCCAATCCTTGTCGCCTGTCAATCGTGCATGGCGGGTAATGACCCACAGAGCGATGCCGGTCTCTTTCCAATGCGCGTCCATGAGCATGAAGGCTCCGTCGTCGCGCTGGAAGCTCATCAGGTACTTCACACCGTTGCGCGTCTCGTCGGCGCGGCCCAGGTAGGTCACCGCTTCGAGCAGGAATGAGCCGTCAACTACCCAGAGGCCGCGGTAGCAGGTCGGACCGACCTGGAAGGCGGGCAGGCCCTTCTTGATCTCGCGCGCCTGGTAGATGTTGCGGATCGAGGAGTCCACCAGGGCTTGCACGCCCGGGTCGGGAACCTGAATGTGGTCATAGGGCAGGGGGGTGGTTTGCCAATAGCGCTCGGCCTTGCGCCGCAGGGATTCGGCCTGGGTCAGATCAACCGCCAGATCAATTGCGTTGCGACCGCGGGCGACGACAAAGGACAGGACCTGCTCGCCGTGCGGCGGAATCACTGTTTCCGGAAAGCGGCACACCGTCCGGCTTGCGCTCTTCTCCATATCTGCGAAGACGCCCGATGTGGCCAGGCTGGTGCTTCCACCGACCTGCACGCGGCGGCGGGATGAATCGAGCTGGATGGGGGAGGCGCTCTCAATCGTTAGCGTAGGTGTGATACGTGCCGGGCTGGCGCCGGTATTGCGCAAATGGACGAGCGTCAGGTCGTGGCGCGGCGTTTGGTTCGACGCTGAATCGCTGCCGCAATCCACATGTGCCAGCGGTGGGCGCGTGCTCCGGCCCGCCAGCAATTCTTCCTTTGCGGGGGCGTCCTCGCCGCTAAAGACCCAGAGCGTGTTAAGGATGGTGTTCTTGTCCGGAGAATTCTCTGCTGCCGCTACGGCCACGTCAATCCAGCCGTCGCCGTTCTCGTCGCGGGCCGGGAATGAAAACATCTCCGGATGGTTGCGTCCTTTCTCGGCGACCATATCCACGGTGCGAAGCGATTTGCCTTCAATCTGAAGCGTCAGAATGCGCTGGCCGGGTTTGGCGTGCCAGCCCTCGCAGAGGCCGAAGACGGCAGTGTAGCGGGCAGCCTTGCCTGCCTTGAAGCGGTATTGCACCGCGTGCCCATTGCCGATCGCCACGTCGCGGAAGGCCGGATCACTTCCGGCGGGCGGGGACGCCCAACCGGCTTGCATCACCTGCGAATCCACTCGCTCAAGGAGGATCTCCGCTTCCTTTCTGGCAGGAGCTAACGGTGGTGCGACTGCAAAGGTCTCCTGCATGATTTCCACGTCGCTGTTGCGCTGGGTCGTGCGGACAATGGGCACGCTCGGCGATGCCAACTCCTGCTTCAGCCATCGGGTTTCGCCCTGGAGCCCGAAGGTGATCCTCGTGCCGAACCCCGCGTATTTGCCGGGGTAGTCGTAAAGCAGGCCGCCTTCCTTGCCGACCAGCGTCTTTTGCCAATCATCGGGCAGGCAGATGGAGGTCTGCCACCATGTCGGCGCATACCGGAAGTCGATCGTCCACGGGTCATCGGCCACTGCCGCCGCGCGCGCAGTTATGCCGATCAGAATACAGAAGCTCAGCGCGATGGGCAGCCGCTGTCGTTTTCTCGAATTCTTCATCCTCAATCCTCAGTCGTGTGCAGGCTCAAGCCTTCGTTGCCACCGATGTAACTCATGTAAGGGAAGGGGCGGGGCCGGAGGGGCGGGGGGCGGCGGCGGGGGCAACCCATGTACTGCCAAGACCGTGGGATAGACGACACGGAGCAACCCCTCACCCCAGCCCTCTCCCCTTCGGAAGGGGAGAGGGAGAAGCCTCGGCAGCTTTGGGTGTAGTGTAAGCTGCGGACTCCTCAGTAACTCATGCAACCCATGCTCCCCATGTAACCCTCCTTTAGTGTCCATAGACACCGTATTCCCTCAGCGCTTCCCACATCGCCATGATGTTCTCGGGCGGCACGTCGGACTGGATGTTGTGGACGGTGTTGAAGATGAACCCGCCGCCGGGAGCCAGATCATCAATGCGGCGCTTCACTTCGTCGCGCACATCCTGCGGGGTGCCGTGCGGCAGGACGTGCTGGGTGTCCACGCCGCCGCCGTAGAAGGTCAGGTCCTTGCCGAATCGCTTCTTCAGCTCCCGGGTGTCCATGCCCGCGGCGCTGACCTGCACCGGGTTCAGGATATCAATGCCCGACTCGATCAGGTCAGGGAGCAGCTCGGCAATGGCACCGCAGGAATGGTAGAAGATTTTCACGGGCACCTGGGCATGTTTCCTGATGAAGCTGAAGAGCTTCGTGTGGCGGGGCTTGATGAGCTTGCGGTAGAGCTCAGGGCTGACCAGGCAACGGTTCTGGCTCGCGAGGTCGTCGGCCTCGGAGATGATCATCACGTTCGGCCCGAGCAGTTCGAGCGCGTGGGCCCAGTATTTCATCTTCACTTCCATGATAATGTCGAGCAGCGCCTCGGCAAAGGGCAGGTTGGCCACCAGATCGCAGTAGAAGTTCTCGAACCCGCGCATCCACAGGGCGATCTCGAAGATGCCGGGGGCGTTGCGGCCCAGGACGTAAGCGACCTGCTTGCGATTCATCAGCTCGTTGGCGCGTGCCACCATGCCCTCGTAACGCCCCGAGTCGAGCGGGTCGGGGAACTTGTATTTCGCAAGGTCCGGCACATTGTCAATTTCAGCCAAGGGATGCCGCCGCATATCGTAGTAGAACCCGCCGTCCTGCGGCTTCCACCATTCGATGCCCCATTCATCCACGAGCTTGTCATAGCCGTCCTCGCTCCAGGGCAGGGTGCCGATGCCGCGCGGCTTGGAGGGGTTAACGCCCCAGACGTCCACGCACAGCTTCTTTTTGACGTCCTCATGCACCCGGGCGAGTTGTTGGACGGGGTCCTCGATATCAACCTCGACCTCCGGCAGGCCAAGGTGCTCGCGCAAGCGGCAATAGGCCCGATGGTGGATCCCGGTGAGAATGGTGCCACCAAGGTCGTAAGGGACGCGGTCGGGTTCCTGGTGATTGAGCGCCACCGTCACACGGCGGCGGCTGGTCCAAGCTTGATCAGTCATGGCTTCTACGTTTAGTGGGACACGGCGCGCTTCGCTCAGATTCGGGCGGTCCGGGCCGTGTCCCTTGAGTTCCCGAGAAACTTAATCAAAGGCGGCGTGCTTGCCAAGCTGGTCCTCGCCTCGTAGCATCGAACGTGAGTTCGATCATTACTCTCCTCCGCCTCGTAATCCGCCTCGCACCTGCGTTCCGGTAGCCTCCACAAGCGATGGAAGCAAAGCCAGCGTGCCATTTTGCCGAGTGGCCGAATTGGCGGTGACAAACCCGTTATAGGCCATTCCAGGCAGCAGCGGCTGCCAATTAGCCGACACGCGCCCAATTGCATGATTCCCACCCCAAACTTGGCTTGTTTTTCAGGGGTCAAGCCTCCACGTTGGGCGGTTTCTCTCATATTCCAAGGCTGCGCTGCGTTGGGTCACTACACGGCTTCTGCCTCGCGGCCGCGAGTAGGCGGACGCTTGCACTCTTGGCAGTTCCCAGGAGCAGGCGAGTGGCGATCTGCTTGACCGAAAGCGTCGTCTCTCTACGCAGGCGCGCGGCTATTTCCAGCTTGGCCGGGTCGTGCTTACGGCGTGACGCCAACTCTGCCTGCTGCCAACCCAAGCGCCCCAGTTCCTCCGTGATAATCCGTTCAGCTTTGGCCTGCGCCGTCTCCATGCGCAACGCCCCAAAATGATGCTGCCCCACCTGGCCTTCCAGCGCTTCCAACTGCTGCTTCTTGAATTCCCGGCTGCCGAGGTACCAGCCCCGGCGTAACGCCTTCAGACTCTCCTCATCGCCGGTTTCCCCGGCTCATGACGTGATACATGGCACCGGGATATTGGATGTAACGGGGTCGGGCCAACTTATTGATTATTCATTCACCCGCGCAGCGCGTCGCGCAAAAGTGCATTCAGTTTGCGTGCGCTAATCCGTTCGGATTGAGGGGCCCTGATGAACACACTCCACAGGACCATTCGCGCGGCCCGTGTCGGCGTCAGAAGCACTTACTACGGAGTCATTAATATAGACTACACGGAGTGAGATTGATAGCTTTGTGAGGTGCCAAAGATCGATGGACGCAAATTATCTCACAAAGCACTGGAGCATATGCGGGTGCTGGCGGTGCGGCGCGTGGTAGAGGATGGGGAGCAGCCGAGCGCCGTGATGGATTCTCTGGGACTTTGTCGGACCAGCATCTATCCCTGGCTACGCCGATACAGAGATCAGGGACTGGAGGCGCTGGTGGAGAAGATATCCCAAGGTCCGGAACCCAAATTGAGTGACAAGCAGCGTCAGCAAGTGCGGCGCTGGATTCTGGGCAAAGACCCGCGCCAGCACGGATTTGACTTTGGGCTATGGACTCGCCGGATCGTGCAAACCCTGATTCTTGAAAAGATGGGGGTGGAATTCTGTCTCACCTCGGTGGGCAAGCTCTTAGCCAGTCTGGAGATCACACCGCAGAAACCGCTGCGCCGAGCCTATGAGCGCGACCCGGTGGCGGTGGAACGATGGCGAAGGGAGGACTATCCCAAGCTCAGGAAGAGAGCCAAAAGGCTGGGCGCGATGATCTTTTTCCTGGACGAGGCTGGATTTCAGTCCGACCCGCCGCTAGGCCGAACCTACGGATTAAAAGGACACACTCCGGTCGTAGCCAACTCCGGCCAGCGCCAAAGCATCAATGTGATCAGCGCGGTCAATGCCAGCGGCGCCTTCTGGGCCGCGACCTACACCGGCAAGCTCAATGCGGAAACCTTTGTCATTTTTTTACGCAACTTCATGAAAGGCCGCCGCACGAAGGTATTCCTGGTCGTGGATGGTCATCCCGCGCACAAAGCCACCATCGTCAAAAACTATCTTACCGAAACTCAAGGACGCTTGGAACTCTACTTCCTGCCACCCTACGCGCCGGATTTGAATCCCGATGAGTT
>CAIWJG010000027.1 GCA_903912925.1 uncultured Verrucomicrobia subdivision 3 bacterium | reverse complement strand
CCTTCCGTTACTTGGGGCATTGATCCTCATCGTCTGGGGCGCGTGCGAACTGACTCGCCGCTGGCGGTATCAGGTGCTGGGGATGTCCGTGGCGGGTGGAGTGGCGATCGTCCTCTGCCTGGCGTTGACGCGGCGCCAGATTGGTTATTGGAAGGACAATGAAACCATGGCCCGGCATTCGATGGAAGTCACGGGAGACAATGAATGGATGCTCGGGATGCTCGGCACGGCCCTCGCCAGGAAAGGCCAAATTGAGGAGGCGATCCGCCACTACGAGGTAGCGCTGCGCCTGAAACCGAATAACTCTGTCGTCCGCAACCTCCTTGGCGTCGCCTTGGGCCGGAGAGGCCAAAGCGACGAGGCGATCATTCAATTCCAGGAAACCATTCGCCTCTCACCGGATTACCATGAGGCCCACTACAACCTTGGCAATACCCTCCTGGAGAAAGGCCAAACCGACGAGGCGATCCGCCAATACCAGGAAGTCATTCGTTTGAAGATGGATAATGCCGAACTTCACAACAACCTTGGCCTTGCGCTCGCCAGGAAAAGTCAAACCGACGAGGCGATCCGCCACTACCAGGAAGCCCTCCGGCTGCAACCGGATGATCCCGACATCCACTACAACCTGGGCACCGCCCTGGCCCGGCGAGGTCAAGTTGACGAGGCGATCCGCCACTACCAGGAGGCCCTCCGCCTGAAACCGAATCGCGCCGAGACCCACAACAACCTGGGCGCCGCCTTTTACCAGCAAGGCCGCAACGACGAGGCGATCCGCCAGTTCCAGGAAGCCCTGCGACTCAAACCGGACTATGCCGACGCCCGTAAGAACCTGATCGTCGCGCTCGTTGCCCAGGCGAATCCTTCGCCGCCGCCCGGCGCCGCTACCAACCGCTGAATCAGAATGAAGAATGCAGGATCCAGAACGCAGAAGACGGCAGCACGCGACACGCAACACGCACCAGGGCCCGATCGCAAATCGCAAATCGCAAATCGCAAATCCTCTCCCCCGGTGTGGCTGCTGGCCGTATTGCTGGTGCTGGTGACGACTGCCCTGTACTGGCCGGCGACACGGTGTGACTTCATCGTCATTGATGATGCGTTCAACGTCACCGCAAATGTTCCCGTCACAAAAGGACTGACGTGGGAGGGTATAAAATTATTTTTCTTCACCCCTTGGGCCCCGCCTGGGTGGACGCCCCTGACGATGTTGTCCCACATGGTGGTCTGTCAGGTGTGCGGTTTGAATCCCTGGGGACATCATTTGGGTAACGTGCTGGTGCATGCCATCAACGCGGGGCTGGTGTTCGCGTGGCTGCAACTGATGACCGGCGCGACGTGGCGGAGTCTGCTGGTGGCGGCGTTGTTCGCCGTTCACCCACTGCGGGTCGAACCGGTCCTCTGGGTGACGGAACGCCGGGAGGTGCTGTGCGCCTGCTTTGGTCTGCTCACGCTGATGGCTTATGTCCGCTATGTGCAGGGGAGGCGGAAATCCGAAACCCGAAATCCGAAGTCGGAAGCCAGAGGCAGGTGGTCTGTGGTCCGTGGTCCTTGGTCGGTCTCCTCTCTCCCATCTTCTAGCTTCTATCTTCTCTCGCTAGGTTTCTATGCCTGCGGGCTGCTGAGCAAGCCGACGATAGTAACGTGGCCCTTCGTGATGTTGCTGCTGGATTACTGGCCGCTGCGCCGCTTTGAACTATCAACTGTCTGCTCTCAACCCTCAACTATCTTGCGCCTGATGCGGGAGAAAATCCCGTTCTTTGTCCTGGCGGCGCTCTTCATCGCCGCGATGATGGTGGGGCACGAACTCACACGCTCCTTCACCTGGGGTGGAAACCAGCCTCTCGGCGCGCGCCTCGGGAACGCGGTGGTTTCGTATGGCTGGTATCTGGGGAAGCTGTTCTGGCCCGCGGATCTGGCGATGTTTTATCCGCACCCCGGGTATTGGCCGCTGGGGAAGGTGTTGCTGGCCGGTGGGTTGATCCTGGGCCTTACGGTGCTGGCTGGGTTGGGGTGGCGGCGGCGTCCCTATTTGCTGGTGGGGTGGTTGTGGTATTGCGGGGTGCTGGTGCCCAACAGCCAGGTGCTCCAGACCGGCGTGATGCCGAGGGCGGATCGGTGGACTTACCTTCCGTTGCTTGGGTTTTTGATCGCCATCGTCTGGGGCGCGGGCGATCTGCTTCGCGGGAAATCCGAAATCCGAAATCCGAAGACCGAAGGAAGCCCGAACCCCGAAATCCGAAACGCGGCCGGCGGTCCCGCAGGCATTGTTTCGGACTTCGGGCTTCGGATTTCGGGGTTGTTTCGGGTTTCGGGCCTCGGATTTCGGATTTCATATGTAGTGGCTGCTGCAGTGGTTATTGCCCTATTCATGGGGTTGACGCGGCGCCAGATTGGTTATTGGAAGGACAGTGAAACCCTGCTCCGGCATTCGCTGGCAGTCGCGGGGAGCAATGAGGTTCCGCTCACTTTTCTCGGCACCGCCCTCCGACAGAAAGGCCGAATTGACGAGGCGATCTGCCAATACCAGGCAGCCATTCGCCTGAACCCGGATTTCGCCCCCGCCCACAACGAGCTTGGCACCGCCCTCGCACAGAAAGGCCAAACTGGCGAGGCGATCACCCAATTCCAGGAAGCCATTCGCCTGGAACCGGGTTACACTCTGGTCCACTTCAACCTTGGCAATGCCTTCCTGGAGAAAGGCCAAACCGACGAGGCCATCCGCGAATACCGGGAAGCCCTCCGGCGGCGACTGTTGGTGTCACTGGATGACCCCAACCTCCACAACAACCTTGGCCTCGCGCTCGCCAGGAAAGGCCAAACCGACGAGGCGATTACCCAATACCAGGAAGCCCTCCGGCTGGAACCAGATGACCCCGACATCCACTTCAATCTCGGCGCTGCCCTCGCCCAGCGAGGTCAAATGGACGAGGCGATCCGCCACTACGAGGAAACGCTGCGCCGACAACCGGATCGCGCCGAGGTCCACAACAACCTGGGCGCCGCCTTACTTCAGCAGGGCCGTGCCGGCGAGGCGATTCGGGAGTTCCAGGAGGCCCTGCGACTCAAACCGGGCTACGCCGACGCTCGCAAGAACCTAATCGTGGCGCTCGCCCAAGCGAGTCCTTCGCTGCCGCCCGGTGCCGCCACCAATCGCTGAATCAGCCCAAGAACGGCATTTAACGCAAAGACGCAGCGCGGCCAAGCCGCAACCAAGACCAAATCGGGCTTAACGCAGAGGCACAGCCCGGCGGAGCCGGAAATCCGAAGGTCGAAGGTCGAAGGCCGAAAGAAGGCCGAAATCCGAAATCCGAAGTCCGAAGTGGAGGAGCAGGAAAGCGCAAAGTTTCTTTCCGGGCTGCGAACAATGTAGTCTATAGCAGTGCAGAGGAACGCGGAGAAACGCAGAGAAGAAGAACTCTCTGCGGCTCTCTGCGTCTCTGCGTTAAATCTTCGCCGCCTGCGAGCAAAGCGGGATATAGCAGTGCAGCGCGGCAGATCTGCAACCGATGTTAACCGCGGATTACACGGATTACACGGATATGG
>CAIWJG010000026.1 GCA_903912925.1 uncultured Verrucomicrobia subdivision 3 bacterium | reverse complement strand
CCAGCGTGGCTCCCTCTCCTCTGGGGAGAGGGCTGGGGTGAGGGGGAACTGGGCCGCCGGACTGACGCGGTCGGCCAAAACGTCTTTGGCACGCGTGAGACCGAGCCTCAAATCCTAGCGGCATTGGACATTCTTGTCCGCTTCGGGGTTGACTGAGCCCATTAGTCCCATTAGTCCCATTACTCCTATTACTCCTATTCCCGGTGTGGTGGTTTTGGAAAACTCCAAGCTGCGCACCGCGATGAACTCGGGCTGATTGGGAAGCCGGCGACCTTCCCCCCACTTGACAAAGCCCTTCCGGTGCAGGAAGGTTGATTAGGTCAAACGACGAAAGGGGATAACTATGAGAAGAATGTCTATCGTGGTATTTGGTTTCGCGGCGGTTGCGGCAGCGGCCCTCCCCTCTTATGGGCAGGACGCGATGGAATCTCAAGTCAGCGCCCGGCTGAGCAAGGCGATTTCAGTGTCATCAAGCACTGTGAAGCCAAACACAATTGTAAAAGGAAAGGTCGCTTACAGCGGCATAGCCGTGAGCGCATTCAAGACCGACAACCCGGTCCAGCTCTTCAATCCTTATGCACCCGCCAGGTACGGCGCGGCGCTGGATAATGCGCTAAGCGACCCAGCCACGGGAAGAGCCCGCGCCTGGAAAGTGTTCTCGCTCCAATTCTGACGCATTGCCCCGGCTGGAAAACTCCTCCTTGAACTCGTGGGCAGAATCCTTCTCCCCGGCGAGGTCGAGCAAAAGATTAGTGTCCAGCGCCAGTGATTTCTTTGAGCTGGCCGCCATAAATCTTTGCCATGCCGCGCTGGAAATGCTCCGCTTCTTCCTCCAGCGTGAGCCGGCTGGCCAGCTTGCGGGCTTTGGCGGCCAGACGGCTGCCGGGAGTTTCTTCCGGGTAGTCGAGCTTCTTTTGCGCAGCGCGTTGCGGCTGTCTCATAACAAACTGAATCTCCCTTTTCCCGAGGGCATTGTCCATAACTCGCGTGAGTTTGTCCAACATCTCGTTGCTCACGGCTGGCCTCCCCGCTGTCAGCGCATGAGCGTGGAGTCCTGCGGGTGATCGTATTGCGATCCCTCGCCGCTTGTTGCGCTTTCTTGCTCTTGTAAGTTTGCTTTTATCAAGGAATACAAGCGATCGCAGTTGTTGGCAGTAGCTAAGCGGAAGTCCCAGTGCTGCTCGGAGGACGGGTGCGGAACAAACCCTCAAAACCCCACGACGCCAATGCCGGAACAAGCAGGATCGGAATCAAGTCCGTAAGAGAAGTGAGGGGGGACACTTGCACGGCCCTAAGTTTATGTGCTCAAATATTTTGCTGAAAAAGGATTGCGCATCCCCAACCCAATCAAATACACATACCGAGTTGCAGCCCTATGAACAAGAAGACCCTGCTCATGAATAAAAAAACCATACTCATCATCGGTGCGCTCGCGCTAGGATTTTACCTCCACCCCAACTTCGCCCGGGCTGCCACCGTCACCTGGGACGGCGGTGGCGACGGCCGGTACTGGAACAATGCGACCAACTGGAGCAACGACCGTGTGCCCGGCGTCACGGATAGCGTTATATTGCCCGCCGCGTCCGCCACCAATGTCATCTACCGCGGCACCCAGCCGTCTGTGCGCAGCCTGCTGAATAGCGGCACCCTGCGCATCAACGGCAGCGGCGCCGGCAGCCACGCGGCGCTGACGGTTTCGGGCAGCCTCACCAACGCAGGAACGATTCTGTTGGAATCGAGCGATGGCGGCTACAACGACACCCTCACCGTAGGCGGCACGCTGGTCAACGTGACCAACGGGGTGATTCAGGTCAATGAAGGCTCCGGCGGGGGCCGCTACCTCTACGCCAGTGTCGTCAACCGTGGCGCCGTGAATGTGGCGAGCGGCACTGAGCTATACTGCTACGGGGCGGGCCGGACGTTCGACCAGCAAGCCGGCAGCGTCAATGGGGCCGGGAAGCTGGTTTGGGCGAGCGGTTGGTTCACCTTTGGCGGCGGCACGGTCACCGGCGCAGTCTATGTCCTCGACGGCGTGTTGGACGTGGCTGAAACTGCGGGAGCCTCGACGATCTACTCCGCCGGCAACACCACGCTGATGGGAAATTGGGCCGAAGGCGTGACGGTGTGGGTGCAAGGCAACAGTTGGTATAGCCACGCTACCCTCACAACCTCAGAGGGGGCTGTCAACGTCGGCACCATTCGTTTGGAATCGGCCCATGGCGGTTATCAATCAGCGATCAGCATCGGCGGGTTCGATTTCTGGAACGCGTCCACCGGCGTTATTGAGGTGAATACCGGCAGCGGCGGGAGCCGAGGGATTAGCGGAAACTTCATTAACGAAGGCCTGGTGAACGCCACCAACTACCCGGTGGATATTTCCGGCGCGTATGAGGCCGCGGGCGGGCGTATTGAGGGCAATGGTCGCTTGCAAAGCGCGTCGGTCTCGGTGACGGCCTCGCCCGCCCAGCCGACTACGCTGGACCTGTGGGGCAATACCGAGTTGCTGACGGATAACCTGCCCAACACCGTCCTCTGGGTGCATGGCAACTACAGCGGCAGCGACGCTACGCTGACTGCGGCGGGCAGCGTGACCAATCGTGGAACTATCTTGCTGGAATCCACCTATAGCAGCTACAGCGAAACTCTCACGGTGAATGGAACACTCGTGAACGCGCCGGAAGGCGTGATTCAAATCAACCAAGGCGCGGGTGGCCCGAGGACCTTCAATGCCAGCGTGGTCAACTCAGGCGTCATCAACGTTGCCTCAAATACCGCGCTGTATCTCAATGGTACGAACCGGGTCTTCCAACAGTTAGCCGGCAGCATCAGCGCTTCCGGCCGGTTCACCTGGGCCGACGGGCGGTTTGATTTCATCGGCGGCATGGTCAGTGGCGCAGTCCATGTGCGCAATGGTACCCTAGACGTAGCCGCGACCGCCGGCGCTTCAACCATCATCTGCTCGGGGAACAGCACATTGGCAGGCAACCGCGCGCCCGGAGTGGCCGTCTGGGTGCAAGGTAGTGGAACGTACGCGGATGCTACGCTGACGACGGGTCCGGGGGCCACAAACGCCGGCACAATTCGGCTGGAGTCTGTGGATTCCAGCTACCAGTCCCTGCTGGCAGGCTCAAACTTCGTCAACGCTGCTTCGGGAATAATCGCTGTCAACCAGGGGGCGGGCGGCCCCCGCTCTATCAGCGGCTCGTTCGTCAACCAGGGCCTCGTGAATGCCACCAATTACACCGTGGACATTTACGGGATGTATGAGGCCGCCGGCGGGCGGATTCTGGGCGGTGGCCGACTGCGGGGAGCGTCTGTCAGAGTGACGACCTCCCCGGCGACTCCGACCCTGCTTGACCTGTGGGGCAGCACCACCTTGTTGACCGATAACCTGCCCAATACCGAACTGTGGGTGCATGGCGGCGGCGATAATAACACCGCACGCCTCACGCTGCCACAATCGGTAACCAATCACGGCCTTATCCGTCTCGAAAGCACCGGCGGTGGCTATGAATGTCGGCTGGATTCGACTAATTGGTTGGTCAATGCGGCCGACGGTCGTATCGCCATCAACACCGGCAGCGGCGGCCCCCGCACGGCCAACCTGAACCTGCGAAACTTCAACACCATCAGTGTCGGCACTGGCCTCCACCTCACTGGCGGAGCCACCAACCTGACTTTTGAACAATTGGCGGGCAGCACCTCCGTGGCCGGCGGCAGCGCGTTCACCTGGTACAACGGCCCCTTCCGCTGGATGGCCGGCGCACTCGCCGGGACCGTGTACGTTTACGACGGTACCGTAGAGATTGGCGCTGCCGCTCAGGCCGCTACTCTGCGCGTCGTGGGCCTGAACGCCAAGCTCGTCGCCAACCGGTCTAAGGACGCTGAATTATGGGTCAACGGTACCAGTTACCACGGCCAGAGTGCCTGGCTAACCTGCCTCGATGGCGCAATGAACCTCGGCCTGATCCGCCTCGAATCCACCGGCGGCGGCTACAACTGCGGCCTCGGCGGCAATGGCACATTGACCAACGGGCTGACCGGCGTCATTGAGAGCTATACCGGGGCTGGCGGCGCACGCACTCTGAACAGCAGTGTGTTCAACCAAGGCACTCTCTACGTCGCCGGCACCACGCTGGTTGGCAACAACGATGGTCAGGGCACAAATCGTGTCTTCACTCATGCCGGCGGCCGCATAGATTGCGACGGGTTCTTCGGCTGGCAGGATGGCAATTTCCTCTGGACTGGTGGCCTGATCAACGGATTGGCCTACGTGCGCAACAGTGCGGTTGACGTTGGTCCGGGTGCGCTACCTTCGACGCTGTGCGTTACTGGCCCGGGCAACAAGCTCCTAGCCAATCGTTCGCCGGGGGCCGAGTTGTGGGTGCAAGGCAACCCTTGGTGGGACGGCCCCACTACCCTCACAGTTGTCTCGAACGCGGTCAACCTCGGCCGCATCCGCCTGGAGTCTAGCGGCGCTGGCTATGACTGCACGCTGGCGGCCCAAGGCGTGTTGACGAACGGTTCCACCGGTGTCATCGAGAGCTACTCTGGTGCTGGTGGATCGCGCTACCTGCCTGCCACACTCGACAATGCGGGCACGTTACGTGCGTTCACCACGACCTATTCCGGTGTTACGGGAGCGCAACATCGCAATACGGGGCGTATTGAACTCAACGGCAGCACCCTGGCTTTTGCTGGCACCTCGCTG
>CAIWJG010000025.1 GCA_903912925.1 uncultured Verrucomicrobia subdivision 3 bacterium | reverse complement strand
GTGTCAACCCTCGGATTGACTACCAGGTCGCTCCGGGCGCATCCCGACACCACCACCAAGGCGGGCGGCCATGTCTTTGAGTCGTCCGGCTCTGTTGCGCCAGTTCCAGAACTCGCAGAGATGACGCGAAAGCGCCGTGCGATGCCAGTCGGGATGCTGCGCGATTAACGCGCGCAACTCCGTCAGATCATCGCCCGAGAGCGTGCGGCCCTGGAGGCAGATCGGTTCCCCTGACCCCAGGTTCTACGCCATCCGGGACCACGAGTGCAGCTCGAATATGTCGGCTGGATTATTGGTTTTCCACTCAAATCCCCCCGTTTCAACTCGTCCGCCCTGCTCATTTTTCCTCGACTAATTCCGCCGATCCCGCCAAAAGATGGCCGGTGCGAACGTGCGTCATCTTCAATCCAACGGCCCGGGGCAACAAAGCCCGGTACTTCCGGCGTCACCTGGACGATATCGGATCGCAAAGCACGCTCAAACTCACCACCGCCGCCGGAGATGCGCGCCGGCTGGCCGCCAATGCCATCCAGGAGGGCTTCGAGGTCGTGGTCGCCGCGGGGGGTGACGGCACCCTCAACGAGGTGCTCAACGGCTTCGGCGACGTCCCGGATGGGTTTGACCGTACCCGCCTGGGCGTCCTGCCGCTCGGAACCCTAAACGTCTTCGCCCGCGAGTTGGCCATCCCCGCGAAGCTGGACGCCGCCTGGGCCGCGATTCGCCAGGGGCGCGAGACGCTCATTGATCTGCCCGCCGTGGAGTATCAGCACAACGGCACCCCGCAGCGCCGCTATTTCGCGCAAATGGCCGGTGCCGGCCTCGACGCGCGCGCCATTGAACTCGTCCGATGGGAGCTGAAGAAGAAGATCGGCCCCCTGGCGTATGTCCTGTCGGGGTTCCAGGCCCTGGTGGAAGCCCAGTCCAGAATCACCGTCGCTGGTGGCGGGCATTCCGCGACGGGAGAGTTGGTGCTGATTGGCAATGGCCGCTACTATGGCGGGCGTTATCGGGTGTTCCCGCAGGCCGATCAGCGCGATGGCCTGCTCGAGGTTTGCGTGTTTCCCCGCGTGAACTGGCTAATCCTCGCCCGCTGCGGCCCCAGCCTGCTGGTGGGCGACACCCTGCCCGCTTCCGTCACGCAGAGTTTCCGAGCGGAATCGCTCACCTTCTCCAGCCCCGCTCGCACGCCGCTGGAGGTGGACGGCGAGCTCATCGGCCACCTGCCCGCGACGTTCTCCGTCCAACGCTCCCGCCTGCGCGTCATCGTGCCGTGAATCGCACATCATTCCTCCCAATTGACAGGCTGTTTTCACACGCTATCGTGCCAACATGAATGCGCTCATAACGAAAGAGCCGAGCAACCACCGATGAACCTGGATGGACACGGATTGGCAGGCGATGGCCGATGAGAGTTACTGCCCTTGGCCTGGCCATTTTCGCGCTCTGGATCGGGGCCGGCGCGCTGGTCTGGAGCATCGCCCGGCGCCGTCGGATTGTCCTGCGTAACCTGGTGGGTGCCTTGGGCTTGCTGGCCGCCGGACTGCTCGCCACCGGGATCGTCGCGCTTTACGCCAAGGCCGATGCGGAACGCGACGTGCAACGGGAGTTCGAGTTTACCGGCGATGAGATTCAACACAACATCGTGGCCCGGCTCCGTGCCTGCGCCCAGGTCCTGCACAGCGGTGCGGCCCTGTTTGATGCCTCGGGGTCCGTGGGCCGTGCGGAATGGCGGGCCTTCACCCATGGCCTCCGGCTCGAACAGCAACTGCTCGGCATTCAAGGCGTCGGCTTTGCGCAGTTCATCCCCCGCGCGCAACTCGACGAACATGAGCAGGCGATTCGCCGCGAGGGTTTCCCGAACTATCAGGTCAAGCCGGCCGGCGACCGCGAGACTTACTCGGCCATCATTTACCTCGAACCGTTCACGAACCGGAACCTGCGCGCCTTTGGCTACGACATGCTCTCTGAATCCGTGCGCCGCGCGGCGCTGGAACGGGCGCGGGATGAGAATACCGCCGCGCTCACGGGGAAAGTCATTCTGGTGCAGGAGACTGGCCAGGAAGTGCAAGCCGGCACCTTAATGTATGTGCCGGTTTACCGTCACGGGTTGCCGATTGAAACTCTCGAACAGCGCCGCGCCGCCCTCCAGGGCTGGGTCTATAGTCCTTACCGGATGACAGATCTGATGCGCGGCACCCTGGGAGGCTGGGATGTGAAGGAGCAGCACCGGCAGCTTCGCTTGCAGATCTATGATGGTGAGGTGTTATCCAAAGATACCTTGCTCTACGACAGCCAGAGTGCCGCGGACAACGCGCCGGCAGCCACCTCACGGGTGACCCGGCTCACCCCGCTGGATTTCGCCGGGCGCCGCTGGACGTTGCGCTTTACTCAGTTCGGCGGACTGTCCGCGGCGGACGAATACGGCCGGGTCTGGCTCGTTTTATCCAGCGGGACCATCATCAGCCTGCTCTTGTGCGGGCTCGTGCTCTCCTTGCTCAACACGCGCGCTACCGCGCGGCAGATGGCGGAGCAGTTTACGACTGAACTGCGGACCAGTGATGAACGCTTTACCCAGATTGTCGAACAGAGCGCTACCATCGCCTGGGAAGTGGACCCCCAAGGGCTCTACACTTATGTCAGCCAGGTTTCAGAGCCAGTTCTGGGCTACCGCCCGGACGAACTGATGGGCCGGATGCACTTCTACGACCTGCATCCCGAATCAGGTCGCGAGGCGTTCAAGGCGGCCGCCTTTGCCGTCTTCGAGCGGAAGCAAGCGTTCCAGAACCTCGTCAACGCCGTCCAGACCAAGGATGGCCGGCAAGTGTGGCTCTCCACCAACGGCCTCCCCCTCCTCAACGCCGACGGATCCTTCCGCGGCTACCGCGGCGCCGACACCGACATCACCGAGCGCAAGCGCGCTGAGGAAAAATTGCGACAGACCACCGACCGCTTGTCGCTGGCGGCGCGCGCGGGCGGCGTGGGCATCTGGGACTACGACGTCGTCAACAACCGGCTGGTCTGGGACGACCAGATGTTTCGTCTCTACGGTATCACGCGGGATCAGTTCAGCGGCGCTTACCAGGCCTGGCAGGCCGGGCTTCACCCGGAGGACCGGCAGCGCGGCGATGAAGAAATCCGGCTTGCGTTGCGGGGCGAAAAGGATTTCAACACCGAGTTCCGCGTGGTCTGGCCGGACGGCAGCCAGCATAGCATCCGCGCCCTCGCCCTGGTGCAGCGCGACTCCTCCGGCCAACCCGTGCAGATGGTCGGCACCAATTGGGATATCACTGCCCAGAAGCAGACCGAGGCGGCGCTGCGCGAGAGCGAGGCCAACTTCCGCACCTTCTTCCAGTCCATGACCGACATGATCATGGTCGGCACCCGGGACGGACGAATCCTCTTCACCAACTCCGCCGTCACCCGAACGCTGGGCTACAGCCCCGAGGAACTCGCCGCCCTGCACATGCTGGAGTTGCATCCGGCCGACAAACGCCAGGAAGCCGAGGACATCTTCACCGCCATGTTCCAGGGCACGCGGGAAAGCTGTCCCCTGCCGCTGGCGCGCAAAGACGGCGGACTGGTGCCCGTCGAAACCCGCGTTTGGTTCGGCCGGTGGAACGGCCAGGACTGCGTCTTCGGCATCGCCAAGAACCTGACCGCGGAGCAGGAGGCGCAGCAGCGTTTCGAGCGACTGTTCCGCCACAACCCGACCCTGATGGCGCTCTCCTCCCTGCCGGGCCGGCAGTTCTCCGATGTCAACGACGCCTTCCTGAAGACGCTCGGCTATTCCCGGGGCGACATCATCGGCAAAACCGCCGAGGACTTCGCCTTGTTCGTGCATCCGGAGCAACAGGCCGCCTTGGCCGATAAGCTGCGGGCCGATGGGCGCCTCGCCAACTGTGAACTGCAAGTCCGCAGACAGGACGGGGCGATCCTCGACGGCCTGTTCTCGGGGGAAGTGATCAGCAGCCAGGGGCGGCAGCACTTCCTGACCGTGATGGTGGACATCACCGACCGCAAGCAGGCCGAGGCGGCGTTGCGCGATTCGCTCGCCGAGAAAACCACCTTGCTCCAGGAGGTCCACCACCGGGTGAAGAACAACCTCCAGATCATCAGCAGCCTGCTGAACCTGCAAGCGGACCAGGTCCAGGATGCCGCGGTGCTGGAACTCCTGGCCGTCACCCGCAATCGCGTCGGCGCGATGGCGTTGCTGCACGAGAATCTTTACCAGTCGGAGAGCCTCGCCCGGCTCAACCTGCCGGAGTACGTGAAGAGCCTGTGCGCGCACCTGCTCCGCGCCGCCGGCCCCATCCGCGCCCGCGTCCAGCTTGAGTGCCACGTCGAGCCTGGAACCATTTCGCTGGAGCTGGACCAGGCGGTACCCTGCGGCCTGTTGCTCAACGAATTGGTGACCAATGCGCTGAAACACGCCTTCCCGGGGGAACGGTGCGGTTGCATCCGGGTGACGCTGGAGCGCGCGACGCCCCAGACCGTGGGCCTCACGGTGGCGGACGATGGCGTGGGCCTGTCCGTCACGCTGGACCCGCGATCCACGTCCAGCCTGGGACTTCAGTTGGTTTCCCTGCTGACGCAGCAGTTACACGGCACGGTCAATTTCGAGCGAGGACAAGGAACCGCCGTCCACATCCTCTTCCCCAATTCGGCGGAGACAGAGCCTGCCCATGAATGAACCACGGATCCTGATTGTCGAAGACGAACCCATTGTTGCGGCCGATTTGAGCGCCCATCTGAAGCGACTGCACTACCAGCCGGTGGGGCGGGCGGCCAGCGGCGCGCAGGCCATCGCCCTGGCCGGCGAACTGCGGCCGGACCTGGTGTTGATGGACATCCGGCTCGAAGGCGACATGGACGGCGTGGACGCCGCGGTGGCGATCCGTCAGCGCTTCCACATTCCGTCGCTCTTTATCAGCGCCTACTCGGAGCAGGCCACGATCGATCGGGCCAAGGTGGCCGAACCGTTTGGCTACATTCTCAAGCCCTTCGACAGTCGCGAGCTGCGAGCGAACATTGAGATCGCGCTCCACAAGCACCTGGCTGAGGAGTCGCTACGGCTGTCCGAGGTCCGGCTCCAGGAGATTCTCGACCATCTGGACGGCCTGGTCTATGTGACGGACATGCAAACTTACCAGACCTTGTTCGTGAACAAATACGGGAAGCAAGTTTGGGGTGATTTTACCGGCAAGACCTGCTGGCAGAACCTTCAATCCGGGCAGACGGGACCTTGTAGTCATTGCACCAACTCCCGGCTCATGCATCCCGATGGCACCCCGACCGGAGTCTATGTGTGGGAATTTCAAAACGCGGTTACGAAGCGCTGGTACGAGTGCCGGGATTCAGCCGTTCGCTGGCCGGATGGCCGCATGGTAAGGCTGGAGATCGCCACCGATATCACCCATCGCAAGCAGATCGAGGCACAAAACCGGCAGCTTCTGAAGGCGGAGAGCCTGGGCCGCATGGCTGGCGCTATCGCCCACAACTTCAATAACCAGCTCGCGGCGGTGATGATGAATCTCGAACTGCTCCAGCAGGATCTGCCTCTCCAGGCGGGAGCCCGCTTGCAGCTCTCCGAAGCCCTGCAGTCCGCCCGCAAGGCGGCGGATATCAGCACCCAGATGCTGGTTTACCTTGGGCAAACCGTTGTCCACCGTGAACCGCTGGATCTTTCGGAAGCCTGTCGGCTGTGCCTGCCCTTGCTCCAGGAGGCTGAATCAAGAATCGCGGTCCTGAAGGCTGATCTGCCCGCTCCCGGACCGGTCATCAATAGCAACGCCAACCAGATTCAGCAGGTGCTGACCAACCTGCTCACCAACGCCTGGGAGGCCAGCCGTGCCGGATCCGATGCCATTCGCCTGACCGTCAAGCAGGTGTCCGCCACCGCCATCCCGGTGGTGAATCGATTCCCCATCGCCTGGCAGCCGCAAGCCCCGGCTTATGCCTGCCTGGAAGTGGCGGATTCCGGCGGCGGGATCCCGGCCGGGGACATTGAAAAACTCTTCGACCCTTTCTTTACCAGCAAGTTCATTGGCAAGGGGCTGGGGTTGTCGGTGGTTCTGGGGATTGTGCGGGGACACGACGGAGGCATCACTGTGGAGAGCGAACCGGGCTGGGGGAGCGTCTTCCGGGTCTTTCTGCCGCTGACGGCGGCCACCGTTCCCCCAAAGGTGGTCGCCGTGGTTCCCGCCTCGCAAATGGCCGGGCGCGGCGTGGTGCTGGTGGTCGATGACGAACTGTCGTTGCGCGCTGCGGTCACACGCGCGCTCCAGCGAGTAGGTTATAAAGTGCTCACTGCGATGGACGGCGTCGAGGGAGTGGAGCTATTCGAGCGGCACCGGAACGAGATCAATTGCGTGCTGTGCGACCTGACCATGCCGCGCATGGGCGGCTGGGAAACCCTGAACGCCTTGCGCAAGCTTGCGCCCGGCTTCCCTGTAATTTTCTCCAGCGGCTACGACGAAGCCAGTGTGATGGAAGGCCATCATCCCGAATTGCCCCAGGCCTATTTGTGCAAGCCGTACGAATTGAAAGCGCTCTTCAACGCCATCAGCCAGTTCCAGACCGTTGGGTCGGGCTGAAGGCGCACTGCCGTTGAATTAGAGAAGTTACCGCGCGAGACGCGGCGGCTTCCCCCTCTCCTCCCGCCGAGGGAGGAGAGGGTCGGGGTGAGGAGGGCCGTGCTAACCCCGCCGATTCCCCTCACCCCAACCCTCTCCCCGTCCGACGGGGAGAGGGAGAAGGCACGCCGCGCTCCCTGTCATTCCTTAATTCAACGGCAGTGGGGCTGGGGTG
>CAIWJG010000024.1 GCA_903912925.1 uncultured Verrucomicrobia subdivision 3 bacterium | reverse complement strand
TCCTGTTCGAGGATGTGCTGCTGTCCGGCGGGGATGAGCGCGAGGCGGTCGGCTGGTTTGCCGGTCGTCCATTTGTGCCAGTTGAACCCGTGCATCCTATCACAGGCGATGTCATGCTTCTCCAGCATCACGGCGATGGCCTGCGCGGTGTCGAAGGTCGGATCACCCTGGCCGCCGCTCTCGGTGTAAGTCGCCAGCGCCTTCTTGAGTTGATCGGCGAGGCCGAGGTAATCGACCACCAACCCGCCGGGCTTGTCGCGGAAGACGCGGTTCACGCGGGCGATGGCCTGCATGAGGCCGTGGCTTTGCATCGGCTTGTCCGCATACATGGTGTGCAGGCAGGGCGCGTCGAAGCCGGTCAGCCACATGTCGCGCACGATCACGATGCGGAACGAGTCTTTGGAATCCTTGAAACGGTTCGCCAGCTTGCGGCGTTTGTCCTTGTTGCGGATGTGCGGCTGCCAATCAGGGCCGTCGTCGGCGCTGCCGGTCATCACCACTTTCACCAGACAGTTCCTGTCCTTTTCTATTTCGGCGTCGTCGTCCTTGGCACTGGCCCAGTCGGGACGGAGCGCGATGAGCGCATTGTAGAGGTCCACGGCGATGCGGCGGCTCATGCAGACGATCATCGCCTTGCCGTCCATCGCCTCCACGCGCTTCTCGAAATGCGCCACCAAATCGGCGGCGATGAGCGCGATGCGCTTCGGGTCGCCTACCAATGCCTCCAGCGCGGCCCACTTGGTCTTGAGCTTCTCCTTCTTCGTCAGCTCTTCGCCTTCGGTGATTTCCTCGAACTCCACGTCGAGCTTCGGCAACGCGGCGGCGTTCAGGCTCAGCTTGGAAATGCGGCTCTCGTAATAGATTGGCACCGTGGCCTTGTCGGCGACGGCGCGCTGGATGTCGTAGATTGAAATGTAATCGCCAAACACCGCCCGCGTGTTCGCGTCCGTCTTCTCGATGGGCGTGCCGGTGAAGCCGATGAACGACGCGTTCGGCAAAGCATCGCGCAGGTTGCTGGCGAAGCCGTAGGACATCTCGCCGGTCTTCTCATTCACCTTGCCGCCAAACCCATATTGGCTGCGGTGCGCCTCATCCGCGATGACCACGATGTTTAACCGCGCGCTCAGCTCGGGCATCGGCTCGCCCTTTTCCGGCATGAACTTGTGGATGGTCGTGAAGATCACGCCGCCGCTCGCCCGATTCAGCAGCTCGCGCAAATGCTCGCGCCCGCCCGCTTGCACGGGCGTCTGGCCAAGAATGTCGGCGCAGCGCTGGAACTGGCCGAAAAGCTGGTCGTCGAGATCGTTGCGATCCGTCAGCACCACCAGCGTCGGGTTCTGCATCGCCGGATGCCGCACCACGCGCGCGGCGAAGAACAGCATCGAGAAACTCTTGCCGCTGCCTTGCGTGTGCCAGACCACGCCCGCGCGACGGTCACCCGGCTGGCCGCCGTGCATCCGGCCCGCCCAGTAGGTGCCGCTCTGGTCCTTGGCCATGCCGTCTTCAGCCATCCCGCTGGCGCGCACCGTCTCCTCCACGGCGGCGTTCACCGCGTGGAACTGGTGGTAGCCCGCGATGATCTTGTGCAACGCGCCCGAGTCCGGGTCTTCCTCGAAGACGATGAAATGCTGGAGCAGGTCGAGGAACCGCTGCCGCTCGAACACCCCGCGCACCAGCACCTCCAGCTCCAGGGCAGTCTTCGGCGCGTCGCCCTCGCCATCAATCGTGCGCCAGACCTTGAACCACTCCTGGTTCGCCGTGACGGAACCCATGCGCGCCTGCAAGCCGTCGCTCACCACCAGTGCCGCGTTGTAATGCAGCAGCGAGGCAATCTCCGCCTTGTAAGTTTGGAGCTGCGCGTAGGCGCTCCAGATCGTCGCGTCCTCATC
>CAIWJG010000023.1 GCA_903912925.1 uncultured Verrucomicrobia subdivision 3 bacterium | reverse complement strand
TGGGTTGCAAAGGTTTTGTGCGGTTGGGGCGAGGAATTTGAGCTGTGGCGGAATCCGTGAAGACCTCCCCTGGGGGGGTAGCTGGGACTTTTTTTGTCGCTAAACGCTAAGGCGAGGATTTGGGAACGGTTTCTCAGCTTGCGCTCGCGGCCACCAGCCGTTACCCTTCCGCCCATGTCTTTCGCATTTGCCCAGCAGGAGGAGCATCACCGCAAACGCAGCTTTTCGGAAGAACTGCGGATGTTCGTGGAGCGATACCGGCTCAAGTGGCATAAGGAAGATGAAACCGTTGAAAACGGTTTCACCCACTCTGGCCCGCTGGATCACCCTGCTGAAGCGGGGTGTTAATGAGAGAAAAGGGCCGAGGTGCCTGGCTCAGCCGAAGAATTCTGTCATGCGCTTCTGCGCCATCACTGGATGTTGGGCGTTCGACGTTGGATGTTGGATGTTTTTGAATTGACTAGCTCAACCTGTTTAGCTATCTTGGCTGCCAGCGTCGCCGGGCTGGATTTGTGCTGAGTTTTCACGCCTGAGAGTCGGCCCCGACACTATATGAACGAGATGCTCGCCCACAATGCGCCAGGTTTGATTTACGTAGCGGGCTTTGCCGTCGCTCTGGCCGGGGCCTGGGCGGTCTGCCGACGTTTCAGCCGTTCTGGCCGGGAGTCGTCCCGAACTCAGGTCCGGGGCATTACCGCCCTGGCCCTGCTTGCTTTCGGGGCGCTGTTGGAGTGGCGGATGGCGGTGCAGGCCGACCGCGAAATGCGGGCGGACCTGCTGCATCAAACGCGGGTGGTGGCGCAGGGGGTGTTCCTCGATCGTCTCCGGGCGCTGACGGGCACGCCGGCGGACTTTAATCTTCCCGCCTACCGGCTGCTCAAGGAACAGTTCGCCGCGGTTCGTTTTGCCAACCCGCAGTGCCGCTTCGTCTATCTGATGGGTCGCAAGGCCGACGGCACGGTGTTCTTCTTCGTTGATGACCGCCCGGTTGGGCATGTGGAAGAAGCCCCGGCGGGTATGATTTACGACGATGTTCCCGAGGGGTTTCGCCGGGCGTTGGCAACCGGAATTGCGGATACCGCGGGCCCTTTCACCGATAAATGGGGCGTCTTCGTCAGCGGCGCTGTGCCGATCTCAAACCCGGACACCGGCGCTGTCATCGCCCTGCTGGGCCTGGACTTTGATGCCCACGCCTGGAAGTGGGGAGTGGCTGCCCGGACGGCCCTGCCGGTGGGGTTGATGCTCGTCCTGTTCATTGCCGCGGCGACCGCCCTGGTGGCCGCCGACCGTCCCAAGGCGGCCTCGCCCAAGCTAATTCTGTGGCGGCTGTGGCCATCGTTGGCGGCCATCACGTTGCTGGCGATGGCGGGTGTGGTGGCGTTTCTCTGGCAACAGCAACGCCAGCGACTGGACGAGACGATCGCCGCCCAGAACGTCATGGTCAGCCATGAATTGGTCGTGGACATGCGTAATCAAGCCCACAGCCTGACTCTCGCTCTGGAGGGCATTGCCGCCGACGCCACGCTGCCAGGGGCCCTGCGCGCGGGCGACGCCGCGTCCCTCCTGGCCACCTGGCGGCCTGTATTCGAGACGATGCGCCTTGAGAACAACGTGACGCACTTCGACTTTCTCGACACGAATCGCGTGTGCTGGCTGCGCCTCCACAATCCGAAACGGCGAGGTGATCAGATCGAGCGCTTCACGGCCATCGATGCGGAACGCATCGGCAAGGCCGTCTCCGGCATCGAACTGGAAGCGGAGGGCACCATCACCCTGCGGGCGGTGCGGCCGGTCTTTGTCGGCGGCCTGCTCGTCGGCTATGTGGAATTGGCCAAGGAAATAGACGACATCCTGCGCCTTCGGGAAGGCTATCCCGGCCAGGAACTGGCCCTGACCATCCGCAAGGAGCGACTGAACCAGACGAAGTGGGTGGCGCGCCGGCGTGAGATGGGACTCAATGCCGACTGGGGAAGTTTGCCCCGGAACGTAGTGGCCTACGCCTCGCAGGGCTCTCTGTCCAACACCATTACGGCCTGGGTCAATGCGGCGCCGGCGGCCGCACCCGCCCGCGGCGAATTGGCACAAGGAGTCAATGCTGGCGGGAAGCACTGGCGGATCGCCTCGACCCCCCTGCGGGACGTCGAGGGCCAGGAGATTGGCGACCTTTGGGTCATGCTCGACGTGACTGCCGCAAGGGCCGACTTCATCCACCGGATTGTCCTGGGCGGAGCCGCCAGTGCGGTGGTCCTGGCGCTGATGCTGGGCTGTATTTACGTCCTGCTCCGCCGCGCCGACGCGGGCATCCGCGCCCAGCAGGC
>CAIWJG010000022.1 GCA_903912925.1 uncultured Verrucomicrobia subdivision 3 bacterium | reverse complement strand
GCTCGGCTGCCAGTGCGGCCCGATCAGTGGCGGTAAAAGAGAGGCAAATCATGAGACATTCCCCTAACAGCCAGTCCCAACGGCGTCAATCTTTAAGTAATCATCTCAACCGCGTGGAGTATAACTAACCGGAAAAAGCCATGGCCTTGTGCAAGAAGATCCTGAAGGTCAGCGTGGGCGTCCTGTTGGCGATGGTGGTCCTGCTCTGGGGGATCAAGGCCTATCGAGACGCGCACTATTTCGATAACTACGATCCCAGCGCGCCACTGAACATCACGGTGGGGGAGACGATCGAGGTAAATAAGGACACCCCGGAAAAGGGTTACACGATTACCCGGTTCACCTTCGACGCATACCAGGGCGAGAAAATACCCACCTTTATTTCGCTCCCGGTAAATCGTGGCGGCAAAAAGCTCCCGGTTGTCGTCTTCCTGCACGGGATCGGCCAGAACAAGAACTTCCTGAAGGAAATCACCGCCCCCTTCAACCAGGTGGGGTTCGCGTTCGTGTGCTTCGACCAGTACACTCAGGGCGAACGGAAACTGGGCCAGAAGAAGTCCTTCCTGGCCGGCCTGGAAGCCTTCAGGCAGCGGCCGGCGAAGACCATCAACGAGGAGCGAAGGCTGGTCGATTACCTCCTGACCCGTCCCGACATTGATCCGCAGCGCATCTACCTGGTTGGGGCCAGCTACGGGGCCGTCACCGGCAGCACAGCCATGGCCAGGGACAAGCGGTTGCGGGCAGGGGTTATGGTATATGGTGGTGGCGACTTCAGCAAACTCCTGGACGCGTATGCCAATCACCTGGCTGTGGCGGTTGCGCTGGGCCTGATTGACGGCAAGAATCTCAATCCTGAGAAGCCGCCGCTGCCCAAACTGACTTCCTCCCAGGAGCGTAAAGTGGGAATCGTCCTCGGGTGCATCAAGCCTTTGGCGCACTATTTCCTGGGCGCCGCGGACCCGATGCACTACGTCGGCCAGATTTCGCCCAGGCCGGTGTATTTCCAAAACGGCGAGCACGACGTCCTGGTGCCCGCTCCAGCCGGCAAGGCGTTGCAGGATGCCGCGGGGGAGCCCAAGAAGATTACCTGGTATGATTCGGATCATGTGGGCATTGATCTGGAGCAGACCAAACGTGTGTTGACAGACGGACTGAAATGGCTGCTGGAGCAGGACGATCCATTCCGCACGCCGGAGGAACGAACCACAAACGTCCCGCCGTTCGAGGTCAATCGGACATGACCCTGGCTATGCTCATAACGAAACTCGGCTGTGCTCTGTGTTTGCTGGTGGCTCTCTGCGAACCACGGACGGGACATGCCGAATCCGGAGCCGCCCATCGTATCGCCATTGTGTTGGACTCCCAGGCCTCAACCAACGAGCTGCTCGTTGCGGAAGCTCTCAAGCAGCGGTTGTTGCAGATCAGCGACCTTGCGATCCAGACCAACGAAGGTCCCGCTGACCTGCACATTTACCTGGGTGAAGCCCGTTCGTCGGGCAAGCTGAAGGACTTGTGCGATAAGCACGAAGTGGTGTTGCCCGGCAAGACCGGTCCTGCCCCCGAAGGGTTTGCCATCAAGAGTCTGGGCACACCGGAGGGGCGTCTGGTCCTGGCCATTGGCGCGGATGCCCGCGGCGTCCTCTACGCGGCCGGTGAAGTGCTCCGCCGCTTTCGCTACGGCCCGGACTCTGTGACGAACGCGGATTACTCGGTGGCGGAGGCGCCCGCCTTCCGGTTTCGCGGTTTCTCCGCCAACCAGGGCGGCACCATGATGAAGATGACCAAAGCACGATCCTGGACGGAGGCCGAAATCCGGGGCGTTGTGCTCGAATATGCCCTGGCGGGCGGCAACACCTTTTACTCCGCGGATAACGGCGGGCCGTTCTACGACTTCATGAAGTCCTACGGTTTGATGACCACCACCGGCGCCCGCCCCAACCAGCTTTACGGCCAGCATCCGAAAGAGTGGAACGCGGGTGGCCGCGAGCCTTGGGAAGGCGCGCAGTGGGTGTGCCCCTCCATTCCGGAAGCGCGCGCGGCGCTGCTGGCGCAATGGGACAAGGACTTCTCGCAGCGCGCCGACCATGAAGTGATGCGTTTCTATGCCGGCGATCCCGGCGGCTGCACCGACGCGCGCTGCCGACCGTGGGGCAAGACGTTCATGCTGCTCTGCGAAGAGATGGCCGCCATTTGGCTAAAGTACCATACGAACAGTATAGTCTTGATCGCCAACCAGGGCCTGGACAATGCCGGCGAGAGGGCGATCTTCGATTACTACAAGGAGAAGCCTCGCACCTGGTCGTACGGCATCGCCTATGGCCCTGGGAGCAATCCCATGTCGCGCTACTTCCGCGATGAACTCCGCAAGGATCTCTTCACCTACCCGGGTAAGGGCCCGGTGGACCGCTATCTGGCGGAGATGCTGCATGAGCTGCCCCTGGACCAGCACATCATGCATTACTCGGATATCACCCACTGGATCCGCGCCCAATATCAGATAGACCGTCCCGAGCCGAACATCGTCAAAGCCTACAACCGGCGGATGTTCCACGCCCGGCCCAAGGCCATGTATCGTATCTTCCAGGCCATCATGCCTTTCTCTGAAGGGGACATCATCTACTCGGAAGGCAACCATGATGAGTTCCACCAGTATCTGTGGGCGCGGCTTCTGTGGAACCCGAATCGCGAGTTGGAAGACATCATGCGCGAGTATTGCGCGCTCTACTTTGGGGAGGACTCGGCCGAGCCGATGGTCCAGGCGCTGTTCCAATTGGAGGAGAATTTGGTCGCGCCGTTGCCCACCAACGCCGGCATCGGGCGCTACTACGCGCTCGTCAAGGAAGCGGGCGACAAAATGCCCGCCTGGCGCATGAAACACGACTACCGCTGGCGGCTCCACATGCAAAAAGCGGCGCTGGACCAATATCTCCAAGATAAGCTGCGGAATGAAATGAACCATGAGCAGCGCGCCCGTGACGTGCTCACTGCGGCTAAGCCGGGCCAATACGAGCCAGCCATCAAACAGGCCCTCGAAATCCTGCACACGCCGACCGAAACGGAGGCGATGAAGAAGCTGCGCGACGAAGCTGGAAGGCTCGGGGAGGAAAGCGACCGGCTGCACGGCGACCGCAATCTCGGCTACTTCAAGCTCGACACGCCTCTGCGCAGTATCCCGGGCGAGATTGGCTCGCTTGAAGCGGCCCAGGCCGCCAAATCGGACGCGGACAGGAAGGCGGCCATTGACTCGGTGATCGAGTTGACCAACAAGCGAACGAGTGGTGGACGGAGGGAGTGAAGGGCTGACACTACCAGGCAACTGGCTTCGCCACGAGCCACGAACCCCCAAATACACCTGTATGGGTAGGGGTGTCCCGCAGGTAGGTGGGTGGTTGGGTGGGTAACTACTAACAGCTGACACGGTGGGCGGATTTACGCCTGTAGTAAACACACGCTACACTTATTGTGGCAAAGATGCAGCATTTCTTGCTGGTGTTGAAATAAGGAAACGGCGCGGGTGAAGAGCGGTGGGCCAATCAGTGGGCAGTGGCCAGCGGTGGGTGCCCGGGGGTTGCGTCGGGGCGGGGGAGCGAGTAGGCTCGGCGCATGGGCACGCTCTATTACGGCGATAATCTGGACATCCTGCGGCGGTATATCAAAGACGAGACGGTGGATCTGAGCTATCTGGACCCGCCGTTTAACTCGGCGCAGAACTATAACGCGTTCTTCCACGAGAAGGATGGGACGGATGCGGCGAGCCAAATCCGGGCGTTCAAGGACACGTGGAGTTGGAATCAGGAAAGCCAGAAAGTGTATGAGGAACTGATCCTTCAGCCGGGGAAGGTGAGCGAGGTGATGCAGGCGTTCCAGACGTTCCTGGGCACCAATGACATGATGGCGTACTTGGCGATGATGGCACCAAGGCTGGTGGAACTGCGTCGAGTGCTCAAACCGACCGGCTCGCTATACCTGCACTGCGACCCAACCGCGTCGCACTATCTGAAGCTGTTGCTGGATGCGGTGTTTGGAGTGAAGGCATTCAAAGCTGAAATCATTTGGAGAAGACACAACGCCCGAAGCACGGAGGACTGCTGGCCGCACATCCATGACTCGATCTTGTTCTACACGAAGAGCGACGAGTTCTTCTTCGAGCAAGCCAAGGTGCCTGCGGACGAGAGGAAGCTTCCGCACACGCTCATCACTGGCGCCGACGGTAGGAAGTACCAAACATACGAATTGACGGGCCCAGGCAGAACCCAAGATGGCGAAAGCGGGAGACCATGGCGAAACTTCTCGCCGTCAGAAATGGGCCGGCACTGGGGGAACTCGCACGGAATAATGGATGACTTGGCAAACTCCGGCCTCATTCACTTCCCGAAAGACGGGGGCTTTCCGCGCCGCAGAGCTGCTGAGCCGTTTGACCCAGCCTCGCGGGTGGTCACGGTGGGCGACGTCTGGACGGACATTGACCGGCTGAATCAGACGGCCAAAGAACGTCTCGGCTATCCCACTCAGAAGCCTGTCGCACTACTGGAAAGGATTCTCCAATCGAGCAGTCCCCCCAAGGGACTGGTCTTGGACCCCTTCTGCGGCTGCGGTACGACGATTGACGCAGCGGAGAAACACGGGCGCAAGTGGATTGGCATAGACATCACGCAGCTTGCGACGTCGCTGATCAAGAACCGGCTACGGGACACTTACGGGGACAAGATCGAGATCGTCACCGTGGGTGAGCCGACGACACCCAACGAAGCCTGTGTGCTGGCGGAGCAGGACAAGTATCAGTTCCAGTGGTGGGCTCTGGGGTTGGTTGGGGCGCGGCCGGTGGAGCAGAAGAAAGGGGCGGACCACGGGATTGACGGGAAGATTCTTTTCCGCGACGACATGAAGGCGGCCAAGCCGGAACAAATTATAATCCAGGTGAAAGGGGGCAAGACGGGGGTCAAAGATGTACGCGACCTGGCATGGGTTATCCAGCGGGAAAAGGCGGCGATGGGTGTGCTGATTTCCCTCCAGCCGCCGACTGGGCCGATGGAAGTTGAGGCGGCGAGCGCCGGGTTCTACGCGCACAAGATGAACGGGCAGCAGTATCCGCGGCTGCAATTGCGGACGGTGAAGGAGTTGATGGATGGCAAGGGGATCGAGCGGCCGTCAAACGTGGCGGCGGTGGATGAGACGTTCAAGAAGGCTCCAGAGTCGAAGAAGAAACAGGGGCATCAGAAGGAGTTTGGGCTGTGAGCAAGGGGGCGCGGCAGGGCAGTAACAACTTGCGCGGTCTGCGTGCTGCATGGAGTGCCGGGGCCAGGAGCGCGGTTACCTACACCTACCAGTTACCCCTCTATTCCCTTGTGAGTAGTTACCCACCCAACCACCCACCTACCTGCGGGGTACCCCTACCCGTACAGGTGTACTTGAGGGTTTGTACCTGGGTTGTGGCGTATTCAAGGGAGGAGCGAGACGTGCGGCGGGCTTTGGACGCGGTGAATGAGTGATGAGTATGATACGCAAACAGATCAAAGAGCAGGCGGCGCGCTACGCGAAGTTTGTCGAGTGGAGCGACGAAGATGGGTGCTTTATTGGCCGCTGCCCCGAGCTCATGCTGGGCGGCGTTCACGGGAGCGACGAGGCAAAGGTTTATGCCGAACTTTGCGAAGCAGTGGAAGAAATGGTCGAGTCGATTCACGTGGACGGCCAAGAACTGCCGCATCCGCTAGGCAAGAAGGAATTCAGCGGCAAGTTCGTGCTGCGCGTTGAACCGGCCATCCATCGCCGCCTCGCGGCAAAAGCCCTTGCAGCGGGTGAAAGCCTCAACAGCTATTGCGTCAAAATGCTCGTGAAGGTGTGACGGTGGGAAAGCGGTCAGAACCGGAGGTTATTCCTTGCTGCTGGCTAAAGGTGCTCGGGTGGGCTGGCCCCTGTCATTTTTTCAGCAGCCAGACTTCAGCAACGAGCGGGCTGAAGCGCAGCGCTGTTGGGCGAGGCGGTTGGGCGGGATCGTGCCAGCCCACGACAATCCGACGGTCCTTCAGCAGCGCCTGTGGAATCGGGAAGTTGGTAAACTCGGGGATCACCCTTGCGTGCGCGCCCGTCGCAGCGGCAGCCTTCGTCTGTTCAGATTGCTCCTTCGTATCCGGGGCCGGCTCGACCTTGGTTTGATTTACATACAAAGACTCCTGGTCTTTCCCGTTAATGCGGATCGTGTATTGCCCGTTGGGGTCGAGGTTCTCATAGACCATTTGCGCCGGCCTCAGCCCGCTTTGCCAGGTCAATCGCAGGCGGCTGTAGCCACCCTGGTCCCAAACGAACCCAGGAATACTGGTCCCGCGCAGCGGGACCAGCGGATCTGTGTTGAGTTCCGGACCTCGGACCAGGTGGGGTGACTTCCCCTGATCGCCCAGAGCGTCGTAGCAACTGCCCGGGCCGGGATGCTCCCAGCGAGCCAGCGCCTCCAGCCGCGCGACCTTCGCCTGTTCCGTGGCCATCTTTCGCACCTGCGCGAACTGGTCCTCCAGCCACCAGCGGTTGTTCAACGGGTAATCCACGAAGTCGAGCACGCAACCGCGCTCCGTTTCGCTCGCCTGGAAGCGCTTCACGCTGGTCTGCAAGCGGATGGAATCGAAGAGCGCCTGGCAGAGCTGATCCACCCGTCCGCGCAGGTCTTTCCGGCAAGGCTCCGTCTCCGCCCGTTTCAGCACTGCCAGAGCAGCATCCATGGCGGCTTCACCGCCTCTCGTTCCAGCCTGCGCCAGAATGTCGTTCGCCTCCTCCTCCAGTCGGGTTTCGTGCATTTGCCGGTGCCGGATGTAGGCATCGTAATTGGCGCGCAGCAGGCACATCTGCCAGCGCCAGTTGTCCTTCAACTCCGGTTTCAGCTTCTCCAGTTGCTCCCAGACCGCCAGCGTGGAATTGACGCCCGGATTCGTCACCAGCGGCCCCTCCCAGTTCTTCTCGAATGCCATAATGCCATCCGCGGCGGTCTCGGCCACATCCGGCCCAAAGAAGAACCGCGCGTATTCGATGAGCGTCTCGCGCGGGTCGGCTTTCGGGTCCACGCTCAGCAGGTTCCAGATGACCTTGTTCACGTCGTCGTGGCAGCCGTCCGAGTAGCTAATGAACCCCGCCGTCCCCGGGGCCGTGTGCTGGTGTACGTAAGTGTAAAACAATGGCCGCGGATTACAGCACTCGCGGCCCAACGTGAAATTAAAGGCCGGGTCCCACCATGTCACCGGGTACTGGCAGCGCACCGTGTGCGTGATATCCGGATAATCGCGCACGGGATACGCCTTCGGAATTCGGGCCCGCAGCTCCGAGGTGGACAAGGACTGCGGACCGGCCACGATGCCCCCCAGCCAGGCCGGCTTTTGCTCCTCCAGATACTTCACCACATAATCCAGCTTCGGGCCGTTGAACCCTTGCATGGAAACCCAGACCCTGCCTTCCGGATGATACTTCGCCAGCAGCTTTGCGAGGTCTTCCAGGAACGGAAGCACCAGCTCCGGCGAGTTCTTCCCCGGGTCGGCGCCCGGGAAGAAAATGCCGTTCAGCCGGGGGCAATCACGATAGAACGCCTCATGGGTCTGCAACTCCTCCGCCCGGAGCTTCTGGTCGCTGAGATCAAACACGACGGGCGTCCAAACCCAGTAATCCACATCGTAGCGGTCGCAAATCTCGCTCATCTGCCGGTTCATTACTGTGCGGGGGACCGGCATGTGCGGGCTCTTCTGCGTGTCTTCGAAGGGAATATTCTCGACGCTGTTCGCGCCGAAGATCACCAGCTCGCGGATATACTGCTCGTATTGTTTCTTATCCCAGCCGTCGTAAGAGTTGGCGCGGTTGCGATAACCGAGCTGATGCCCGCGGATGGCATAAGCTGGCGCCGCAGCCACATCCAGAGAAGCCGACACCTTGGCGGTGCCCCTCGCCCATTCCATCGTCCGCAGCAGCCGCCCCACGCCGAAGAGCGCGCCACGCGGGTCTGCTCCCACCACCCACACGACCTTGCCTCCCTCGACAACGACCCGGTAGCCTTCCGGGCGCATCTCAGGCCGCTCGCCGCCTTCTCGTTTGGGAACGGCGTGGCCCCACATCGCATCGGCCGGACCCGAGGTCACTGCCACGACTAGCCCATCCTTCGGCCACGCAGTTGAAACCGGCAGCCGCTTGCCAGTGCGTTTCTCCAACTCCTCCACCAGCACCTGCGCGGCCGCCTGCTCCGCCTTGGGCAGTTGGCCGGCGCGTATCACCAGCGTGGCCCCGGCTAAGTCAACCGTTTGCTCCGCCTGCGCCACCCCTCCCGCCGTCAGCGCCAGCCCCACGCCGAACGCGCAGAGTAGCGCAGGCTTCCAAGCCTGCCGAATCGCCGACTTCCAAATCGGCTGCACAGCCCCTTGCCCTGCGCTTTTGGAAGCTTGCATCCCATTGTGACTGCTTGAAGCCTTTCCGAATCCGCTCGCATTCATACGCAGGCAATCATTCCCGGAGGAGGCCAAGTCTGCCAGATAGTGGTGTCTCATGAGAACTCAGCCAAAGCTGCCTTGATTTCCGCTTCCGTGATGGGGCGGCCAATACCGCCAACCGGCTGCCGGACCTTTCGTTGAATGATCCGGGCCTTGGTTGGCGGCTTATCTTTGGGCCGCTCCCGGCCCAGAAACATCCGTGGGCGTGAGGTTCCAGCAGTCACAGTTTGTTGTATTCTTCATGCGTGCCAATCCAGTTCCAGACAAAGGTGTCGGAAGTCAGGAAGTAACCCGTGGCACGGTAATGGTCACCGATGCGGACAGACCACAAGTCATCCTTGAGCTTCTTGAAACGGAGCGAAGAATAGAACGGGGCTTTCAGCCACAGCGCGAAAGCATTGCGGGCGAGTTGCTGCACCTGCAACGGCAGCGCGTTGAACCGCCGCCAGAACGCGGGGTCAACCTTTGACTTCATTTCTGCCCGCGAAGGGGAAATCCATGAGCTTGTCGCCTTGGGCGTCTTTGCGGGAAACTGACATCATTTCATACAGCTTGCCGCCCGGCTCGGCGTCCGCTTGCATCTGCCGGTCCCAATCGTCGTCTGGCCAGGGATGAAGCAACGCCTCCAACTCGCAACGCTCTTGGGGCGAGAGCTTCTCAATCGCCATCTTGATCTCAGCAACCATGCTCATGGCACAAAGTTATGCGTAATGCACTAGGGCGTCAATTCAGCAAACTCCTCCCTCTAGTTTGACCTCCCTTCTAACTCTAACAGACCGGGCTGCAATGAATGAAAACGATAGGCAATTCTCCTTCACCCGCGAAGCGTCCTACACTGAGTCTCAGCGGGCGGGAACGATCGTCACCCCGAAGTGGCTTTGGAGGTAGGCTTGCGCCTGGGCGGCAGTACCATGCGTGGTCTCCATGTTGCCGGCCGCGACGCCACTGATGTAGGCTGCCGAAGCGGAGGTGCCCTGCACAACCCACGGCTGGCTCTGGTAATAGACGAGACTGGTGCCCGGCGCGCCGAGGGCGATGAAACTGCCGCGGTTGGCGTAGCTGGCAAGTTGGCCATTATCAATGGCCGTCACCGCCAGAACGCCCGGAGAGGCCGCCGGATAAAACGGCGTGGTGACGGGTTGATTGCCCGCCGCAGCGATGAACACAATGCCCTTCGAACTGCCGTCCTGGATTACGCTATTGAGAAAAGGGCTGTCGCCAGTGCTGCCAAGGCTCAGGTTGATGGGATTCGCCCCGCTGTTCACAGCCTGCGCAATCCCGTTTGCCACATCAAACGTGCTGGTGGTGGGGCTCGGGCCATAGACATCCACCGGCAGAATCTGCACCGAGGAGCTGCCTTGGGTTGCTCCGGCGAGGCTGCGCAGTATGGTTTCAGCCATCGCGGTGCCGTGGGAAGGAGCACTGGGGTCGAGCTGGGCCACGCCCGCGACTGAGATCGGCTTGAGCAGGAAGCTGTCCAGACCGTTGCCCAGCGGCTGGACGGCGGTATCCACCAGGCCCACAATAATCCGCCCGGTGCTCGGCGGCGGCTTAATCTGCAACTGCGGCGGCGGCATGCTGGAGGATTGCGACCCAGAGGGTGTCGCCGGCCGATCGAACGAGTAGTTACTGTCCACGGAGGCAACGTCCGGATTGGCGGCAAGCTGCTGGCGCGCGGCGTCTGTGGCGGTCTGATCCTCGAACTGGAGGCGATAGGCATTGAGGCTGTCAATGCGGCCGATGACCTTGGCGCCGAGCGCGCGCGCCAGTTCGTCAATCTTCGCCCCCGGCTTGAGCCGCACAATCAACTCGTTAGGAATCACTTTTCCCCTGGCACGGTCCTCGGTCGTGTCGATTGGGCGCACGAGCTGCGTCGCGTTCTTCATCACGGTGCGGAACACCACAAGCTTGGGGCTCGCGTTGGTCTCGGGCACCAAAGCGAAGTTCAGATCGCCGAGCAACAGATGGAGCGCCTCGCCCGGCGGCAGGTTGTTGAACTTGGCCGAGATAGTGTGGGTGGTATCCGGTTCGACGAAGACATGCCAGCGGGTGATGGCGGCAATCTGCTCCAGCAGCGGAAGGAGCTTGCCGGCCTTGATATCCGCGCTGACGCGATTGCGGTTGGTCTCCCAGTTAAGGGTGTCGGCGGCCCGGGCGGGAGCACCCGTCAAGAGCGCGATGGCCAGCCCAAGCAGGAAAGCGGCCCTGCCGAGCGCGATCGGACCGCAGAGGATTGCCCTGCCCCTGGCACGCAGGTTGACGAGGTGCGGAGCAATACTCTGCGCTCCGGACCCAAACCGCCTCTGGATTATATTCAACATGCTCGCTAAATCAGACAGGATTCCGTGGCTTACCATTCAAACCATCGCGTATTCGGGCCTAATATACACTCAATTGGACGCGCGCACACACCAGAATTGCCGAGCGACGGCGGCGCATAACTCCAATCAAAGCCTCCCGCAGGCTGTTATAGCTTGAACCGGCTGCTAGCCGGCGTATCCAGCGATCTGCCACGGCGCGCGGTAGGGCCGGCTCAGCAGCTTGCTGGCGTCCGCATCCCCAACGATCTGCTCCGTCTGCGCGTCCCACTTCAGCTTCCGGCCCGCGAGCATCGAGATCAGGCCCAAATGGCCCGGGATAGCCGAGTGGTGGGCCGCTTCGACCGGGGTGATAGTGGGCTGCCGCGACTTGACCGAGTCCAGGAAATTGCGGTGGTGATTGTTTGAGATGGGGAGCTTCACCTTGCGCAGGTTTTCCGGCAGGCGCCGGTAGTCGCGCCATTCCTCGTTCGAGGCCTCGAATGCTCCGCGGTCCACCCATACCCAGCCGTTGGTGCCGATCCATTTCGTGCCGCTGCGAATGTCCGGGTGCCCGCCCGCAATGGTCATCTTAATATCCCCCGGATATTGCAGCTCGATGCGGTATTTGGTACACGTGTTCCAGACGGTATCCGCCGGCGGAAACACGCCTTTGCCCTCGATCTCCAGCGGGCCGGTGTTGTCAAAATCGCATCCCCAGTGGGCGATGTCGCAATGGTGCCCAACCCAGTCGAGCAACTGGCCCCCGCCGGTGTTGTAATTCCAGCGCCAGTTTCCGTGAATCCGGCCTTTGATGTAAGGCATCATCTTGCTGGGCCCGAGCCAGGTGTCGTAATCCAGCTCTGCCGGCGGCGTGCTGGCCACCGTATCCTCGGGAACCATCTTGCCGCCTTGCCCGTCGGGCAGGCCTACTTCCACGCGTGTCACCTTCCCAATCATGCCATTACGCACGATCTCCGCCGCTTTGTGGAAGATGGCTTGCGAGCGCTGCCACGAACCGGTCTGCCAGATGCGGCCGTTGGCATGCACCGCCCGGACAATCGCCTGCTGCTCCCCGATCGTGCGCGCCAGCGGTTTCTCGCCGTAAATGTCCTTCTTCTGCCCGGCCGCCTCGACTGCCGCCAGCGCGTGCCAGTGGTCTGGGGTCGCCAGCATGACCGCATCAATATCGCCCCGCGCCATCAGCTCGCGGTAGTCGCGGTAACCTTTGCAGTCGGTGTTCTTGTAACGGAGATTGACCTTCCCCACGACCGTTGCCAGGTGCTGCTTGTCCACGTCGCAAGCGGCCACCACCTGGCAATCTTTCAAATCAAGGAAATCCCCCGTGTTCCCCTTTCCCATGCCCCCGCACCCGACCGCGCCCAGGGTAATGCGCCCGGATGGAGCCGGCCGGTCGGCCCGCCCCAGCGCGCTGATCGGGATGATGGTGGGGATAGCCAGAGCGGCTCCGGTGACACTCAGGAATTGGCGGCGGCTGACTTTCATTCGTGGCGATGGATATTGCATAGTTCGACGGCGAGACGGTAATCATATCTATTCATGAACGCAACAGCTACTCCACGCCCAACGGGCCGCCGCCGCTTCCTGCTGACCGGGCTGATCTCGCTCATCGCCGGCTGGTTCAGCGGGCGCAACGCCACCGCGGCCACCAAGTCCAGCGGCGAGCCCGTGACCACCCGTATGCGCCAGGGCGAGCCGCCCACCCAACCGCTGGATACCATGCTCCTGTTCGAGCGCGGCGACGATAACAACGGCCGGGCCATGACCCACGAAGTCCTCTCACTCATCCACCAGGAAAAAGGCAAGCACTCCTACCCGTGGACGATGTATGCCAGCCTGGAGACGCATCACGAGACTGGCGACGCCTGTGTCGTCTGCTCCCGCCTTCACAAACATGGCCCGGGCTGGTCCACCGGCCTCCATTCCGAAGTCTTTAACCACCACCGCGGCGTGGCGCTGGGCGTGAACATCGAAATGAGCAACGATTACTCCGGCGCCGAGCAAACCGTCGTAACCGGCCTGAACATCCAGGCGGTCGGCGGCTCCGCCCCCATGCACTACGGCATTCAAGTCCACGACGGCAACAATCACTTCCAGACCGCTATCAACCTCCCGGGCAAGGGCGCCGCCGGCATCGACCTGCCCGGCACCTTCCAGGTGGGCCTGAACCTGCACGACAACCACCTGCGACTAAACGAAGGCGCCTGTGTCGAGCTGGACGGCAAAGGCCAGATCAAGCTCCGCTACAAGAACAACCGCATCGAGTTCCTGAACGGCGACCGCTGCTTCGCCCACCTGGACGTCAACGGTGCCGACCACGCGATCTAGCCCATTTGGGCAATGAATGAACCGTCGCTTCGAGCTTGCTCCTTACAAGCTGCCACGCCTCGCCAGTCTTTCGGATTTCGGCCTTCGGGCTTCCTTCGGCTTTCGACCTTCGGCCTTCGGATTTTGTTCGCCCCACTTCCCCAGAATTGAGTTGCGGTTCCAGGCAATGTGTAGCCATTGGCCATTGGCTATTTGGGATGGGCTATCTGCCTCCCGCTGGTTTGGCGCGGCTCGCACCCCGGGCTACTGTGTCCCGGCACGGAAGTAACCCCAGGACCACTTCTTCCAGTTCCATCCGCCCGAATCATCGCCCGTCCACCACTTTAACGATACCGAAGCCTCAGATGTGGTTGCAATGAGGCAAAAACAGGTCGTTTTTCCAGGCGGATGGGGCATGTTACTATGTCGCTGGGCGAAAATGAGGAGTGAATTGTTCTGCGGATGCGCTCCGCCGGCGGTGGCGACCTACCTGGGAAGCGTAGGCCTCGCTCGGGAGGTGTTGTTCGTGGACCTTGCTGCGGGGCTGGCGCCGGGGGGCATTGGGATTTGGGCGGCTGCTGTCGGTCGGGCCCGGGCCGGGCGCGGTCCTGATGAGCCTCCACCGTCCAAAGCGTCCGACACGTCCATGGCCCCGTTCACTTCACCCAAGGGGCCGCCGCCCCCGGCATTGGGGTTCGGAGCAACTTGGATCGGTTTGGAATTCGTGCTGTCCTGTGCCTTGTTCAGCAAGCCGGGCAGGTAGAGGTATCCCGCTCCACCCAGCGCCGCCAACACGAGGGCATAGACTGCATACTTCAGCACGGGGTTATCCCTTTTGGGCGGTCGCTCCGCGAGTTGTCTGATCGGGATCGCTCCCGGGGCAGGCGGACGCGTCACCTGGGTCGCCCCGGCAGAAAGCCTCGGGCCGCGGGACGCGGGAGGTTGAGGGGCCAAAGATTCGGGAGCGGGCGCAGTGGCTGCCGGAGGCGGAGGAACCCCAGGCACGGTGAGGGTCGTGGCACAGGCCGGGCATTGGATCTGGCGCCTGGACCACTGTTCATTACCCGAGATGTGCTGCCCGCATTGGGGGCAGGAGAATTTGACTTCAGCCATAGGCATTCTCTACCAGGTCGCAGTCCGACGGTGAAAGTGCTTTCGCGATGAGAGCGAGCATTCCCCATTACCTACCGTGCCGCACGGAGGTGTCAAGGCCTGAAGCCGAAGCGCCTCATCCTCGGCGAGGCGCTGCTGCTGGTTGTGGCGGCGCTACTTATCGGTCTGATACTGATTGGGACCGCCCATTTCTAACAGCCGCGACTGAAAAGTGAACAGATTAACCCCGTCCGCAGGACGCTCCGGCCGATTGCCCGCAATAACCGCATGGGGTGTGCCGGAGCAGTTGCTGAGGCCTAACGGAAGACTGTCGAGACGAACCGCCTATCTCCATCGCGGAAGGTGAAAAATCAGCCGCGACTTAGGCCCGGCCCGAGTTCTTTCGCAGCCAAGTGGCGTGACTGGCCTCGTTCAATTCACGCGCTGCCAGTGCCAGTGTCCTCAAGGTGGCCTCTGCTTCGGGAGCGGTGAAGCGCTTTCCGTTCAACTCCAGGAAAAGGACCGCCGCCGCAAAGCCAATGCGCTTATTGCCATCCAGAAAGGGATGGTTGCGGATCAAACCAAAGGCATACGCTGCCGCCAGGTCGAACAGGTTCGGTCGGCCATAGGCGAGGAGCTGTTGCGGTCGGGCCAGGGCGGAATCCAACAACCCGGCGTCTCTAATCCCGCTTAAGCCCCCGAACTCAGCCAGCAGGCGTTCCTGCAAGGCCAGCACGGTTTCGCGCAACAGCCACTGCGGCTCCTTCATCTACTTGGCGAGTTCGCGCAGGGTGTTGCGGTAGCGGCGGATGACGACTTCCGCCGCCTTCATCTGTTTGGCAAACTGCTCGCGGCCCGCAGTGGCAGGGGTCACCCGCAGACCGCCCTCTGGCGCGTCGGTCAGAGTTACCGTGTCACCTTCCTCCGCGTTCAACCGAGCCAGGGCCTCCTTCGGCAGCACCACGCCCACGGAGTTGCCGATTTTCCGTAATTTCAGTTCCAGAACCATGCGGCCAATGTAACCACAGGCGTTATAACATGCAAGGTCGCCTTCGCGCTCCGAGCGGCCGGGGCAGGGCCTAAAACCGAAGCCCGAAACCCGAAACCCGAAGGAAATCCGAAACCCGAAAACCGAAAAGGTCCAGCCGCCCGCACGCCCTTCGGATTTCTGATTTCGGTTTTCGGGCTTCGGATTTGAGAACTGCTCGCTGGAAACGGGAGAACCTTAGATCAGCCCTGATCCCCGCCCCTTTCATGAATTGGCCCTGAGGCCGGGGGCCTCCTTGTTTTTGCGGTTGTTACTTAGCGCCCAAAGTGGCATAGATTCCAACCAGGAAATTGAAGAAATGTCCGCGAGTGCGATAATTAGGCCCCTCTGGTTGACGACGCTGTGCCTGGCAATGCTGGGCTCGGGTTGTTCCGTCAAGCGCCTGGCGATCAACCGAGTCGGCGATGCCCTGGCCGGCAGCGGGACGACCTTTGCCTCCGATGATGACCCGGAGCTGGTCAAGGCGGCTGTGCCGTTCAGCCTCAAGCTGATGGAGAGCTTGCTGGCGGAGAGCCCGCGCCACGAGGGGCTGTTGCTCGCCACCTCGCGCGGCTTCACGCAGTATGCCTACGGGTTTGTCCAGGAAGATGCGGATGAGACGGAGGACAAAGACCTCACGGCGGCCGAGGAAATGCGGGGGCGCGCCCGGCGGCTTTACTTGCGCGCGCGGAACTACGGCTTGCGCGGGCTGGACGTCCGACACAAGGGCTTCGAAAAGGCGCTCCGGGCCAACGCGAAAACGGCGGGCACTGTGACCACGGTGAAAGATGTCCCCTTGCTATACTGGACCGCGATTTCCTGGGCCGCGGCAATTTCGCTGTCGAAGGATAATCCTGGCCTAATCGCCGAGATGCCGTGCGTCGAGGCGATGATGGATCGCGCGCTGGCTTTGAACGAAGCCTTCGACTATGGCGCCATCCATGGTTACTTCATCAACTATGAAATGGGCCGCTCGGGGGGAACCGGTGATCCGGTCGTGCGAGCGCGGCAACACTTCGATCGGGCGCTGGCCCTCAGCGGCAGCCAGCAGGCGGGGCCAATGGTTACTTTCGCCGAGGCGGTGTGTGTTCAGAAGCAGGATCTGAAGGAGTTCGAGTCCCTGCTCAAGCAGGCGCTGGCCATTAACCCCGATGCCAAGCCCGAATGGCGCCTGGCCAACCTCGTCATGCAGCGCCGCGCCAAGTGGCTGCTCTCGCGCACCGACCAGCTTTTTCTCCGCACAACCCCGGCAGAGACCAAGAAGGCCCCGTAGGCTGCCAAGCGTCATGAGAGTCAACTTTATGCATCACAGAATCTCCTTCATCGCTCTATTCCTTTGCACCTGCTTCGCCGCGCCGGGCCTCCACGCCGCCGAGAAGACCATCCGGCTCAAGCTGGGCACCCTCGCGCCCGCCGGCACCTCTTACCACAAGTGCCTCCAGGCGATGGGCGAGAAGTGGCGCAAAGCCTCGGACGGCGCCGTGCAGTTGGTCATCTTCCCCGGCGGCACGCAGGGCAGCGAAGCGGACATGGTCGGCCTGATGCAGACCGGCAACCTCGATGCCGGTTTGCTCACCACCGGGGGTCTCGCGGAAATCGATCCCGCCGCTCTGGCCATGCAAGTGATGCCGATGTTCTTCCGCAACCTGGACGAGCTGGACTACGTGGCGAAGAAGATGCGTCCACAACTCGATGCGCGCCTGCTGGCCAAGGGATACGTCGTCCTGTTCTGGAGTGACTCCGGCTGGGTGCGGTTCTTCTCCAAGACGCCGATAATGCATCCGGATGACTTGCGGAAGCTGAAGGTTTACTCCGGGTCGGACAGCGCCGCCGCGTATGACTTGTGGAAAGCCACCGGGTTCAGCCCGGTATCCCTGGACGCCACGGGCGTGCCGCAGGGCCTGTTGTCAGGCACCATCAGCGCGGTTCCGACCGTGCCCATCTACGCGCTGGCCGCGCAGTTGGATAGCCAGGTCAAGTACATGCTCGAGTTGAACTGGGGGCCCCTGGTCGGCGCGGCGGTCGTGCATAAGAAGACGTGGGACCGCATTCCAGCCGCTGCCCGCGAGGCGATGCTCAAGATCGCTGAAGAAACAGGCCAGCAGGTCAAAACGGCCGGTCGGGCGGAGAGTGATGCCGCCCTGGCGGCCCTGGTCAAGCGCGGCCTCGTGGTCCAGAAGGTGACCCCCGAGGTGGCCGAGGAATGGCGCGTGATGATCGACAAGGTGCAGGATCAAATCCGGGGCAAAATCATGCCCGCAGACTTGTTTGATGAATCGCAACGGATCGTGAAGGAGTATCGGGCTGCGGGCAGCAAAGGAGCTGATCAGAAATGAAGGGGGCGTCCTTTCCCGCAGTGTCCAGCCGCCAAACCCGAAGGTCGAACCCCGCAGCCTGCTCGCGTCCGGCCGCGCAGGCAGGTCCTCAGCCGGGTCTGTTTAGTTGCGCGTTGCCTTTCCCCTCACCCCGGCCCTCTC
>CAIWJG010000021.1 GCA_903912925.1 uncultured Verrucomicrobia subdivision 3 bacterium | reverse complement strand
CTCTGCACTGCTATCTGTGAGGATTTGCGCAGCCCGCGCAAATTCTCTTGGCCCCATGTAACCTTTGCAACTCATTTAACCCATTTAACTCTTCGGTTGCGGCTTGGCCGCGCTGCGTCTCTGCGTTAAACCCAGTTTGGTCTTGTCTGCGGCTTGGCCGCGCTGCGCCTTTGCGTTAACTCCCGTTTTTAGGCTGAATTGCTGGAAGATGTCACAAGTGAGAACTGACCCCGGCCTGCCCACCGCCCCTTCCCTTTTCAGCGTTTCAGCTTTTCAGCTTTTCAGCGTTTGCCCTCAGAAATTCCCGCTCGCGCAGCCAGGCGAACAGGACGGGGGTGACGATCATGATGTGGATGAAGCTGCTAAGCATGCCGCCGATTACTGGGGTCGCCAGGGGCCGCATCACCTCCGAGCCGGCGCTGGTGCTCCACATGATCGGGAGCAACCCGGCGACGGTGGTGGCGACAGTCATCACCTTGGGCCGCAGCCGCAGCCGCGCGCCATCCTTGACCGCCTGGATCAAATCAGCGCGGTTGAAACTCGCGCCGCGCTCGGCGCGCCGCTTTTCGAGGGCTTCCTCCAGATACACCACCATCACAATCGCGGTCTGAATGGCGGTGCCAAAGAGCGCGATGTAGCCCACCCAGACGGCAACGCTGAAGTTGTAGCCCAGAAGGTATTGGAGGAAGACGCCGCCGGTGAGCGCAAACGGCACGGCCAGGATGACGTGGGCCGCCTCTTTGCCGGAGCGATACACGATGAAGAGCAGCACAAAGATGATGGCCAGCACGGTGGGAACGATGATCTGGAGCGAGCGTTGGGCGCGAAGCTGATTCTCATACTGGCCGGCCCACTCGAGGGTCGTGCCCTGGTCCAGTTTGATCTTCTGCGCAATCCGCTCGCGCGCCTCTTTGACGAAGCCACCGAGATCCCGGCCCTGCACGTTGGCCTGGACAAACACCCGCAGCCGGCCATTCTCGCTGTCAATCTCGCTGGGGCCGAGCGTGCGCCGGACCTTGGCGATCTGGCCGAGCGGGATGACCTTGCCCGAGGGGGTGAAGACCAGCGTGTCGCGCAGCCGCCCGATGTCATCGCGGTCGTCGCGCTGGAAGCGCACCTGGATCGGGAACCGCTGCCGCCCCTCGATGGTGGTGGTGACGTTCTTGCCGCCCAAACCGGTCTCCACGACGTCGAGGACCGCTTTGGCGCGCAAGCCGTAACGCGCCATTGCCACCCGATCCAATTCGATGTTGAGGTAAGGTTTGCCTTGCGAGCGCGAGGTGGCCACGCCGGCGGCGCCGGGGACTTCGCGAATGACCTTCTCCACCTCGAAGGCCTTCTTCTGCAAGGCCTCGAGGTTGTCGCCGAGAATCTTCACCGCCACCTGCGCCCGGACGCCGGTGCTCAGCATGAGCAGGCGGCCTTCAATCGGATGCAGAAAACCCGGCACGCAGCCCGGCGCCTGGCTGAGCCGCTCGGTCAACTCGGCGATCAATTTGTCCTGCGTCATGCCCGGCCGCCACTCGGACTCAGGCTTCAGCTCGATAGTGGTCTCGATCATCTCGACTGGCGCCGGGTCGGTGGCGGTCTCCGCGCGGCCGAGTTTGCCAGCGGCGGACTGGACTTCCGGCACCTGCTTCATCACCTGATCCTGCCAGGCGATCAGCCGTTTGATCTCGGTGAGCGACGTGCTCGGCAGCAGCACCGGCATGAAAAGCAGGCTGCCTTCGTTCAAGGCGGGCATGAATTCGCTGCCCATGCCCCGGGCGACTCGCGCTGCCCCGCGCCAATGCCAGGACTCCAGTGCGCGCGCGACGGGGCGCGGCAGGCCAAAGGCCAGGATGATCGCCACGCCCAGCAGGCTCGCCGCTATGCCCAGAACGACGCGGCGATGTGCCAGGGCCCAATCCAGCGCCGGCGTATAGACCCGCAGCAGGCGCTTCATGATCCAGTTCTCCTCCTCCGGCCGGAACGGGCCGCGCACGAAGAAGGTGCAGAGGGCGGGCACGAGGGTGACGGCCAGCAGTGTGGCGCCGATCATGGCGAAGGTCTTCGTGAACGCCAGCGGACGGAAGAGCTTGCCTTCCTCGCCCGCCAGCGTGAACACCGGCAGGAAGGCGAGAATGATGATGATCATCGCGAAGAAAATCGGCCGCCCCACCTGCTGCGCCGCTTCCAGGGTCGTCTGCCAGGTCTCCAGTCCGGTGAGACGCCGGCCGCCGTGTCGCTTCTCCTGCCGCTCGCAGTGCCGGATGACATTCTCGGTCATCACGATGCCGGCATCCACCAGCACGCCGATGGCGATGGCAATGCCGCTCAGCGACATGATGTTCGACGTGATGCCAAACTGGCGCATCAGGATGAACGAAATCAGGATCGAGATCGGCAGCGGCAAGGTCACGATCAGGATGCTGCGGAAGTGCCAGAGAAAGATGATGTGGGCCAGCGCCACCAGCAGGATTTCCTCGAACAGCGCCGTCTTGAGCGTGGCGATCGCGCGCTCGATGAGCGTGCTGCGGTCGTAGAACGGCTTGATCGTCACACCCGGCGGCAGGCTCGGCGTGATCCGCGCGATCTTCTCCTTCACGTCCCGGATCACCGACAAGCTGTTCTCGCCCGTGCGCATCACCACCACCCCACCGACGACTTCCCGGCCATCCACGTCCAGCGCGCCGCGCCGGAAGTCCCCCCCGAGCTGAATCGCCGCCACGTCGCGCAGATAGACCGGCGTGCCGCCGCGCTCCTTCAGCACGATGTTCTCCAGATCGGCGGTGGACTCGATCAAGCCGAGGCCGCGCACGACGAATTCCATGCCGCTCTCCTCGATCACCTTGCCGCCCACGTTGAGGTTACTCTGTTGGACCGCCTCCAGCACCTCTTCGAGCGAGACCTGCAAGGTTCTCATGCGCGCGGGCGAAACCTCGATTTGATACTGGCGCACGAACCCGCCAATGCTGCCGACCTCCGCCACGCCGGACACCGCGTTGAGCTGGTAACGGATGAACCAGTCCTGCAGCGAACGCAATTGTGACAGGTCGTAGCCGCCCTGGGGCGCCTTCGCCGGGTCCACCGCCAAGTAGTATTGATAAACCCAGCCCAGCCCCGTGGCGTCCGGCCCGAGCTTGGGCACCACGCCGGAGGGCAGCAGGTCGCCGAGGTAATTGAGCCGCTCCAGCACCCGCGTCCGGGCGAAGTAATTGTCCACGGCGTCCTCAAAAATGACCGTGATGAACGTGAAGCCGAACATGGACTGGGCGCGCACGTCCTTCACCCCGGCCAGACCCTGCAAGTTGACCGAGAGCGGATAAGTCACCTGGTCCTCGACCTCCTGGGGGCTGCGGCCAGCCCAGTCGGCAAAGACGATCACCTGGTTCTCGCTCAGATCCGGAAGCGCGTCCACCGGCGTGTGGCACACCGAGCGGATGCCCCAGCCGATCACCAGCAAGACGCCGCAGACCACCAGGAAGCGGTTGCGCAGCGACCATTGAATGAGGCGGTTAATCATCTCCGAGGGTTGTGGATTTACGATTTACGATTTACGATTGGCGGGGGGGCGCGGGCATAAGGCTAAATGCTAAAGGCCGATTGACGATTGGCGATTTTCGAGCGGGTGCGCAGCGACCATTCCGATGAGGACGCCGGGTGAGGGCACGCGGCCACGCCCCCCTCGTGCAGGGCTGCTCCAAAGTCGGGCCGGGCCATTCCAAACCCGAGACCCGAAGACCGAAGAAGGGCGGAGAAGGGCGAAGAAGGAAACATCGAACATCCAACATCCAATACCCAACATCCAATACCCGAAAGGCAGCCGCCACCGCCATTGGATGTTGGATGTTGGATGTTCGCTGTTGGATGTTGGATGTTGGATGTTGGATGTTGGATGTTGGATGTTGGATGTTGGATGTTGGATGTTGGATGTTGG
>CAIWJG010000020.1 GCA_903912925.1 uncultured Verrucomicrobia subdivision 3 bacterium | reverse complement strand
TGCCGCCCCTACGGGGCTGGCTTCCATGCGTTTGGTTGTTACTGTGCTTCGCGTTCAGCTCTGTCGGCCAGACCGTCTCCAATCCGGTCCTCACCCCGCCGGACGGCACGCGGCTGCCGGTGACCGTCACCATTTCCAACGCCACGGCCGGGTCGGCCATCTATTATACCACCAACGGCATGGTGCCGGACACCAACGCGGCGCTCTACACCGTACCATTGTCCTTCACGAATGACACCGTGCTGCGGGCGCGGGCCTTCTTGTCCGGGCAGACGCCGAGCGATACGGTTTCGGCCACTTACGTCAACTGGGCCGATACGCCGGGCGTCGCCTGCCAACGCAACATTACCAACGTTCCGCCGGACTTGCCGCTGGTCACGTTCGCGGTTTCCGGCGCGTCGAACGTGACGTGTTTCAGCATCGTGGAGCGGCTGCCGGCCGTTGTGCAGGCGACGAACATCAGCGACAACGGCTATTTCACAAACGGTGCGGTGCGCTGGGGACCGTTTACGAACACGCCGGCGGTAACGGTGAGTTATCGGGCGGCAGGCTTGCCAGGCACGTATCCGGTGGATGGCTCGGTGTCGGTGGACGGCGCCTGGACGTTCGGCTCGTCGCCGTCACAGGTGACGATTTCCACTGCCGGCGGCGGAAGCGGTGTGCCGACGCAGCCGCCGCAGGTGGCCACGCCGGTGTTCGCGCCTGCCAGCGGCAGCAGTGTGCCAACCAATGTGACCATCACTTGCGCGACACCCAACGCGGCGATTTACTACACGCTGGACAGCTCGCTCCCGACCACGGCCTCCCTCCTCTACACCGGCGCACTATATATGGCGGAGGCGAGCGTGGTGCGAGCCCGGGCGTTCACGAATGGCTGGACCCCGAGTGTGGCGAGCGTGGCGTCCTACGGTCCGCCATTGCCGCCCGCAGACTTGATGGTGACGAGCAGCGTAGTTACCAATCCGCCTTACGCACCGGCGGTGAGTCTTACCGCCACGCCGGGAACAAACGCAGTTTGCTGGGCAGTGGAGGAATGGCTGCCTCTGGGCTTGAGCGTATCAAACGTGACGGCCGATGGCGTTTTCAGTGTGACCAACCGCGTGGTGCATTGGGGGCCGTTCTTCGGCACCAATGCGCAGGTGTTGACCTATCAGGCCGTGGGCTTGCCGGGAACCTATGCCATACATGCCACCTGGAGCGTGGATGGTGTGAGCGGCGGAGAAGGCGCTGGACGCAGCGTGGTCGTGGCTTCCTCCACCGGTGGCGGCGGCGTCCCAACGCCACCCGGCCAGGTCCCGGCACCGGTATTGTCTCCCGCGATCGGCACGAATCTGCCGATAACTGTGACCATTTCCTGCACGGATACACAGGCGGAAATCCGCTACACCACGGATGGTTCATTGCCCTCGGAAGCTTCAGCGCTTTATACATCCGCGCTGGAATTCTCTACCCCAACAACCCTGCGGGCGCGGACGTTCCGGGCGGGCTACCTGCCGAGCCTGGCGGTGGTGGGGAATTACGTCGCGCCGGGCAGCGGGGATGGGGTTGATCTGGTGCGGGCAGTTTCGGACAACGGCAATTTCCAGCCGGCTATCAGCGTCACCGCCACGCCCCACGGGACCGTGCTTTGTTATTCGCTGACCGAAACAGTTGCGGACGGCTTAACACCGTATGAGATCGGGCAGGACGCTGTTTGGAACCTAACCAGTCGGACGCTCAAGTGGGGGCCGTTCACAGATGGCGCGCCGCGCGTGCTGACTTACAAAGTGAGCGGCCCATCGGCGACATACGCGCTGGGCGGTCAAGGCAGCTTTGACGGCTATCCGGCGGCGGTCACGGGCGCGACGGCGGTGACGGTGGATTTGACCACCATGCCGGTGGTGGCCACGCCGGTGATCACGCCCACGCCCAATGGCGTTTTCCCGGTGAATGTGACGATCTCGTGTGCCACGACGGGCGCGGTGATTCATTACACGCTGGACGGCACCCAGGCCAGCGAAAGCTCGCCAGTCTATGCGGGGCCGATTCATTTGGTGACTACGGCGGTGGTGCAGGCGCGGGCCTACCGGTCGTGGAGCGTGCCGAGCGGACCGATCACGGTGCTTTACGGTGACGAGCAGCCGGCGTCGGGCACGAGCCTTGGCCGCACGATCACAGCCAACAGCACGACCACTCCGTTGATCCAAATTGCGGTGCAGCCGGGCGCGGCCGTGAAATGCTACGCGGTGAGCGAGGTGATTCCGGCCGGGCTGACACCGGCCCAGATTTCCGGCAACGGGGTCTTCAGCACGGCTACACGCACGATCCGCTGGGGGCCGTTCCTCGACGCCCAAGCGCGGACGGTGAGCTATCACCTGAGCGGGCCGAACGGAACTTACACATTGAGCGGCGCGGGCAGCTTCGACGGGTTTAGCGTAGAGACGCCGGGCGACCGGATCGTCGTCATGGATAATCATGCTTACCTCGCCCACGCGGCGGTGAGCAACTGGACCTACGCCGTCAGCATCGTCGTGACAGCGCGTCCCCCGGTCGGCGCATCGTGCTACACGGTCGAGGAGTTTCTGCCGGCGGGGGTGACGCCCATGAACCTCACTGACGGTGGCCTGTGGAACAGCAATACGCTGACGATCAAATGGGGGCCGTTCCTCGACGATTCGCTGCGGGCGCTGCGTTACGATCCAGTGGGAGCGTTCGCCAGCTATCAAACCAGCACGCGGATCAGTGTGGATGGGGTGAGCCACACCTTGGCGGGTGATTTCACGGCGGGGGTGGGTTTGCCCGCGCCGCAGAACGTGTCGGCGCTGGCGGGCAACCGGATCATTTACATGTCTTGGACCGGCAGCGGACAGGAAGCGGGCTTCAAACTCTATTACTGGACGACTCCGAACCGCTCGGATCAGCAAGTGGTGAGCGTTGGGTCTGGAACGCCGGGATTCTACGGTCTGCCAGGCCTGCAGAACGGGACGAACTACTTCCTCGCCCTGACGGCGTTCGACCCGAACGGCATCGAATCGGCGAGCTCGGCGACTGTGTCCGCGACTCCCAACGCGGCGGGGGGATACTATGGCCAGATCGCCTTCGACACCAACTACTACGCGGCGGTCAGCCAGTCGGCGGTGGTAACGGTCTGGGATGCGGACTTGAACACCAATGCGACTCAGGCCGAGACGGTGTGGGTGCAAGTCGGCAGTGATTCGGACACGAACGGTATTGCTTTGCTGCTGACGGAGACGGGGAATGACACCGGCATCTTTACATCCGCCGCCACGGGAACGAACCTGAGCTTCACTTTTGGACTCAGCCAGCCCCAGTTCGCACGGTTGCTGGTGAGAGAGGGCGACGCCGTGTGGGCGGTTTACGGGGATGGGCTTCCGGCCGGGCAGCGGGTGGCGACAGCGCAGTTCATGCTGTATGACAGCAACGGCAACGGCATTCCCGACTGGTGGGAGCGCCAGTACTTCGGGAGTGTGGGCGTGATAACGGCGACCTCGGACTTCGATGGCGACGGGGCCAGGGACGTTGATGAGTACCGGGCAGGAACAGACCCGGCGGACACCAATTCGGTGTTCAAGGTTATATCCGCGAGGCCGATGAGCAATCGCAGCTACGAAATCCGCTGGTCGAGCGTGGCCGGGAAGTCCTACGCCATTGAGAAAAGCACGGGCCTGAAGGCCGGTTTCTATGAGCTTGTTACAGACGTGTCCGCGACGCCTCCAGTGAACACCTACACGGACGTGAATCCACCCGGGTCGAGCGGGGTTTATTACCGCATTCGGGTGAAATAGGGATGGGTCGGTGGTGGGAAGCCGGGGGTCAAGGCTTTGCTTTTGTCAGCGTGCCCGAGGAATCATCATTCAGGACGGTCGTATCGAGATCATCAAGCACCATGACGCCGTGGATGGTGCCGGCCAGGGTGGGATTGTGCCAGGACCAGACCAGTTTGCCGGTGGGATCAAACTCAATGAGTTGAGGGGCTTTGGTGCTGTCGCTGGCGTCGTGGCCGGTCCAGTTGCACATGACGATGTTGCCGTTCTTCAGAACCTGATAGCCGCACCAGAAATGGGGATGGGTCTCGGGCGGCTGCGAGGAGCCGTCAATGCGTTTGGCAATCTTTCCTGCGACATCAATTTCGGCAAGGAAATGGCCATACCCGGCGGCTGCGAGGAGATTGCCGTTGGGAAGCCGCAGGATCTGGTAAATATGTTTGGCGGGTTCCGGAAGTGTGAAGCGGGCCACGATTTTCCCGTCCAGGTCGGCCTCAATCACCAGGTTGCCATTGGCGCCAAAGAGCAGCGTGCCGGTGGGTGTCAGGCGCATCAAACGCAGTGTGTTCAGCTCGGGGAATTTCGCGGTGCGGAGGATCGCATCCTCCGGCCCGAGCTCAAAGAGGGTGATGCCATTCTGGTTGCAGCCGAGGAGTGTGCGTCCGTCGGCCAATCGGCGCACGGAGGCAGCCCCGTCGAAGCGCTTGTCGTGCAGTTGCTTCACCAATGCGCGCGTGGCAAGGCTGTAAATGTAGTAGCCGGTGGTGGAACTGAGGAGCAGCTCGTTGTTGCCGATCAACTGGTAGTCGCGGCATCGCTCGGGCAGCTTCAACGTCCAGCTTTGATTCGTGTTGCGTTGGTCCACCAGGTGCAACTGCGAGCGCGATTCATCCACCGCCAGGAACCGGTGTTCCACCGCATACGCCTGCGCCGCGCCAAACGCGAATATCGCGAGCAGCACAGCCGCATGACGCCTGACCATTCTCATAGCTTCCTTGCCGATGCTCATGCGATTCTAGTTGCCGAGGAAGTTCTTGTTGATGGCCGGATCCAAATGGCGCACCCCCGGCTCGGAGTGGACATTGGCCACCTCATTGACAATGGCGCCCTCCGGCCCTGCAAGCTGCCAATGATGCGCCCCCTCGCGGTTGAGGGCCGCGAATTCGCCGGCCTTGGCGAACACCTCATGTTTGACAGTGACCTCGCCGCCATTGTGGCATTTGGGCACGACCACTTCCGGAGCCAGGTTGGGTTCGCCTTCGCCTACGATATGGGCAGAACCGTAGCGGACCAGCCAGCCTTCTCGTTTTGAGGGATTGTCACCGGCAGCCAAATGCCAATGTTCGGGCAGCATCTGTCCGGGCAATAGGAACATATCCATCAGCATGTAGCGGTCGGCTTCGTTATTCTTCCACATCCGGGCAGCCAGCCCCAGGCGCGTGAATTGCCCGGTGCCGTAGTCAGAGACCCACAGGGCCTGGCGCATACCGGGATAAACGGGGTAGCCGTGATACTTCATCAGTGCGATCACGGCGTCTTTGCCCTTCTCGACATCGAACTTGCCGTCCTTGTAAAAGGAGGCGTTGTCGAAAGCCGGCACGGAGGACCGGGCCTGATCTCGGCCATCATGATGGGAGCAGCCCGCGCTCAGGAGGGCAAGGGAAATGGCGCTGACGAGATACGTGGTTGCGATCAGTGGATTCATAGGATGGATTGGTGTTTATTGGCAGATGGCCTGTTGGAACGTCGGCACCGGACGAAAATCGAGGTCCGCCTTGTATTTGATATTACGTTTCCCGTAATACGAGCCGTAATACTGGCCGTTAGCCTCGACCCAGGTGGTGATGCGAAGGAGTTCCTCACCGGTCAGATGAATCTCTTTGTGTTTTTCCGCCAGGGTCGCGGCGCGCTGGGCGTCAGCCGGATTGCTGAGCTGAACCTTGCCCCCCGAAAGCATCGCGACCAGCACGCTGGTGTGCGAGCCCAGCGATTTGGCCGGAAGGTATTCCACATTACCGGTCTTGGGGTGGTTTTCCCCGATGATGGGTCCGAGCACGTGACGGTCGCGGTTGGGAGCCTGTCGGCGCTCAGGCATGAGACTCTCGTAGGAAGTGTTGAACAGGGCCGTCATGTTTCCACTCAGGTTCAGACCTCCCTTGGGCGAGGCACCGCTGTGGCACTTGAGGCAGTATTTGTCCCAGACCGGCTGGACGTCGGTGGGATAATGCAGCGGGCGCGCGCCCGAGACTTCTCCCGGTTGCGGGCCGGGGTCGGAGGGCGGACGGGCCAAGGCCAGCGGTGCCGTTTGCTGCTGAAGTGGGGCCTGCGAAGGCGTTTCATGGCAGCCGGTGCAGGAGCGCTTTTCGCCGGGGCGATAGTTGACGTAAGTGCGCTCGCGCTGCAGCTCCATGAAGTTTTCGTCCAGGACCTGCAAATAGATGTTCCGGTCTGCCGGAACCAGGAAGTAGGCGGAACCATCGGACTCAATGGGAACGATGCCGAGTTGGACTTTCAGACCGAGGCTGGCGTCTTTGCTGATAACCGCGTGTTGCTGGTCGTATTCGTCGCCGTCATAGAAGCGGCGGGCATTCCACGGGCGGGGCACCTGTTCGTTGATGCGGAGGTACTTCGCCTGGCCGCGCTGAATTCCTTCCAACCCGCGATAGACATCGGTGATGATGCAGGCGGCCTTGTTCAGCGCCGCCAGGTTCGGGTCTGTCCTGGCGGCAACGACCGGGGGCACGCTGCGGGGCTTGACCGGGATGGGCATGAAACTGCCGTATCGCGCGTCCTGATACAGCCGAGTCGTCTGGCCGGCTTCATCCAGTGAGCAGATTCCCCAATTGACCTTCTCGGTGGCCACACCCGTCGGGTTAAGGCTGACCAGGAACAGCTTCCCCGAGATCGGGTAGGGGTCTTTGAAGAGGCGTTTGCCCCACTTGCTGGCGGGATCGAACCAGAACCCGCCCTCGGCGCGCACATCAACATCGGGAGTGATATAGGTCATCGGATCGCGCGTGCGGATGTCCTTGCTGGTATCTATGCGAATAATGGTGCCCACAGCGTTTTGCGGACAATGCGGCGTGCCTGCGGCGATAAACAGATTGTCGGCGCCCGGAATTGGCCGCCCCTGCGTGAAGGTGGGCGGCAAAGAAATGTCCGCCCCATAAATCTCGCTCGAACCCGAGCCATCGGGATTCATGGCCCAGAGACACTTGACACTCACAGCTCCCTTGTCCACGTACTCCCACCGCGTGTAAAGCACTCGTCCGTCATTCATTACAGCGGGGGTGGCTTCGCTGACGGAGCTATTCGAGAGCTTGCGGATATTCCCGCCGTTGCCGTCCATCCGATAGAGAACCGTCGTCGTGAAGATATCCGGTGGGTCGCAGAGAATCCCATACTGGCACCGGGTGGATATGAAGCAAATGCCTCCATCGGGAAGGTAGCAGGGGTCCATATCGTCGGTGCCGTGGTGATAGCCAAGCTGGTACTTCTTGACCAGATCTGCCTCCTCAACGGGCGGCAACGTCAACTGCCGCAGGCCGCTACCGTCAATGCCGCATTCGTAAATGCGGTAGCCTTCGCCCGCGCTCTTCTTCCAGGCGAACACCACTGTCTTGGCGTCAAACGAGAGATCGAACCGCCCGAACACGCCGCCTTTTAGTTCGCTGACCACCTCGCGAGCCGTTCCGGTTTCCAAGTCCAGAATGCAAAGGTTTCCCCCGGGCTCGAACCCGCCGTTAATGTAATCGGTGTAGTAGTGGTTGGATTGCAGGTTGGTACGCTTGACGAAGACTATTCTCGTGAAGTCAAAGGGTGGCGCGCCCGCGCCGGTTGAAATGATGCCGGCTCCGATGAGCCCGAGGGCCAGGAGACCGGTTTTGATACTGAGGGTGATCGGTGACACGCGCTTTTTACTGTTGAGAGGGATGGTCGCAGGCTGCTGGGCAGGTGTCAACTTACTGACATGGACAACACGTGCCTGGAAAGAGCATAATACTGGAGGGGGGGCTGTCGCAGGCAGCTTGGAGTCAGGGTTTCTTTGCCATCCCGGGTCAGCGGAGGAAGAGCTGGGCGGCGGAGTCGGCAAAGCGCAACCCCTCCCGGGTTAGCAGGAAGCGGTCAGGGAGGATTTGTCCCCTGCCCTGCTTCACCAACTGGGCCATGTCTTGCGCCCACTCCTGGCGCAGATCAAAACCTGTCACCTGGCGGAACTGCTCAAAGGGCCAGCCTTCCACCATGCGCAAGCCAAACGCTGCCGTCTCTCCCGCCCGCGCCAGGGGCGCCAACTCCTCGCTAAAGTCATGGGCGTGCTGCCCCTGCTCAACCTGCTCGCAATAGCGCTGCGTGTTGGACATGATCTTGGTGCGCACGCCACGCACGTAGCTCGTCGCGCTGGGGCCAAGTCCGTAGAAGGAGCCGCCCCGCCAGTAGTTGACATTGTGGCGGCAGGCGTGGGTGGGGATGTTGAGGGTTGAGGGTTGAGGGTTGATAGCCGCTACGGCCTCTCGCCGCGCATCGGAACCATCAACCAACCCCTCTCCCGCCTTCGGCACCCTCTCCCCCTCAAAGGGGGAGAGGGAAAGGGAGAGGGGGCCGTCTCGATCACCTCGAGGCTCATGGAAGGCGCGAGGGCGGGCGAAGTTGGCTACCTCGTATTGCTCAAAGCCGGCAGTTGTGGCGCAGTCAACCAGCTCCTCGTACATCGAGCAGGCCAGGTCTTCATCGGCGTTAACCTTGCCTGCCTGGAGCTGGTCGTAGAGGACGGTGTCCTCCTCGTAGATCACCTCGTAACTGGAGAGATGTTCGCTGCCCATCGCGATTGCTTCGCGCAATGTCTCGCGCCAGACCTCGATGGTTTGGCCAGGGATGGCGAACATCAGGTCGAGGTTGAGATTGTCAAAACCCGCCTGACGCAGAATGTCGAACGACTTGAAGGCCATCTCGCGGGTATGAACACGCCCAAGCCGATCGAGCAAGGACGCATTGAGTGACTGGACTCCCATGGACATGCGGTTCACGCCGCCAGACCGCAGCAGCCTGGCCTTGTCGAGTGAAACCGTGGCGGGGTTGCACTCCACCGTCCACTCCCCTGCCCCGCCTAACCGAAGACGTTCCATAGCGTCGATGATCCGCTCCCATTGACGCAGGTTAAGGAGCGAGGGCGTGCCGCCACCAAAGTAGATGGTGCGCGGCCTCAGGTCGGCGGCAACCAATTCCAGCTCGCGAATAAGCGCCCCCACATAGCGGTCGATCAACTCGCCGCTGGAGGGCTCGGAATAGAAGGCGCAATAGGAACACTTCCGCGCGCAGAAGGGCACGTGGACATAAAGACTGGATACCGGCACGGCGGACAATTCAGTGAATGAAGAAGGCAGAATGAAGAATGAAGAATGAAGAATTCCCGGCAACGCCCCCCCAAAACAGGCGCACGGCTGCGGCTCTGCATTCTACATTCTGCATTCTGCATTCCCGACTTACGGTATGTGCAGACGGTAAAAACCTTCGCCCGTTGGCGCTGGCACGACAATCCAGGCCTGCACGGTATTGGTCTGGTAAGGCGGTGAGATCTGGGGCCAAGTGTTCGGGACTGTGGGAACGCTGTTCGTCCACTCCAGCACCCAGCCGTCCGCCGGCAATGGCCAGGAGACCACCAAGCTGTTCGTCGTCGTGGGAGTAATCGTCAGCCGCTGCTCGGCGCGAACCACGCCCACGCTGTTTGTGGCCGAGAACAGGCCCCGGTTGTCCACCGCATAGGCGCGGATGGTATTGACTCCTTGAATCAGCGTCATCCGGCTGGTCCAGTTGGTCAGGCCAGACGGCGGCAACCACGGGCCATCGTTGAGCTGAACCTGGACGCTGGTCACTTGGACGTCGTCCGTCGCGGTGCCGGCGACGGTGCACAGTGGGCTGTAGATCTGCTGGTCCCAAGTGGGGCTCGCGATAATAACCTGCGGCCGCATGTAATCGCCTACGGACACCATGCCAATGGCCGCGCGTCCCTGAGCGTCCATCCCCTGGAACCGGATGACGTAGAAGTCGTTAGTAGCGTCTGGGTTGATGGTTGGATTTCGCACGGTCGTCGCCGACAACTGGGCCATCCCGCCAGCCGGGAAGCGGACGATGCTCCAGGACCAGGAGGTGGTGGTCAGGTTGGTCACGTCCAAGTGACGGACGGTTCCGATGCTGGCGATGGGCAAATCAACCACCGGATAGTCCGACAGGGCGGGATTGCCCTTGCGAATGGTGTGATTGCTGCTATCAGCGACATACACGAAGCCGTTGGCATCTACCGCCAATCCTTCGGGGCCACTGAACCGGGCTTCGCTCCCCAACCCGTCGGTGTTACCACTGGCGCCGGCCAGGCCACCGATGGTAGTCACCACGCCGTCGGGAGTGATTTTACGGATGGTCTGATTGCCGGTGTCCCCGACGTAGAGATTGCCCGCAGAATCTATGGCGATGCCGAGGGGATTAGTGAACCGGGCGGCGGAGTTCGTGCCGTCGTTGCTGCCGCTGCTACCGCAGAGCCCGGCCAAGGTCGTCACCGTTCCATCAGGCGCCACCTTGCGGATACAACTATTACCGTTATCGGCCACATAGACGTAATTACTGGCATCGACGGCGACATCTTGCGGGTAGTTGAAACGAGCGGCGCCACCCACGCCGTCGTTGGTGCCTGAAGTGCCGACCAAGCCGGCCAGAGTCGTCACCACACCCGCAGGAGTGATCTTGCGAATCGCGTGGTTCCACGAATCGCCGACATAGACAGTGCCACCGGCGTCCACGGCCACTCCGACGGGGTTGTTGAACCGGGCGGCGGTGCCGGTGCCGTCGTTAGTGCCGGAGGTGCCCAGGCGCCCGGCCAGAGTGGTCACCACGCCAGCGGAAGTAATCTTCCGAATGGCATAATTCAGTAAGTCGGCGACATACAGATTGCCACTACCATCAATCGCCACGCCGGCTGGACCGCCGAACCGGGCGGCAGTGCCGGTACCGTTGTTGGTCCCCGCGACCCCAGCCATCCCCGCCAAATTGGTAACCACGCCTGCGGGACTAATCTTGCGCACGACAAAGTTGCGGTAGTCGGCGACATAGACAGTGCCATTACCGGCCACCGCGGCGCCACTGGGGTAATTGAAGCGCGCGACACTGCCGGTGCCATTATTGGTGCCGGAACCAACGATCTGGCCGGCCAGCGTGGTCACCACGCCTACGGAGGTGATCTTGCGGATGAGTTGGTTGACATCTTCGGCGACATACACCAACCCGCTGTTAAGGTCCGCCGCCACATCCATGGGTTGATTGAAGCGAGCGGCGGCACCTGTTCCATTGGCGCTGCCGGGAGAGCCGGCGGTCCCAGCCAGGGTGCTGACGGCGCCTGCGGAAGTGATCCTGCGAATCAGGCTGTTCGCGTAATCCGCCACATACAGCGTGCCTCCGGTACCGACCGATATCCCGACAGGATAATTGAATTGAGCCGCTGTGCCGGTGCCATTGAGGCTGCCGAGACTGGACATTTTGCCCGCGAAGGTGGTTACGGCGCCGGCGGCGGTGACCTTGCGGATCACGTGGTTGTAGGTATCGGCCACATATAACGTCCCGCTGGTGTCCACTGCGAGCCCGTAAGGGGTATTAAACTTGGCAGCCGCCCCGGTGCCGTTGTTGGTTCCGTGCACGCCGGGGGTGCCAGCCAGGGTGGTAACCACCCCTCCGGCGGTGACTTTACGAATGGTGTGATTGTAGGTGTCGGCCACATAGACCGTCCCGTTGGTGTCCACCGCGAGCCCGTAAGGGTAGTAAAACTTGGCAGATGTCCCAGTGCCGTTGTTGGTCCCCGGAACACCGGGGGTGCCCGCCAGGGTGGTTACGACCCCAGCGGGGGTGATCTTGCGGAGGGTATGGTTATACGTGTCCACCACGTAAAGATTGCCAGCGCTATCGGCCGCCGCTTTTCGCGGAAAGTTGAACTGCGCCCCGCCACCCGTCCCGTCGGCGGAACCCGAACTGCCAGCCAACCCGGCCACCGTAGCCACCCTGCCCGCCGGCAGGATTTTGCGCAGGGTCTGGTTCCCGGAATCGGCCACATACACGTTTCCCGCACCATCCACGGTCACGCCACTGGGCGAGTTGAACAGGGCGACACCGTTGGAGCCATCTCTGGAACCGGGTCCCAAGCCGGCGAAGGTGTTGAAAGTGTAGTTTTCATAGACGCTCTCGGCATGAGCGATCCCAAAAACTCCAGCGGCCACAAACGCGGCCATCCGCATACTACTCGATAAAAGTTTCATCCTTATACTTATGGTTTGAGAAGTCTAACAATCCGAGGCCAGGCAAGGTCAGACAATAGCAAGCCCTGAGCTGAGGCACTCGCCCCAATCTCTTCCCTGAATTGGGCGACTTTCAGGCACTACCGCGACAAAGCATATTGCGATTACCAGCATGAGCACACAGACATTAGCAGAACGCGAAGAAACCGCAACCACCACGACACCACCGCGTCATGGGGTGGGAGGGGGGGCGTGATCATCCGGCCCTACTTTGGCCCATTGGCAGGGGCATAAACAAATCGACCAACACCCCAATTCCTTTGGTCGGAATTGAGTTGCGCCTGGCTACGGGAATCGAATGGACAGTCTAAGATGCGTTCGAGTGCTGGCGTTGGATGTTCTGGGCCGTGGATCCCTTTTCACTCGCCAATTGCTGAGCGTTGTTTTTGCCTGTTGGGGGGTTGATTTACGTGCGGCAGTACGGGGCTTGGAGCATTCACTCGACCTGCAGGGCCTGGTCGAGGATCTGGGGAAGGTGGTTCAGAACGGCGGCCTCGCTGACGACCAGGATCGCCCCGGCAGCCTGCGCAGCCGCTTGCAGTTCCGCTGATCCTTCGTCGCTGAAAGCCACAACCGGCAAGTGTTTGGTAGCGGAGTTCTGCTTGAGCCGCGCGAGTGCAGCGCAGACGTCGTTCCGGGTGGATGCCAGGTCCGCCAGCACGAGCATCGGTCTGGACTGCTCAGCGCATTCCACCAACCGGCCAGCGTCCGCAATCGCCTGGACACGATAATTCATATCCTGCAGCCGATTGACGAGTTGGCTACCCGGCAGTAGTTTCTCATACAAGACGAGGGCAAGCGGTTGCGTCATGCGACCAGCTTGGAATAGGGCACGTCAAATTGCAAAAGGAATCGAGCAAACGGGCATAACCCCCCGGAAAGATGGGTTCTTGGTCGCTATTTTGGCATTGGAATCTAAGCTTGACTGTTTTCGGCCAACCCCCTACTTTTTCTGTGAACGGTAAAGTTAGCTGGTTCGCCAGCCCGCCAAAGTCGGAAGAGTACAATCTGCCGACTTTTTTGTTCCCCTGTTTGGGAGCTGCCGTAGAAGACATATGAACGCCGACTTTTTAGCAGTATTAGAATTCTGGGAACGCGAAAAGGGCATCAACCGTGATGTCCTTTCCAACGCGGTCCAGGAGGCGTTGTTGTCAGCAGCCAAGCGCGCCGTCGGTCCAGCGCGCGAGTTGCGCGTGGTCATCGACCAGAAAACCGGCGACATACGGGCCTTTGCTAAACTGATCGTGTCGGAGAAGGTGATTTCCAAGCATGACCAGATCTCCGCGTTCGATGCCCGACGTATCCGGGCTGAGGCGCAACTGGGAGAAGAGGTTGAGGTGGAGGTCACGCCAGTGGGCTTCGGCCGCATTGCCGCCCAATATGCCAAACAGGCCTTGATGCAGCATATCCGCCGGGCCGAGAAGCAGCTCATCTTCACGGAATTCAAGGACCGCGTCGGCGATATTATCAGCGGGACGGTGCGGCGCTTTGACCGCTCAGATGTAATCGTAGATCTGGGCAAGTATGAGGCTTTGCTGCCCAACCGCGAGCGCGTGCCGACCGAGGAATACCAGGTCGGCGAGCGCCTCCGCTGCTATGTCCGCGCGGTCGAGGAGGGACCGCACGGACCGGAGATCATTTTGTCCCGCTCCGATCCGCGTTTCGTCATCAAGTTGTTCCAGCTCGAAGTGTCCGAAATCAACGACGGCACGATTGAGATTAAGGGCATCGCCCGCGAGCCGGGCTTTCGCACCAAGCTGGCGGTCTGGACTCGCGACCCACGGGTTGACCCGGTGGGTGCCTGCGTTGGCCTCCGCGGTCAACGGGTCAAGAATATCGTGCGCGAGCTTAACAACGAAAAGGTGGATATCATCCGCTGGGATTCGAACATCAGCAATTTCATCACCAATGCTCTGGCCCCGGCAAAGCTCAAGACGTTCGAGATTGATGAAACCCGCAAGCGGGCCAGGATCATGGTCAGCGAAGACCAGCTTTCCCTGGCCATCGGCAAACGGGGACAGAATGCCCGGCTGACCTCCAAACTGACCGGTTGGCAGGTGGACATTGAGCCGGAAGTGGTGGTTACCAAGGGGTTTGATGAGAAGGTATCCGAAGCGGTGGATTCGCTTGCGGCTATATCCGGGATTTCGCGCGAGCAAGCGGATTTACTGGTGCATCACGGCCTAACCCGGCTGGAAGATCTGCTGCAGGCCGAAGAAAGCGATTTGTCCGGGATCCCGGAACTCAGTGATCATGCCGCTGCTATTATGGAAGCGGCGCGTGCCGAGGCAGGTCGGCGCACATTAAAGATCGGCGAAACGCCAATTTCTGGTTGATCTGGCGCCAGCGCCAGAAATCCTTGTGTTTTAGGTTGGTGCCTATGAAGGCTGTTTGGCAATTAAGGCCCGACGCGACAGAGAAATATGCCCGTTCGTATATACGACATCTCAAAAAAGCTCGGCTTGGACAACAAACAAGTCTTGGCCAAGGCGAAGGAGCTGCGCATGACCGCCGCCCGGGTCGCGTCCAGCTCGCTGGATAAGATTACCGCCGAATACCTCGAACAAGAATTAATCAAGGATTATCCGGAAGCCGCCGCTCCACCACCGCCACCGACTCCACCCGATCTACCTCCCGAGCCTCCCCATCCCGTGGATCAGGTGCCCGCCCCTGTTGCCACCCCACCGCCAGCCGAGGTTGAAACCATTCAAAAACCGGAGGCCGCGGCCACGCCATCGTCGGTTCCCGCATCATCTCCGCCCGCTCTTACTGAGGTCCCAGCTCTAGTGGCGCAGGCCCAGCCGCCAAACCCGGTGCTCGTCGTCACTCAGGTAGAGCCGGAATCCAAAGTCGAGCCCGCGCCCGAACAACAACCGCCGCCACCGCCGCCACCGCCACCGCCGCCACCGCCACCGCCGCCACCGCCACCGCCGCCACCGCCGCCACCGCCGATCCCCAAGGTGGGAGATAAAATCGGATTCATTCAGTTGAAGCCCAAGCTGGTTGCTAGACCGCCCGAGCGGCCTGTCGCCCCAAAATTACCGACTCGCCCAGGTGAATACAAGCGGCCCGACTTCCGACGCGGCGACACGCGGGGTTTTCGCAGGCCTACAGCCCCAGGAGGCCCATCGATGCCTGGCGCCCGGCCCCCAACCGGGCAAAGAGGCGCCGCCATTCCCAAACCTAGCGACCTCCCCAAACCCCTGCTGCCTGCCGATGCACAGGTGATTACCATCAAGCCTCCGATCGGAGTCCGCGATTTGGCTGTGGCGCTCAAGCAAAAACCTTTCAAGATCATCGCCGACTTGATGGAGTCCGGCGTCTTTGCGAGCGTCAATCAGACCATTGATGAGGCGATCACCTTGCGGATTTGCGCCAAGTACGGCTTCCGCTTCGAGGTTGAAAAGCGCGAACGCGGCGGCGGTACCGTCCATGCTACGGCTAAGGCGCCCGAGATTATTGATATCGAGGACAAGCTCGAAGACCTCTCCCCGCGCGCGCCGGTCGTGACCATCATGGGCCACGTTGACCACGGCAAGACCAGTTTGCTCGACGTCATTCGCAAGTCCAACGTCGCCGCCGGCGAAGCCGGCGGGATCACTCAGCATATCGGCGCCTACACCATTTCGTTCCCTCATCCCGAACGCAAGAAGGAGATCGCCCAGATCACGTTCCTCGACACGCCCGGCCACGCCGCGTTTAGCTCGATGCGCGCGCGAGGGGCGAATGTAACCGATCTAGTCATTCTGGTAGTGGCCGCCAACGATGGCGTCATGCCGCAAACCCTTGAGGCGCTCAGCCATGCGCGCGCCGCCAAAGTACCCATCCTGGTGGCCATCAATAAGATGGACCATCCCAACGCCAACGCGCTCAGAGTCCGCCAGCAATTACAGGATAAGGGGCTGGTGCCCGACGACTGGGGTGGCGACACGATCTTCGTTGAAGTTTCCGCGCTGACCAAGCAGGGCGTGGACAAACTGATTGAAATGATCCTGCTTCAGGCGGACCTGCTGGAACTCAAGGCCAATACCAACCGGCGCGCCAAAGGCAACGTGATTGAGTCCGGACTCGAACCCGGCGGCCCCACCGCGACGGTTCTGGTTCGCAAAGGCACGCTCCGGGTCGGCGAAATCATCCTTTGCGGCAAGTATTACGGTCGTGTGCGGGCGCTTATCAACGAAGAGGGCAAACGCCTCAAGGAAGCCGCTCCCTCGGTCGCCGTCAAGGTCCTCGGCATGAACGGCGTGCCGGAGGCGGGCTTGGAATTCAGCGTCGTCGAGGACGAAAGAGCCGCCCGCGATCTCGCCGAGAAGCGCGGCCAGGAAGCCAGAACTCTCGGTCAGGAGGCTGCCCGCTCAAAGGTTACGTTGGAGAATTTATTCGATCAACTTGCCTCCAACGCCGGCAAGGTGCTCAAATTGGTCGTCAAGGCCGACACCCAAGGCTCCGTAGAGGCCATAGTGGACGCCCTCAAGAAGATCGAGTCTGAGAAAGTATCGCTCGAAGTCATTCACAGTGCCGTCGGCACGATTACTGAGTCAGACGTAGCCCTTGCCTCGGCCTCGGATGCCGTCATCCTCGGTTTTCACACCCGCATCGACAGCGGTGTGGCGGACAAGGCCAAGCACGAGGGGGTGCAGATCAAGCTCTACGCGATCATCTACGAGCTGATTGACCAGGTTAAGGAGGCCATGGCCGGCCTGCTCGAACCGCTCCTCAAGGACATCACGGTCGGCGCGGCTGAAGTCCGCAAGATCTTTTCGCTCTCCAAGGGCTCGCCGGTCGCCGGCTGCATGGTTCTCAGCGGCCGCATCGTCAAAGGCAAAGTCCGCGTGCGGCGCCGCAAGGATATCATTTACGAAGGCATCGCCCAGTCCCTGCGCCGCTTTCAGGACGAAGTCAACGAAGTCCGCGCCGGCATGGAGTGTGGCATCCGTATCGAAGGCTTCACCGAGTTTCAGCTTGGCGACAATATTGAGTGTTACATGATGGAGAAGGTGGCGCAGAAGCTGTGACCTTTGAGGTTATATGGGTTGCGACGTTTCATTGTTACCTGGGTTCTGCAGCGACAGGCTTTTCCCCCTGGCGGTAAGGGGCGTTGCTCGAATAACAAACTAACTCTACAACCAGCCGTGGCCACTCTTAGAATTCAACGCGTCCGCGAATTGCTCAAGCGCGAAATAGGCGAAGCCATCCGCCGCGAATTCGAGGTCAGCGAGGCGGGCTTGATCACGGTTAACGACGTGGACGTCGCCGGGGATTTACACTCGGCGGTGGTGTACGTCAGCATTCTGGGCAGCCCGGACCAGCAGAAAAGGGGATTCGCTCTCCTGGTGCGCCACCGCAAGCGCATCCAGGGCCTGATGGCCCGCTCCGTCGTTTTGAAATACACCCCTACCCTCCGGTTCCTGATGGACGACTCGATCGTGCGCGGCAATCGAGTGCTCGGGATCATCGATGAGCTGGAGAAGGCCACGCCGGCTGAGCCGGAAGAATAGCAGCATGCAACGTCATGCGCTGCTCCCTGCGCTGCAAGGAACAGTACCTCCCGTATTTGTCGTCATTCCATGAAGCCGCACCCAAAGATTATAGACCGCATCATCGAGAGTATCCGGGAAAGCCAAACCATCTGCATCGTCGGCCATATCCGCCCGGATGGCGATTGCGTAGGTTCCCAACTCGGCCTCGCCATCGCCTTGCGGAATGAGGGGAAGAGTGTCTGCTGCTGGAATGAGGATCGCATCCCGGAAAAGTACAACTTCCTCGACCAGGACGGAACCATCCAGAAGCCCAAGCGCGGACTGACCTTCGATTGCGTGATCGCCGCTGACGCGGCCAGCTTCGAGCGTCTGGGGTCGGTCGGCCAGTTTGTGCTCGACCGCAAGCTGCTGATCAACATCGACCACCACGAGAGCAACACCCGCTACGGCGACTTGAACTGGGTGTCGGCCCGCGAGCCCTCGACCGGAGAGCTTATCTTCCGGCTGCTAAAGATCGCCAAGTGGCCCATCACCAAGCGCATCGCCGACTGCCTGTTCACCGCCGTATCGACCGACACGGGCTCATTCCAATATGCCACCACGCGTCCAGGCACCTATCATGTGGCGGGCGAACTGGTGCGGCGCGGGGCTGACCTGGCGAAGATCTGTAATGAGGTTTACCAGTCATATCCGATCTCCCGGGCGCGGTTGCTGCGCCATATCTACAGCCACTTCCGCCTGACCCACGACGATCAAATCGCCTATTTCTGGCTCAAGAAGGCCGACTTCGCACGGACGGGAGCCGAGACGAGCGACACGGAAGGCCTTATCGATCATATCCGTGCCATTGCACCCGTGGTGGTCGCCTGCGTGTTTGAAGAAGTGGAACCCAAATTAACGCGTATCAGCCTCCGGTCCAAGAGCGGGAAGGTGAACGTCAACGAAATTGCCGCCCAGTTTGGCGGCGGCGGCCATCCCGCTGCGGCGGGGGCGCGGATTCCGGGCAGCCCCCTTTCTGTCCAGCGCCGTGTGATTGCAGCGGTCAAGAAGGCGCTGAATGCAGCGCGCTGAGTCCCGGTCGGCCCGAGGAATCAGCGACCGAATTCCACCAGGCACGCCTCTCGTGCCGCCAACGGGACTGCTACTGACCAGCAATTCTCATTATGGGACGAATGGGACGAATGGGACGAATGGGACGGATGGCGGATGGTCCCCTGTGGCCTCGGACACCCTAAAGGGTGGACACCAAACCTCCCAGACCAGCCAAAATGAGAACTGCTGGCTACTGACACGCGCTCTCCCTTGAAGCTTCCAATGGGCTGGTGCCCGGATGGGCCGAGCCGCCAAATTCCACCACGCCTCGGCATCCCATACTCCTTCTGCGGCAGCACTAGCGGCACGGTGATCGGCTCGTTGGCGATGTTAGCAAGCGCTACCGCGACGTTGCCGTCCGGCGCACGCCACGCCCCACTCAACACCATCGGATAGCGACCTTCGAAAGAAGTCAGAGCCCCCTGCTGCCCCGCGTAGATCGACAAGCGGGACATCGGCAGGGTCGCCTCCGGAGCCTCCAATTCCGGAGGACGCAGAAAGACCCCCTTCTGCAGGTACTGCAGAGCGCGGCTGCGCAGCCTGGCCAACTGCATGACGAACTCCGTCTCCTCAGGGCGTTCGCGCAGTTGCGCGGGGAGAAAATTCGCCACCGTCGGCTGCTGGCCCCAGACAAACGCCCGTGCCTGCTCCAGGAGAAATTGCTGCGAGTATTTGCGGTCCAACAGCTTGAGCGGCTCGGCTGGCGCGAATTCAGCCGGCCACAAATCGTCATAGGGCGGCATGGTTAGCGATGAGTAATTGCCAAAGAGAATGCAGTAGGGATGATAGACTGTCTGGAAGAACGGGATTGGCTGCCAGCCGTCCTTGGGATTTGAGTACCGCTCCTTGCTCACCTGTAACGACAGCATCAAATCCAAAGAAGGCAGCCACCCTTCGCCGCAACCTTCGCCCGCCAGCGCGATCTGCCTTCTGCCGGCACAACGTGCCCGGATGTCCCCCGCAAGCAGGCGGAATCCGTCGATCCAGTACTTCCCGCCACCAATGGGGTGACCATGGTTTGCATCATAACAAGCGAGGCTGCTACAGGCTTGATCCATGTAGATTCCGTCCACGCCCAGCTTCTGGAATGCTTCCTCGACCAGACCGGCGTACTTGTTTCTCCAGAACGGCGTGCCCATACACATGGACGCGCATGGCAGCTTGGTGAAGGTGTTGTAAAGCCGCCTCCCGGGTTTCCGGCATGTGGACCATCTCATAGCGCACCTGTCCTTCACCGGTGCCCGACAAGACAAAGCTCTTGCGGAATGACGCCGTGTCATCACACGAGAAGTATAAGCCCGGGCCGTTCCTCCGGTAGAATGCCAGGCATTGCAGCGACGTAAGCCCCGGGTAATCCCACTCCAGCCGCTTTTCGTTCCCCGGCGCCGCCCTCAGCAGCGCGCGAGGGTTGGCCGCCAACTGGCCCATCCAAACCGGCACAGCCAACCACTCATCGGGTTGAGGGCGGATTGCCGGGAATTGCGGGAAATGGAGTTTCTCCAGCACTAGGTCGCCCTGATTCTGGACCGTGATGTTCCACCTGCTCATGGCCCAGCCCGGCTCCAACTGTGCGTCCACCACCACCTTCAATTGCTTCATACCCTCGACGTTGAAGTCCGACCACGATAGCCGGACGGTGCCGGCGCCACGCCCCCGCTCAAGCTGAAACAACTTTGCTTGTGCAGGAGTCAGGTCCACGCTCTGGCCGCTGCGCAGCAGTTCCAGCTTCCAGAGACCCAGGGGATCTGCCTGATCCGCGATATGGTTCCAATTCGCCTTCCGATCCGTGAATTGCACCAAGCGTCCGTCGCTTTGGCTCAGCCCAAGCCGCAGATGCTCGTTCTCGAGCATCAAGACCGGAGACTCAGCGAGCGCCGCGAGACCAAGAAACAGCACACCGGCGACGCTAATCGCGCGTCGGATCGTGGGACCCAGGCAAGAAGGCATGCCGCGAGCCTAATCACAGACTCGCCGCCAGTCCATCGCAAGGTCTCCATTTGCAGCAATTCACATTATGGGACGAATGGGACGAATGGGACGAATGGGACGAATGGCGGATGGTCCCCTGTGGCCTCGGACACCCTAAAGGGTGGACACCAAACCTCCCAGACCAGCCAAAATGAGAATTGCTGCTCCATTTGAGATGGCACTAATCGGACTTCTGGGCAATGGTTTGTAGATCTACAATGACTGTTAAGCGCTCACTTGCGAATCGGACGGCCCGGCATGAACACGCGTCGCCCAGCCTGACCGTCTTGGCGTGCCTTCTGTTGCTAAGCGTTGGCAAGGCTGTTGGGGCACAAGCTACCCCCGCGGCTGCCACCAATACCGCGCTTAAGGCCACCGCGCCGGGATTTGCCGGTTCCCGAAGCTGCCAGGAATGCCACGGGAAGTTTTACCAGTTGTGGCAGACTTCATTTCATGGACTGGCCATGCAGCCCTATACGTCTGAACTAGCGCAGACCAAGCTCACGCCCCAGAAAGAGGAGGTCATTGCGGGCAAATATAGCTTCCGTGCTGACCTCCAGAAATCGGTAGTTATCGAGCGTGGCCCGGAGGGCGAGAAGAGCTATCCCATCGTCCAGGTGATGGGCGGCAAGAACGTCTTCTATTTCCTGACGCCGCTGGAGCGCGGATTGCTCCAGGTGCTGCCCGTGGCTTATGACGTGCGCCACCAGGCATGGTTTGATACGACGGCCAGTGCCATGCGCCACTTTGGTGACCGCCGCGACGAGGCGCTTTACTGGAAGGAACGGCCGCTGACCTTCAACACCTCCTGCTTCGCCTGCCACGTCAGCCAGCTTTCCAAGAACTACGACCTCCAGGCAGACAGCTATCATACCACCTGGGCGGAGCCCGGGATCAACTGCGAGACCTGTCACGGCCCCTCGGCGGGGCACGTCCAGTTATTTCACGAGCTGCCGACCAATCAGCCTGCCCCAGGCGACATTAAGCTGATTGTCCTGAGCAAACTTACGACCGAGCAGCGCAACGCCACCTGCGCCCCCTGCCACGCCAAGATGTCGCCGGTGACCATGAACGCCGCCCCGGGTGACCGCTACTTCGATCACTTCGACCTGGTGGGATTCGAGAACGCTGATTTCTATCCCGATGGCCGCGACCTGGGCGAGAACTACACCTACACCTCCTGGCGGCTCAGCCCCTGCGCCAAGTCCGGCCAACTCGATTGCATCCATTGCCACACCTCCAGCGGTCGCTACCGTTTCAAGGACGAGGCCAAAGCCAACGAGGCTTGCCTGCCCTGTCATGCCAGGACGGTTCAGGATGCTCCCGCGCACACCCATCACAAGGCCGGCACCGCAGGCAATCAGTGTATCTCCTGTCACATGCCAATGACCGAGTTTGCCCGGATGCGGCGCAGCGATCACTCGATGCGGCCGCCTACCCCCGCGACTACCCTGCTCTACAATTCGCCCAACGCCTGCAACATCTGCCATACGAACAAAGACGCCGCCTGGTCGGACAAGCTGGTGCGCGAATGGCGCAAGCGCGATTACCAGAAACCGGTGCTCGAACAGGCCGCGCTGATCTCGGCAGCTCGCAAGCAGGACTGGAAGGCACTGCCGGACATCCTGGCTTATCTCTCCAGCCCCAGCCGGGAGGAAATCCACACCGCTTCGCTGGTTCGGCTGCTGGCCAATTGCCCTTCCGATGACAAATGGCCGGTCTTGCGGAAGCTCACTGCTGATCCCTCGCCGCTGGTGCGGGCCAGTGCGGCGGAAGCGCTCGGTGAACGCCCGGACCAGGCCAACACCGCCGCGCTGGTGAAGGCAACCGGCGACGATTATCGCCTTGTGCGCGTGCGGGCCGCCACTGCCCTGGCGAATGTCCCTGAAGATCGACTGCCCGAAGACCAGCGTCCGCAGGTGCGCAAGGCGCTGGCGGAATTGATCGACTCCATGAAGTCGCGCCCGGATGACATGGCATCACATTACAACCTCGGCAACTTCTACATGGCCCGCAGCCAAATGGCTGACGCCGCGGCGGAGTTCCAAACCGCCTCCCGCTTGCAGCCCGAGGCGCTACCGCCATACGTGAACGTCGCCCTCGCCTACAACGCCCTGGGCCAGAACGACAAGGCGGAGGCCAGCCTGCGCCACGCGCTCAGCCTCGACCCCACCAACGCCGCCGCCAACCTGAACCTCGGCATGTTGCTTGCCGAGGTCGGCAAGATGCCAGAAGCCGAGAAGGCTTTCCGCGCCGCGTTCAAAGCTGACCCCAAGTCCGCGCAAGCCGCTTACAACCTGGGCATCCTGCTCTCCAAAGATCAGCCGGAAGAAGCGCTCACCTGGTCGCAACGGGCCGCCGAGCTGCGCCCGGAAAACCCGCAGTATGGCTACACCTATGCCTTTTATCTGTATCGCGGGGGCCAGTTCGATGAAGCGCTGAAGACAATTCGCCAGGTGCGTCAGCGCTTTCCGACGCACGAAGACAGCCTGCTGCTCGAACGTCAACTGCGCCAGGAGCAAGAGCGCCGACGCAGCGACGCCAAGGCACGGTGACATCCAACATCCAACACCCAACATCCAACATCCAACATCCAACATCCAACATCCAACATCCAACATCCAACATCCAACATCCAACATCCAACATCCAACATCCAACATCCAACATCCAACATCCAACATCCAACATCCAACACCCAACATCCACGGCCCCGTGGCTGCACCATCCTTGGATGTTGGGCGTTGGATGTATGATCGAACTCACGTTCGATGCTACGTGTGCAGGTGGCTGCACCATCCTTGGATGTTGGATGTTTCCGAGGTTCCTGGGCAGGGAGTTCCGTCGCGGGTATCCCGGGGGCTGTGTTAACTTGCGCCCCTCGCCCTGCCTCGGCACGCACCTTCGCCCATCCACCGCACGACATGCTCCGCCGCCGCTTTGGAGCCGGTGCCCAGCACGTTGTGGTCGGCGCTCCAGACGAACCTGTATTCGCGAAGAGTCGGGCAGTTCTTCCTGAGCCAGGGCCGCACCCACCACCAGGGGACGACGGGATCAATCAGACCGGTCAGACCATAAACCGGCATGTCGGCCTGCCGGGCGACGGGGCGGAGATCGTTTTGTGCGATCAGATGCAGCCGGTGTTTGGCGGCCTGAAGATCCAGTGCCGTGCGCCGGTCAATAAACTCCTGGATGTTAGCCTGAACCTCCGGCGAATGCCGGTAACGAAAGCGAGCCACCTTGGCGTAACCAAACAGCACGCGTGTGAGCAGGCCGAGCGAAATGCCGCCGCTGACGCGCTCGGCCAGGCGAACACCCCAGCGCATCGGGTGCCGGACGAAACCGCCCGCGAGGATGAGGCCCTCGATCTGTAACCTGCTCCTGGCAACCAAACCCCACAGGACCTGCGAGCCGAACGACTCGCCCAGCAGCCAGCTCCGGGTGATCCCCCGCCCTGCCAGTTCGGTCTCCACTGCCGCGGCGTAATCGTCCAACGACCACTCGAGCGTGCGCGGGTAGGTCATCTCCACAAAGCGCACCCGCCCGCCCAGAGCCCGGCGGAAACTGCCGACGAGTGTCCAATCGCCATGCAGACCCGGCAGATAAACCAGCGTGGGCAGCGACCCGTCGCCATAGACGCGCATCTCCAGCTTCTCGCTTATCGTATCGTAGCATCGAACGTGAGTTCGATCATTATCAATCGCCATAGACGCGCACCTCCAGCTTCTCGCTTATCCCTGTGGTATGCGTTGCCCGGGCACAATCGGCCAGCCTTTTCATTCGACACAACGGTAACACCTCCTGAGCTTGCGGTTGTGGTTCTGGGGGCTCATTGAGCATGTTCGGCCACGGCAATTGCCGCCTCACTCGGTCAGCATCACCACACGAAAGCCGACGTTGTAAACGGCCTGCCAGGGACGATAGGGCAGCCGCGCCGCGGAGCGAGCGTGGATCGGGCGGTCGTACCACGAACCGCCGCGCACGGTCTTCATTTCCACCGAGTTCGGAGCGTTGCGCCCGTCGTGGTCATCGTAGGGATAGGGCCGATAGGAGCTAAGGGTCCACTCGGCCGCGTTGCCATGCATGTCATGCAGGCCCCAGGCGTTGGGCTGATAGCGCCCCACGTTGGCGGTTACCATGGCACCGTCGTTGAAGCGGCCGTCCTTCGGATGCCACGCGGGCGAATCACCGCGCTGAAGCCCGCCCAGCGAAGAGTCGGCCAGATTGGCAAACCTCGAAAAATCGGTGTCGCGATTGCCGTAGAAGAAGGGCAAATCGGTCCCGGCGCGACAGGCCCATTCCCATTGGGCCTCGGTCGGCAGCGTGAACTTCTTGCCCGTCTTCTGCGAAAGCCACTGACAGAACGCCGCGGCTTCGCTCCAGGTAACGCGGACCACGGACTGGTTAGGCTGGTTCACCTCATAGCCCCGGCGGTCTTGGTCCTTGTTGACCATGCTGATTACGCCGCTGTCATGCTGGGGGTCGAAGGCCGCATATTGGTCATTCCGGATCTCCACCACCCCCATGTAGAACGGCTTGTCGATCTTCACCCGGCTTACGGGGGTTTCATCCGCTTCGCCCGTGGCATCGCCCATGACGAACTCCCCGGCAGGAATCATCGCCAAGTCCAATGACGCGCTCTCCTTCAAGTCAATCTTCAGCCTGGGTGGCAGGTTCGCAGCCGTTTGCCGCCTGGCGGCCTCGGCGGCGTCAAAAGGCCAACCGGCCACCCGAATGTCCTGCGGCTTGCGCTCGGGCATCGGCGCGGGAGCGACGAACTTCACCGGCTCTTTGCTGCCGGTGTCCAGGATCTGCTCCGGGTCGTCCGTGCGGTTGGCATACTCGGCGTGCATCGCCATCCGCCGCGCCATGACGGGCTTCGGGCCACCGACATGCTCCGTCCAGGTGCCGTGGTCGGGCACGTTCAGGTCAATCCAGGTAATGAGCCGATCCCAGGCCTCGGCGTCGAGCTTCACATTGTAATGGCCGCGTTTGAGCATCTGCACCAGTTCGCTGGTATCGGCATGGAACTCCAGCGGTTTCTGCAGGTGGTAGTCGCTCTCCGGTCCGGGGCGGCGCACGAAGGGGTGCAACGCGATGTAGGAAGGCGTAAAGCCGCGCCAACCGTTCTTCTTCTGAGCGGTGAGGTCGGGCACGGCCTGGCCGTTCTGCGGCGGCGCGCCCTCCTTGTGGCAGCCCACACAGTATTTGTCCAAGACCGGCTGCACCTCGCGTTTGAAACTGAAGCCTCGCGCCGGGCCATACCACGGCGAGATGTCCGAAGGCTGGCGCAGGCCGGCCATCGTCGGCTTGGCCAGCGGGGACGAATTCTGAGTGTCGTGGCAGCCAGCGCAGGAGAAACTCTCGCCCGGCATGGCCGTGTACCAGCTTCGCATGAGCTGAAGCGCCTTACCCTCCGCGTCCAGCGGCTGCACGGCTATGGGCGTATTGGCGGGCACCTTGAAGCTGGCTGAGCCGTCGGCCTCAACCGGTACCGTGCCGAGGATGCGATGGACATCCCACGGACCATCAATGCCGATATTGATATGTCCGCCCATGCCCGGATACCCGAAATGCGGTTCGTAGAGCCGCAATGTCTTGACCGTCCCGCGCGGCACGCCATTCAGCCCCGGACCGGAATAGATGTCGGCCAGAAAAACCGTAGCATCCTTCTTTGCCAGGTTGATGCGGTCAGGAATCGCCGGCGGCCGGGGAGATTTGCGCAACGGGATCGGCTCAAAGAGCACGTAACCGTCTTGTTCCCTGACGAGTGTCAGGTTGTCAAAAACATCCACCAGGTAGATGCCCCACTTTGATTGCGGCGTGGGCTGGCTGGAAACCAGGAAGTATTTGTCGCTGAGCGGGTAAGGATGGAGGAACTTCGGCCAGGAGCCCTCAACCAAGCCGTCCCGGATGATCGGCTCAACCTTGCGGCCATTGCCTGGGATGCGCTGCACCGCCCCGTCGGCCTCAAAACGCCCTCGCGCCGGGTCGAACAGGATCAATTCGCCCATCCGCGGCACGCCGTGGTGGCCGGAGATCACCGCAATCAACTTGGTGGGGTGACCGGGCACCGGCTTGGCATAGAAGATCGAATTCGGCCAATATGAACCGCTGCCATAGTGGGCCATCTGACCCGAACCGTCCGGGTTCATGTGGAACAGAAGGCGAGTGAAGTAATGGGGCGCGTCGGAATATTCCCAGCGCGTGTACAGGACGCGGCCATCGTTGAGCACGGTGGGACACCAGTTCTGGTCCTGGTCGAAGCACAACTGCCGAATGCCGCTGCCGTCGGCCTTCATGAGGCACAAATTGGCCACATTGTTGCCGCCGCCCACGCAGGGCACTCCATGGAAGGCGCGGCTCGAGCTGAACACCACCCGGCCGTCCGGCAGGTAGCAGGGATCGTAGTTGTCCACGTCCGGTTCGTCGCCGGGCGTGACCTGGCGCAAGCCGCTCCCATCCACCTTCAGCTCCCAAACCTGCCAGCGGTTATGCTTTCCGGGCATCGAGAAGAGCAGCTTGTCGCCATCAAAATCGAGCTTCAGATCGCCAACGAACTCAGACTTCTGCGGCTTCATCAACGTCGTGACCTTGCCCTGCGGGCCAACGGGCGAAAGCACGGCGATCTCGTTGTCGTAACCCCGGCTAGCAATGCCGCAGTTGGCCTGCCAGTTCTGCGGCAGGCCCAGGCTCCCGACGCCGCGCTTGACCAGCAGAAGCTTGTCGAAATCCAATAGCGGATTAGCCAGCAAGGCGTCACGCTGCAAGGCGGTGAACTTGTCGGCCATCTCCGCAATACGCTGCCTGGCCGCCTGGTCGCCGCCGGCCCAGGCCGCTTCGGCCTCTTTGAGGGCCTGCTCCAGCTCCGTCAAGCGGCTGAGGAATTCCTGACCTTGGGAATACTTGCCACCGCAGGTAGCAATCAGGTCCTCGACTGCCGCGCGCGTGCTCGGCACACCGCGCAGCACGGGAAACTCCCTGGCCATTCGCCGCGCAAGACTGGTCTCGCCGGGTCCTAGCTCAAAGAAAAACCCATGGCCCCCGCCCTGGTTATAGATCTTCAAAAGGAGTTGGTTCCCGCCGGCTTGCAAGTCGAGGATGACGGTGTCGTCGTTGGGCGAGACGCCCCGGGCAACTTCCTTGGAAAGCAGCTTCTTACCGTTGAGCCAGACCTCCAACCCATCATCGCTGCCCAGGCCGGCGCAGGCCTCCGCCGCCTTGTCAGTCGTGATCGTGCGGAAAAGGTAGGTTGACCCCCGCCCGCCGTCCGAGGGCAATTCCTGTGGCTGGCCGTCGCGCCACTGGGAACGCGCCATCCACAGCGCTTCGCCGACAGGGCTCTTTGCGGAAAGATCAATGCCCTTTTCCGGGAACAGGGCATCGCCAAAAGCCTGGGCCTTCAACCAGCCAGTCGTGTACCACGGCCCGAGCTTCATCTGAGGGGTTGCCGCCATCAGGCCTCCCCTCGGAACCAAACCCGCGATCAAGGTCAGCACGACTACCTTTCCAATATTCATCAGCAATCTGCTCATAAGATAAGGGCTACGATCAAGGGAACGACTCGCCAGTCAGCACGCACAATTAGCGCAAAAGTACCTGCCAGCGCGCGAAAAGCAAATCCTTCATTATGTGGGTCAGAACAAAGTGCCGGGGATTCGTTCCAAGGACCGCGCCGCCCGGCTATTCATGAACATTCCGATGCTCTTGACCGCCGCGATGGATATCCAAGCCGGAGAGCGCGTCCGCTGGCAACTCCTGGGCCGCTCAGACCTGCGCTTGGTCCGCCTAAAGGCTCCCGCCCCGGCCATGTGCATCAAAAGGTGACGAAGGCTTTTTCAGCAGAATCAATCTCATTAACCCCTTTCCGAAAGACTCGAAGGACACGAAATGATATGCCCGGGGCGGACGTGCTCCCCAAGTTCAAAACGAGGGAAATGGATCGTGTATTACCGGACATGGCACGGCGTTGGTCCGGGGGCGGTCTGGGGGTGGTCTGGGGGCGGCCTGACGTGGATTGCTCAAATACCTGCTATTGTCATACTTACGATATTAGTAGGCTAGCTCTGGGCGCGCCGATGTGTCGCAGGCATAGACGGCGCAACCCCGGTGCAGGCCCGGCGAGGCTCCCAGGTAGTGCGCTTAAGCTTCTGCGGTTGCACCACTTGTGGTGCAAATTCTGTATTCTGCGTTCCCGCCTTCGGTAGCAGAACTGCGGAAGCTTGATTGCCCCTGATTGTAACAGAAGGCCGTAAAGACAACGAAGCTCTGGCCTGGTCGTTTGTGGAAGCGGCCAACTTCGCCCGGCGCTATGACGAGCAGTGCCGGCGCTGGTACGACCGCAAAGCCGCCAAGACCAGCAAGGTGATCGCCACCAAGGCGCTGGGGTGCAAATTGGCCAAGGCGGCTTGGCACGTCATGGCCGGACCGTGCGACTATGACGAGAAACGCCTGTTCCCGGAACTGGCAAACCAGCCGATGAAAACGAGTTGAATTTGGAGAGCCGCCGCCAGCCAGGAAAGGGGTTGGACCCAGAGCCCTGTGGTTTGATTGGAGGCGGCGGTTCTCCTTCATCTTTATCTTAACGCAGCTTAAATACGCTTTGCAGGTGATTCGACCGTGCCGCGAGTCAGAAACGGGTTGGACTCCGGAGGCAGCAATGCTTCCTGGGAACCACAGCTCTTTGGAATTGAATGAACGCGGCCCGGCACTGAAAGTCTTCTGGTCCCGCCGGTGGCGGGATGGGCGCAGAGCTGGTGAACCCACGCGCTTGCCAAAACCAACGCGTGTGGTAATAGAACGGTTGACCAAGAAAACCGAGCCGGAGGGAGCCGGGCAGGAGACGTCCCGCCCGCTCCTTTCGGTTCGAAAGGTGGTTCAGCCAGGACATCAGCCCAAACCGCGCTAGACCCAGATGGCTGACTGAACGGATCGCCTCGATGGGCCCAGCCCACGAAGATCCGATTCAAAGAACGAAAACGCAGGCTCGAGTTGGGCCCGCACCGTGTTAGAAGAGTTGCGGCAAAACGGTTTGAAAGAATAAACCGGACGGCAATGTTATTTTCTGGTCGACAAGTGCCCTAATGGCTGCCTTTTATGGGCTGACCCTATTACGGTCGGCTCAACTCACTAATCTGAGGGGAGGACGGAACGGAACCCGATGACGTTGAAGGACCGATAGGCCGCGGAGTTGTGGTTGCGGGCCGCCGCCCGGCAGATGTTCGCATGGTCGTTCCAACTGCCGCCCCGAGACACACGGTCCGATCCTGATGCGGGACCACGCGGATCAGTCTGCGAGCCACTCGAGTATGAACCATACCAGTCCCAGCACCACTCCCAAACATTACCCGCCATATCATACAGCCCATACCCGTTGGCGTTCGCCGCAAAATATCCCGCCGGACTCGTATAGGGTTTGCCGCCAGTTTCGAAGGTCGGATGATAACCCAGCGTCAGATTAACGTCGTAGGCGTAGCCATACTCTGGATCCACTGACAAAGGGTAAGCGTAGTAGTTCGCCTGGCTATGGGAAATGTTGTCGGTATTCGACCAGGGGAACCGATGCCCGCTCACGCCGCCCCGCGCCGCCTTCTCCCACTCTGCTTCCGTTGGCAACCGGTAGCCCTTGACCACCCAATTCACCCAATTGGTCGCCAGGTCGTATTGCCCGCTCCGGTAGATCGCCGCCTGACTGAGACTCGCGTTGGTGTAGTAACAGGGCGTAAACCCCGCCTTTTCGCTTCGCGCATTGCACCACTTCACCGCATCATACCACGTCATGCTCTGCGCCGGATGATTGGTCGCCTTCCCCTGCGCCCCATACTCGAAACTATAACGCACATCAGGCGGGCGATTCGTGGCCCACTGATATACCTCATCCCACAACGCCTTCGTCACCTCATACTTGTCCAAATAGAAGGCGCTGATCTGATTGGTGTGCAAGGGCAACTCGCCGTAGCCTTCACCAAACGTATCACCCATCACGAACGAACCCTCGGGAATGAGCGCCATATTGGTTGGCACCGTATTAATTACCACCGCCACCACCCGGTAAAACCGCTGCGAGGCCGGCGGCGCGGCCACATCCACAAACCAATACGGGCTTTGCGCCACCAACACGTTCGTCAACACCCCCCAGTTAGTCTGGCTCAGGTTGGGGCAGCATTGGATTTGGTTGGTGATGCCCAGGTCGCTGTGGACACCAAACCGCGGCGTCGCCCCGACCATCGTGATGTTCGTAATTACCGGCGCCGCCGCCTGCACCGCCACAGTTACCCCGAGCGCCAAAGCCCACAGGCCAAGGCTCATTGATCGCGTCTTGTTTCTCATGCTCTTGTTCTGCGCTTGTTCCGGCTGCAAACGCAAGCAGAATATCAGCAGAATATCAGATGGGGCTGCGGGTGCGGGTGGTGCCCTCTGGCTGGTGGGGGCAGTGCTAGATCACCCGCGCAGCGTCAATTACAAGCGGGCGCGAAAACCAAATTCTTATCAGTATCAGTCACCGAGTGACACCCCACAGCGAAGGGTGCGCGCCAGAGATTCTGCGCCTCAGAAACTCACCGGCATTTCACTCAAGGCGCGGCCTAACGCATCCAGCGAGGCAACGGTCGCAACCGAAACTTCGCGGCCGACCAGGTCCGTCCGGGCCAAAGTCTCGAGGCGGTTCCGGTGGGCGGCCAGGTCCAGCCCGGCAAAGATGTGC
>CAIWJG010000019.1 GCA_903912925.1 uncultured Verrucomicrobia subdivision 3 bacterium | reverse complement strand
GTTGGCGTTTCCATCGGAGTGTGAATTGTCCAGGCTAGGGGAATCTCCAGGTCCGGCAGGCAATGCGTTGAAGCTCAAATCGGCCGGTGGGTGCGACATTTGCGAGCCGGACCCAGAGGGAATCCGATTTAAGGGTTCCGTACACGGTAAGGCGGCGAAGGAACGCATGGTGCCCCTGATAAAGGCGGTTATCGTGGGTATCGGAAAACCTGGCGTAGAGCTTGCCATCCTTCGCAAGAAAGCGGGTCACGTCGGCCGGCCAAAGCCAACCGGCATCGGCGATTCTCTTGGAATCGATGGCCCTGGCGGCGAGGACCTCCTGCCATGCTTTACGGTCGGGCGAACACTCAAGTTTGTAGCCGTTGCCGGCCAACAGATCCAAGTGGCATTCCTTCGCGCCATGCAGGTCAAGAGCGTACACAATCGAGCCGCCCGCAGACAAATAACGCGAGTGCTCTCGCTGAACCTGCGAGCCCTCCTGATTAACGAGGAATGCCTCGTCTGCGGGCGGGACAATCGTGACGAGCTTGATCAATTCATCCGGGTTGCCGGTCAGGAACGAAGCATCCAGGGACTTTTCTTCGGAGACATCGCTCCAGGATTCGTAGGATTTCAGCCACCATTTGGCATCCGGGGAAACCTCGATGCTATAGCCGTCACCTCGGAGCCTGAAATCGAGGGCGGCGCCTTGGGAACGGCGGAGGTCAAACCTATACACGAGCTGCTGGTTTCCAGCGCAAGTCCAACGAGCGCCTTTTAGTTCACCAGATGAGGACTGGAGGTAAGCTTTCTCCTTTCTGCTGCCCGGAGTGAGTTCATTGGCGAAGGTCTTTCGGGCAAGTTTCGAGGCATCTCTGGGGATCACCAAGAGGGGGTCATGGCCCGGCATGAAATATGGGTTTTGCAGCACTGGACTCCTGGTAACCGAGACGGGTCCATGGCGGTCGTAAGCCGGGAAGGCGCCCACCGGCAGGACCAATTTTTCGTGGCGTGGAAGTTCCAAGCCGCGGAGACAGAAACCGACATACTCGGGGTTGGCGTCATCCTGCGCCCAAGGTCCTGCGCCAGCGTCGTTCCAGAGATCTTTAACGGGGACGTCCGGGGACTGCCAACCGTTCGGCGCGGCGAGGTTGATCAGTTTGTCCACGTAATCCAGTTTGCCGGCGTGGCCCCACGCAGCAAGCGCAAGCGCGCCCGCATAGGTGTCGAATCCGCCCGGCGCCTGAAGGCGCTGGCCGTAGCGATAGATGCCCTTCTCATCTATGGTATATACTGTTAACGCTCGTTCATAGATCTCCCGATAAGCGGTGTTGTCCGTTGCCGCGTAAGCCAGCCAGGCCGATTTCAGGCAATTAAAGTGATCCCAACCACTGCCCCAGCCTTTGCCATCGTAGCCGGGCATGGGTCCGGTCATCTGCTTCATCCAGCGTTCCAACTGGGGTGTAAATTTCTCGATCAGCCGAGTGTCGGACTTGAGCCTGCCAAGCCGAATCATCCAGGCAGCAGCCCGAACGGGGAAAAACGCGCGGATGAAACTCTTGCCTTCGGAAAGCGGCATCACGACCGAGTCCACGGCGCCCTCGGCGCGGATCGCAGCCGTAGTGGCAAACGGATCGTTATACTTGGCCAGCAGGTATGCACCGGCAGCCAGCCCGGCAGGTATGGCATTGACCAGTTGCTGGGAAGGGTAACCGTTTTGCTGCAAGGTTCCCCGGCTGAGGAATTGCTCGGCGCTGCGAAAGATATGCCCCATGTCCCTGTCATTCACCCAGGAGAAGGGGTAGAGCCAGACGCGCCCTTCTGTCTGTCCATCCCGTGGTGAAAACGAGAGACGAATCTCGCCGCAGCCGTTCGTGGACAGGACCTCGATTTTATCCGGGCGATGCTCCCACATCACCAGCAGAGCGGTCGAATAGCCTGGGCAGGCCCAAGCGGTCGCCCGGCGCAGCAGGAAATAATCAAACGCAGGCCGCTCGAAAGTCTTGTCTCCTGTTTCACCGCCCACGCGCAGCGCTGTGCGATCGGGCAGATGAATGAAGGTGGGAGAAGCCGGGTCGCCCAGCAGGGGCATCGGTTTACCAGGCTCGCCAAGAACGACCTGTAGCGTGTCGCCCGAGGAAGTGCGGAAGGCATACTCCAGAGGCTTGTCTTCATCGCTCAGCCAGCACTTTCCGGTGAATTCAACGTTGATTCCCTGGCCCGTGAAGTGCCGTTTGAAGACGAAGGGCGATTCGTGCCAAAAACGTTCACTGCGGGCAACTGCCGGGGAACCGGCGCTCTCGGAGTCGTCAATGTAGCTGAACGCCTCGTTCGCGTGCCAGAGCCCTTGGTTGTGCACACGAAAGCCAATCTTAAGGCAGCCTTCAATCGCGTCTCCCCAGTTCGAAAGTGTAACCCGGCCCCGGCTTGCGGCGCCTGCGTCCAGAATGAGGAACGTCTTGCCGCCAATCCGATTGCGGAATGAATAATAGTCCTTTGTGCCAGGGATGTGTGCAGCGAGGATGCCCTTGGTGATTCGGCGGGCGAATTCCAGTCGAACGACAGGGGAGTATTCGTCCTCCCACGCGAGGCCCTCCAGCAGGCGGGCAGTGTCATCCGGGAACTGGAGGTGCCAGGCGTCCTGATTGTTGGCGTCGTATCCCAGATGCGTGTAGCTGGTCAGGTTGACGCGCTTGTCCAGGAGGTTCTCGCAGTAATTCAGGCCCAGATAGTTGAGCTTGGCGAGATTGTACGGCGCAAATTCGTGTCGGAGATTGTCATGGGGGCCGAGTGGGGCCTGGCCGCCGAATGCGGCGAGAGCAATGAAGGAAAATGGAACTAAAGCAAGCGCGGCCACCAGGACCGGGTGAGATCTCATGGGTCAGGTGTAAGCAGGACACGCGAGCCGGTCAATTAGAGAGATACCAGACTTGACGGAACTTAGACGCGGAATACGCTCGCGGTAATGAGCCAGATTCAACAGCTCGCGATCCGAAGCGCCTGTGGAGTAGCAGCGACTCCATAGTTGTTGGATAGCATCGATTATACTCGAACTTTCCTTTTCTCTCATGAAACGAAGGATGCAATTCCCGCTGCTGGCAATCTTGCTCGGTTTAACCTGCCCGGTCAGGGCTGACGTCGTCACGGTCTGGCTCGATGAACTGGATCTCAGCCAGATGAAACAGGAAGTTCTCCGGCCAAAGGCGAAGCGATCCTTCAGCGGTGAGATCATGTCCATCGGCGGCATGAAGTTCGCGCGCGGAATTGGCAGCCATGCGAACAGCAGTCTGACTCTGGATCTCCCAGGCAAGGCGCAGCGACTGATCGCCAGCGTAGGAGTGGACGAAGGCAAGAAGACCCATCCGGGCAGCGTCGAGTTTCTGGTGATCGGTGACGGCAAGACGCTATGGAAGAGCGGCGTCATGAAAGGCGGTGAGCCTGCCAAGCGGGTCGATGTCGATCTGGCCGGAGTGAGGAGGCTCGAGTTGCGCGCGACGGATGCTGGCGACGGCGTGGACAGCGATCACGCGGATTGGGCCGACGCCAGGATTCTCGCTAGCGAGGCGTTGCCACACCTTTATCCAGATGGCGCCGACGCCACGATACCCACGGAGGAGTGGAACAAGCTTTCCTCGGAACAACTGGTGCGCAGTTATCAACTGGAAGTCGTCGCGCCGGGAATCTGGCGGCTGCGGGTGGGGCAGCCGGAGAAGTTCACACCTGAGCACTTTCGCGCGGAGCCAGCCCGGACCAACGAACTTGCCGCGCTGACCTCATGCACGCGTCTGCCCATCAAGGTCGCTTCCATCGGCTTCAAGACAACCGGGCGCGGCTGCGTGCTGGAATTGCCACTGCAAGCGGACGAGCGGATCTATGGTCTGGGGATGAACTTGAAGGTCTTCGATCCGATGAATGGCCGCCGCACCATCCGCGTCAGCGACGACCAGGGCACCGTGCTGGGTGATTCGCACGCGCCGGTGCCGTTCTACGTGTCCACCCGGGGCTACGGCATTTACGTGGACAGCGCCCGCTACGTTAGCTTCTACGGTGGCAATCTCGACCCGGTTCGCGAGGCGCAAGGCCAGCAGAAAGGCCCTGCTGCGGGGTCCGCCGGAGATCAGGCCCCGTCAGCGAGTGTGGAGGCGTTGTATCGTCCGCGGGAGTTGGCGGTAAAGGCAATGACCATTGATCTGCCCGTAGCACGGGGTGTAGACCTCTACATCTTCGGTGGGCCGGACCTGCGTCAGTCGGTGCAACGTTATAACCTCTTCTCGGGCGGCGGATGTCTGCCGCCGCTCTGGGGATTGGGCGTTTGGTATCGCGCCTCGACTGAGCTGGGCCAGGGCGAAGTGCTCGGCTTCCTCCGCGAGTTCCGCGAGCGCCATATTCCCTGCGATGTGTTCGGCTTGGAGCCGGGCTGGCACTCGCACGCTTACTCCTGCTCGTTCGTTTGGGGCAAGAAGTACCCCGATCCCGGCGTCCTGCTGGACGAGGCCGCGGCCAGGAACTACAAGTTGAACCTCTGGGAGCACGCGTTTGTCCATCCCACCTCGCCGCTCTACCAACCGCTATTACCGTGGAGCGGAGATTATAAGGTCTGGAACGGACTGGTGCCGGACTTTGCCACGGCGGAGGCGCGGGCGCTGTTCGCCGGGCACCACAACACACTGCTTGTCAGCAAAGGCGTCTCCGGCTTCAAGCTTGACGAGTGCGATCACCAACCCTTGAGCGCCACGCCGTGGTCGTTCCCGGAGTGCGCACGCTTCCCTTCCGGGTTGGACGGGGAACAAATGCACCTGCTCATCGGATCCCTTTACCAACAGACGTTGCTGGAGCCCTATCGCCAGCGAAACCAGCGCACCTTCGGCCTGGTGCGTGCGTCCGGGGCCTTGGCGGCGCCGCTGCCTTATGTGCTGTACAGCGACGCCTATGATCATCGGGATTACGTCCGCGCCCTGGCGACTTCGGGCTTCGCGGGCGTGCTTTGGTGCCCCGAGGTACGCGATATGGCTTCGCTCGAAGAGTTCTACCGACGCCTGGAGACCAGCGTCTTCTCCGCGCTGACACAAATCGATTGCTGGTATTTGAAGAATCCGGTTTGGAAGCAGATCAACAAAGACCTGAACAACCGCGGCCAGTTCATGACCCACTGGGAACAAACCGAAGCCGTCTGCCGACGTTTGCTGGAGCTGCGGATGAGCCTGCTACCTTATCTTTATTCCGCCTACGCTGACTACCGCAATAAGGGCCTGCCGCCGGTGCGGGCGATGGTCATGGACTATCCCGAGGACGCCAACGCGTGGGGCGTGGATGATGAATACCTGTTTGGTGCGTCGTTGCTGGTGGCACCGCTCTTCACCGGCCAAACCGCGCGCAGCGTGTACCTGCCCGAAGGCGACTGGTATGACTTCTGGACGCATGAGAAATATGCGGGCGGACGCAAAATCGAAGTCGCCAAGCCCGTGGAGCAGATTCCGGTCTTCGTGAAGGACGGCACCCTGCTGCCACTGGCAGAACCGGTGGAATGCGTCACGCCGGCAACCGAGTTCGCGCTGTCGGTTCACGCGTTTGGCGCGAAGCCCGCACCCTTCGTGCTCTACGAAGACGACGGGGTGACGTTCGACTTCGAGCAGGGCCAACAGAATCGCATCGAACTCCGGTGGGACGGACAAGCCGGCCACACCACTAAGACCGGCCATTACCGCGGGCCCAGCCGATACAAATTTGTCCAGTGGATTAAAGCCGGCAATTAGTTAACCGTAAGCCACACCAGCAGCCAAAGAAAAGGTCCGTTGTGCGCTCACTGCTGCCAAGACCGCGGGATAGACGACACGGAGCAACCCCTCACCCCAGCTCTCCCCTTCGGAAGGGGAGAGGGAGCAGCCTCGGCAGCTTTGGGTGCAGTGTATGCTGCGGAATCCTCAGTATGCTTACAAATTGCGAAGTCGGCACAGCCGACACTCCTGCAAAATGGGCCGAATTCGAAACTCGTCGCGCGACAGGATAATCAATGATGCGTAAAACGATCCTGATGGGGCTGCTCTTTGCCGCTTTTGCGGTCTCTGCCCGGGCGAGGTGCTGACGCTGAAAGTGATGGTCCTGGAAAAGTACCGTCAACGCCGGGGGATCAAACCTCCAGGGTCTTGAGATACGCAACACTCGGTTGGGTGAGTTCCCAGGACTGCTCCACAAAGTAGTTCTTCACCCCACCGACCTTTGCCGCAGTGAAGGTCTTCACCCAATCAATGCTGCCCTGGCCCAGCGCCACTTGCGGGTGCCCCTCGCGGTCCATGGCGATGTCCTGCAGGTGCAGCGAGTAGAAGCGGCCGGGGTACCGGACGAAATAATCGGCGCCGACCAGGCCAGCGGTAATCGTGGACATCTGGAATTGGAACTTCACGAGCTTCGGGTCGAGCAGATCGAGCAGCAGGTCGTAGGTCCGCTTGCCTTCGACCATCGAGAGTTCAAAGCTCTCGTTGTGCAGCCCTTGCTGCATGTCGGCCTTCGCGGCCACGGCGGCGATTTGGTTATACTCGTCTGCCGCCTTCTTCACCTGGTCGAGCGTCGGGTGGCTGCCCCCGTTCCCGTCGCCCAGGCTGGCGGTGATCATCTGCGTGATGCCGATTTCTTTCGCCCACTCGAGGCACTTCTCCTGCTTGTGCCGCAGTTCGCCCAGGGTGAAGTGGGAGCTTTCGGACTTCAGGCCGTGGTCGGCCATGATCTTCTTCACTTCCTTTGCGTCCGCGAGCGACGAGAAGGCGGCCCCGTAACCGATTGGTGAACACAGTTCGAGCCGGGTGACGCCGATCCCGGCGATCCGCTGAGCGAACGCCGGGAAATCCTTGAGCGTCGAACGCAGGGGCCACACCTGGCTGCCGATGGGCTGGCCCAGCGGGTTCGCCAGCAGGTCCGTCACGCTCCCAACCACCGCCCCGGCCACTCCGCAGCCCATTGTCGCCCTCGCCATGAATTCCCGTCTGGTCATTGCATTCATCAGGGTTGGGAATACCCCATTCAGAGGCTCCATGTCCAACACGAAGGTCAGGGCTGCTCCAAAGTCCGGCTAGTTGAGGGAAGATCATATTCAGCAGCCCTGAAATCCGAAGACCGAAGGCCGAAACCCGAAAGAAGGCCGAAATCCGAATTCCGAGAATGGCCTAATTCGATTGGCTGCAGCTCCGCCGGGGTGGCTATCAATTCGGACCTCGGCCTTCGGGTTTCCTTCGGCCTTCGGTCTTCGGGTCTCGGGTTTGGGATGGCCCGGACCGACTTTAGAGCAGCCCTGCACGAAGGTCCACCCCTTCATGGGGACTTGACCATCACCGCCTGCGCCGGCACGTCCGGGCCCAACGCCACAGCTTGAGTGGCCGCCGATAGCTCATTCGCAACCAATTTGATCGCGGCGCTGCTATTCCCGTCCACCCGAAGCCACGTGCTGGTCCCGGCCGCCGCCTGGCAGCCATGCACCAGCGCATTCTGGACGTTCTGGAGAACAATCGCCGGGCTGTCGCTGGTCTCTCCCCGCCAGCCAAACAGTTCCAGCCCGTTGACGTCCTGACAAACGAGCGCAGACCGCGCGTCCGCTTGCACCGTGTTGACCTGGACGCGACTGAGCCGCAGCCCGCGCACATGACGGCAAAAGAACCCATAGGCAGGGAGCAAACCGAACATTCTATATTCCGGGTAGGCCTTCTCTTTTTCGGGAACGCTCGCCAGGTCCCTGCTTGCCTTGCCGCCACCGGCGAAGGAGACGGTAATATTCTCCAGCACCACGTCCTCCACCGGGTGGCCCGGCAGCCCGGTGATGCTGCACCCGATGGCATCGGCGCCAAACACCTGCACGTCGCTGATGCGCACATGACGCAACCGGCCGGTGCCAATCGGCTCCATCCCGGCCTTGAAGGGACGCGCCCGGTCGCCCAGCCGGATGAAGATGGCCGACTTGGTATTGTGCATCGTCACATTCGAGATGCTGACCCGCTCCAGGGTGCCGCCATCCACTAACTCCAGCGCGATGCCGCTGTACCGGGTGTCGTAAATCGCGCAGTTGCTCATCACGATGTTCTCGAAGCCGCCGTTGGACTCGGTGCCCAGTTTGAAGGCGTTGCTCTGGCTGCTGAGCACGCAATTCGTGACCACTACGTTTCGGCAGGGTCGCTCCTGTGTGCTCTTGAGGACCAGCGCGTCATCCCTGCTGCGAATGTCGCAATTGGCAATGCGCACTCGCTCGCAGCCGTCAATGTCAATGCCGTCGTTGTTGCTGTTGCACGCGCTCTCCACCCGGATGCCGTCGATGCAAACACCCTCGCAAGCCAGGTAGTGTTGCACCCACATCGCCGAATTCCTCAGCGTCAGCCCGCGCATCGTGACCTCCCGGCAGGCGATGATGCGGAGCAGGTAAGGCCGGTCCTTGTATGCCCCTTTGATCATCCCGCCCTGGCCGTCAATGACCCCGTGGCCTTCGAGGGCGATGTGCTCGAGGTTTTCCGCGTAGATCAAACTGCGCACCGTGAAGTTGTCGGCGTAGGACCGGACGGCGGGGACCGTGGACGGGTAATCTTCCCGGCTCGGGCTGCCCAGCAACGTCGCCCCGCCCTCCAAATGGAGGGTGACGTGGCTCTTGAGAAAGAGCGTGCCGCTCAGGTAATGGCCCGGAGGGAAATACACCGTGCCACCGCCGGCGGCCGCGCAAGCGTCAATCGCAGTCTGGAGCGCGCGCGTGTCCAGCTTTGCCCCGTCTCCCGTTGCGCCGTAATCGCGGACCGAGACCCGGCCTCCGTGAGCCGCAGGTTCGGGCGCATAGGCGCTGGAGCCGGCGGCGGCGATGCCACCTATGCCGAGCAAATATTTGAGCGCCCGGCGACGCTCCGGATCGAAGACAGCGTTGGGCTGTTTGGCAGGCTTGGTCTGCGGTGCTCGCATGTTCATGCCAAAGTCTTGCCGTTCAGACCAAGCGCGTGTCAACTAAATCTCATCCTTCAGAGGGCATTCAACAGGTCGTAGCCGCAGACGTCAGTCGGCGCTGATCTAGTCCGCGGGCGAGTATAGCACGCCGACTGACGCCGCCCACAACGGTGTGCGCACGGGTGTCGGGCAGCCACCCAGGGGAACGGTAAATCGGGATTCCCTCGCTGCACCCCACTTGCTACTATGAGCCCACTATTATGAGCAACCATCCTGCTGGAACGAGCGATCTTAGCCGTCGAGGTTTTCTGAAGGCTTCCGGAACCGCACTGGGCGCGGCCAGCCTGGCCAGTCTGACCCTGGCCACCCAGGCCGCCGATGCGTGGCCTCCCAACGGCCGCAACCTGATTGCGCGGGGCGACGTGATTCTCTTTCAGGGGGACTCGATCACCGACGCGGGCCGAAGTCGCGCTCCAGCGAAGGCGACCGCACCCAACAACCAGCCCGGGTTGGGCAACGGCTACGCGTGGCTGGCGGCGGCGGAATTGCTGGTGGCCCGACCCAACGACGCGTTGAAGATCTTCAACCGCGGCATCAGCGGCCACAAAGTATTTCAGTTGGCCGAGCGCTGGCAGGCGGATTGCCTCGATCTAAAACCCAACTTGCTGAGCATTTTGATCGGGGTGAACGACATCTGGCACTCGCTTGATCCCAAGCTCGGTTACAAGGGCACGGTGGAGGTTTACGAACGGGATCTTCAGGCACTGCTCGAGCGGACGAGAAAAGCCCTGCCGAAAGTGAAGCTGGTCATCTGCGAGCCGTTCGTGCTGCGTTGTGGCGCTGTCAACGACCGGTGGTTTCCGGAGTTTGACCGGTATCGCGCGGCATCCAAGCGCGTCGCGAAAAGTCAGCACACCACGTTCGTGCCGTTTCAGACGATGTTCGACGAAGCCATAAAATATGCTCCGCCGGAACACTGGGCCGCCGACGGAGTGCATCCGAGCCCGGCGGGTGCATCCCTGATGGCGTATTTCTGGCTGAAAGCCGTGACCGGCAAGTGATGAAGAACTCGGAGCTCTACTTGGTCGGGGAATAATCCGTCGGCACAAGTAACTCCGACTTCACTCCATCCTGCACGGTGAGCGAGCCGCCGGCCTTTTCTTCGGAAGCCTTTCTGGCGGCGATCCAGTCGGGATCGGCGCGGAAGGCTTTGAATGATGCGGCAGCAGCTTCCGGGCTCTTGTGGGTAAGCATGTACATGAGCTTCTCCCCAGCGCCGTTCTTCTTTTCGGTCGGCGTCCAGTAGCCGAAGTTGGTCATGCCATGTTTCGCGAAGAGCGCCAGGGTGTGATTGCGGAAGCGGGCGAGGAGGTTCTCCAGGTTGCCCGGTGAGGCGGTGTAGGTCCGCAGTTCGAACACGCGCGCTTCGGTTGCGGCGGAGGGGCTGATCGCGGGGGAGAAATCGGTAGCCGCCAGGAAGATGGAATCCGCCTTTGTGACTAGCTTGCCATCCTTCTCCGATGCCTTGTATGCGCTCTGCCAATCGGGATCGGCGCCGAATGCCTTCCACGATTTCTCCCGTGCCTCCCGGCTGGGATAGGCGAGAAGATAAACGAGCTTGTTATCGGTGTTGGTCAGGGGCAGCCAGTAGCCGATATTCACCATGCCGTGCTTCTCGAACAGCTTGCAGGTGTGGTCCCGGAAGCGGGAGTTCAGAGCGTCGAGCTTACCGGGCGCGGCGTAGTAGATGCGCATTTCATAGCAGCGCGTGTCGGCGGCCTCGGCAGTGCCGGGGCTAAAAGTAGTCAGAGCGGTAACAAAGGCTAAGGGCAGGATGGTCTTCATAGATGTTGCTGGGGAGTGTGGACCAGAGGCTGCCCGGCGCAATAGAAAACTGGCCGCTAGCCGACTTGCGGGCGCAGCTCATATTGTTCTGGAGCGCGGACATTCTTGTCCGCCGGTGGG
>CAIWJG010000018.1 GCA_903912925.1 uncultured Verrucomicrobia subdivision 3 bacterium | reverse complement strand
GGACTCGTGCGATCAAGTGATTGCGGTATATTATAACTGCTATTAGGCTCCGTCAAAGCCGTTTTTGAGATTTCTTTGAGCGCGGCCGATTCGTCTGCTTTTGGGGAAAGAATTCCCCCAAACGAAATTTCGCGCTTTGAAGCCTTGAACTGTAGGAGCCGACGTCAGGAGGCTGTGACGTCCTTCCCAACAACAGCGATCAACATCCTCACGTCGGCTCCTACAGGGTTCATGGGGAGGGTAGCGCAACCGGTAGCCCCGGCTGGAACCATACCCGCTTCAGATCAGCGGCGTGTCGGGTCGTGTTGGCACGTGTCCCGGCGCCCGACATGACCTGCGGGTCCTCTGTTCTTCGGGCCGGGCCTGAGCCCGGCAGGTACTTTTGGCCGAAAGCTTTCGCATCCCCCCGGCCCTTAACGCTGCAGGAGCTTCCAGGCGTTGGTAAAGGTCTGCTGTTGACACCAGGATTTGAGCGTATCAACTTTGGTGCGGCCTTGCGCTAGCTCCAATTCGTAGATGCCGTTGGCCAAGTTGCGCAAACTGGCCAACACTTGGGCGCCGTTACCCTTCGTGCGGCACGCATCCTCTCCCAAGGTCACATCCCGCCGGTAGTGCGTCCCGTTTTCAATGGCCGACCAATGATCCCGGATGATTTGTCCCACCTCCTCTGGCGTCTGCTCGTCCACCGTCAGGCTCGTGGCGTAATAGCCGATTTCCAGGCTGGGGGGATCGTCCGGTTGGGTCAAGTCGTAGGAGAGCCGCTCGACGGCGGTAAACTGCCAGCAACCGCACAAGCCAGCTTCTTGCGGTGTCACCGCCGCACGTTTGAGGCGGCGGCGGTCCAAGCGGCCATGACCTGTGTCCCAGCTCGCCTTGTCCTCAGGGGGGAAAAGCCTGCTGGGCGAGCAGGCGTTGCGCTGTTTCAAAGACCCCGCTTTGATTGCCTTTTAACCCGAAGAGATAATCGCCGCCCAATTCTTGGGTGATGAACCGCGCGCTCTCCTGCTGGCAATGCATCGCGTCGGCGGTGACCAGCGTTCCGGGCGGCGGCTTAACTTTCTGCAGGAGCGGTTTGAGGGCCGGAATTTCGTTGCTCTTTTCCTGGATCGGGATTTGGCCGAGCGTCAGGCGCAAGTGATGGGTCACGGCCGAGAGCAACTGGACCGGCTTGCCATCATGGCGGCCACTGCCGCGCAACACCTTGCCATCCACGGCCAGGCGGGTCACCGCTCCGACTTCCTGTTCGGCCAACCAGGCGCCGATCAACTGAGCCAACAAGCCGGCGTCCAGTTGCTTGAGCACGCGCTGAAAGGTCGAGTCGCTGGGCGGATAGTACGACTGCGTCTCTTCATCGAACTGGCAGCCCAAAGCGCGCAATTGGCGTTGGGTGAATTTGAGGCAGGTGTTCTCAAAGGCCCGGTAGCTGCAGACCCCCATCAGCGTGACCACCGCGGCGCAGGCCAAGACAAACCGTTGGCGATGCCACAACCCGTGGCCGGAGCGCGCATCCGGCAGGGTGGCCAAGCGTTCCACTAAGCTTTCCAGGGCTGGCGCCCGGAAGGGACACGGCCCGGCCACTTCGGCCTCCAGGGCGGCCAGGGCCTCCGGCCAGCGCGCCTGACACAAGAGCCGACAGGCCTTGGGCCGCAGTTCGCGGACGAACAGTTGCTTGGGCTGGCCGTGCGGGAGGTAAAAGTCACGGCTGGAACGGCTAAATCCTTGGGTCGGGCCGACGGCCGTAAATCCGCAGGCGCGATAGCAGGTGCCTCGATACTGCGTTTCATCGACAAAACTCTCGACCACCAGCACCGGGTGCCCCCAGCGTTGCTCCCAATCCTCGTTCAAACGGCGCAGCACCACCCCCAGCACGCGCGAGGCCAGATTGGGATAGCGCTGGCGCTCGGGCAGGATCAGGAAGCGGCTGTTGTTGACGACGAAGGCCAAGCGCCGGGCGCGTTGGCGGGGGCTCCACCCAATCCACTTTTCCCGGGCCTTCAAATGGAGCGCGGCCGCGCTGAAAGTCAGAAGCGCGACCCACTGGCCGTCCACTTCGGCGACGTAGCGCAGCGTTTGGCCAACCAGGACGCTGTCGTGGAGATAGTGCTCCTCTTGGAGGAGCCGATCAAACTCCGGCCGTTCGTGCTCCAGGAGCAAGCGAACGGTCACGCGCTGCAAAATGTCGGTTTCAGTGGTCGTGTGTGCCAGAACCATGCGCCGAGGCTCGCACAGTGGCGCTGGCAAAACCAGTCATTTCTTATCTTCTCTACGCCCGCTTCTCTCTTCTCAGTACAGATGAATCAGCCCTGGCGGCAGTTCCGAATTACAAATTCTTCGGGGTGAGTTCCGATCGGCTTCGGCCTTCTCGGGTGTGACATTTTGACACTGCAGGCGCTCCTGCTTATCCACCTCCACTTTTTTTCTTCGGCCAGCCTCTTTTTTGGCCCAATTGAGCGAAGTATAGTACCTTATCTGTATCCGGTTTCGGTAAATTGTCCCCGCAGACTCGCTCTAGCAGAGCCCGCCAGGCCCCAGTCCCGCCGTCGGAGCCCCTTCCATCTTTTTTTGAGTCTCATCTCACTTTCTTCTTGCGTTTAACAATAAGTATTGTAACTTCCCTATGGGAAACCGCGTCCCAACATCCAAAACCGGCACACCCGCGCTCGGCAGAGTGCCCTGCGCCAAATCGCTCAGATCGGCCCCTTCATCGAAGGCAGCCTCTGCTCCTTTGCCCGCCCCGGCTGCGCGCAGCCCGGCTGGCACCTGACCTTCAAACAGCAGGG
>CAIWJG010000017.1 GCA_903912925.1 uncultured Verrucomicrobia subdivision 3 bacterium | reverse complement strand
TGCGCTTGCTCGAAACGTGCTGATTAGAGACTCCTTACGTCGTCTCCTACCGTTTCAGATGGGAGCCCTTATCGCCGACTTTGTCACTGGTCCTGGCCCCCAACCGGTGCGGGCCATTTACAGCCTTCCCATACCGCCGCCATGCCTTACACTCGCCCGCACACGATTATGGTGCTAGTCATCGACAACTACGATTCATTCACCTACAACCTGGTGCAGTACCTGGGCGAGATGCAGGTGGAATTACAGGTCCACCGCAACGACCGCATTACGGTCGAGCAGGTCCGCGCGCTCGCGCCGGAGCGGATCCTGGTATCGCCGGGGCCGTGCTCACCGCGCGAATCCGGGCTGTCCAATGAAATCATCCGCACCTTCGGACCGCAGATCCCCACCTTCGGCGTCTGCCTGGGGCACCAGTGCATCGGCCATGTCTTCGGCGGCAACGTCATCGTCAACTACCGCATGATGCACGGCAAGACCTCGCTCATTAAGCATAACGGCAAGGACTTGTTCGAGGGCATGCCCAATCCCTTCGCCGCCACCCGCTACCATTCCCTGGTCATCGAGCGCGCCAGCGTGCCCGACTGCCTGGAGATCACCGCGGAGACCGAGGAGGGTGAAATCATGGGCGTGCGGCACAAGCAGTTCCCGATCTGGGGCGTGCAGTTTCATCCGGAGAGCATCCTCACCGAGAACGGGCGGCAAATCCTGAAGAACTTCCTGCACCTGAAGTAGCCGCCCACCCCAACCAACAAAAAGGCGTGGAAACCTTCCGGTTCCCACGCCTTGAAAAAGTGCGTTCCAAAGAACGCTGAAATATCCTTAGTTGCCGTAGTCGCGCCGGCCACCGCGGCCGCCACCACCGCCGCCACCACCGCCGCCACCGTATCCACCACCGCCGCCGCCAGAACGTGGCGCGCGCTCTTCCCGCGGGCGTGCCTCATTGACCGTCAGCGCCCGGCCGTCGATCTCTTTGCCGTTTAGCGCCTGCACAGCGGCATCGGCGCCTTCCTTGGTCTCCATCGAGACAAACGCAAAGCCACGGGGGCGACCGCTGAACTTGTCCTTGATCACATCGACTTCCTGCACTGGGCCGTGCGCGCCGAACAGATCCTGAAGTTGCTCCTGGGTTGCGTTGAAGGAGAGGTTCCCTACAAACAGTTTCGTACTCATGATGACTCTATTTTATACTTTGACTTACTGCCTTTTCCACACCGTTCCCGACCATCGGGTTAAACCACCACTGAACCTGATTCAATTGAGGATTTACCTCGGTTAGAAATTGGCAAGTTGTCGATTTCCGCTAATTATAGCCGCTTCTGGCGGGGACGCAACCCTTATTTTACCCTTATTTTCACCGCCGCCCCGCCCTGATTCTTGCTCTCGTCCGCCGCTTCCATAAACGCCATGATCTCGATGGTCTCCTCCGCTGGCACGGGGACCACGCCGGTTTGAAAGAATTTCATGATGGCCGCCACCAGCGGCTCGTAACCGTCGTAGGAGCCCACCGGCGCCTCGCCTTTCTCGCCTTTGGCCCGGCCGCGGTACTTCTCGTCCTCGCGGTAAATGCCCTTACGGCCGCCGCTCCAGATGCCGATGACTTCGACCTTGCCGTCCGCCGTCTTCTGCCGCTGCACCGTCTCGCAGCCGGGCCCCATGACCGTGAACAAGCTCTCCACCCCATGCACGCCATACCAAAACAGGTCGGGATGATGCGGCTCCACATGGTACGGGCTAGAGGTCTCCGCATACGTCACCTTGCCGATCGAGCCGTTGCGCACCGCCTGCGTGTCCTTCCCATAACGCAGCGAGGACGCGCTGAATACCGGCACCTTCGCCTCCTGGGCCAGCCGGAAGATCTCCAACACGTCCTTCAGCGAGGCCGCCATCGGCTTGTCGATATAGACTGGCTTGCCCGCCTGCAAGACCGGCTTCACCTGCGCGAGATGGGGGCGGCCATCCACGCTTTCCAGCAGCACCACATCCACATTCTTGCACATCTCCTCGACGCTATCATAGAACTTCACCCCGTATTTCTCCTGCAAGGTCTTCGAGTACTCCTCGACCCGCGAGATGCTCGAGGGGATGTCGGGGCTGCCCCCCTTGAAGGCCGCTACAACCTTGCCGCCGGGAATATGCCCCTTGGCCGCCGGGTTATTGAGGATCTCGGTGAAAGCCGGCACATGGGAGGTATCGCAGCCGATGATGCCGATCCGCAAATCTGCGCCCCAAGCCGCCGCACAACCGACCAAACCCGCCGCTAGAATCAGTTTGAATTTCATAGGTGCCAACCGTTGTTGATAAAGCAGAACGGCAGTCAACATACGCAAAGACCCTGGGGTTAAGAAACAGAAATCGGGGCAATGTAACTCTGGCTATAGCGCGCGCCCACTGTTAGTTTGGCTGTGGTTATGAGTTCGTGGGACAATAGATGGATTAACGAATGGCCGGAGGGCGTGGGACGCGCCGCCACCGAAGCCGTGGTGTATTCCTCGATCACGATCCTGACTTCCATTAACTAGATCTATGGCGCTCTGGGTAATCCGAATCCTGTTCCTCTCCCTCTGCACGATGGGCGGCTACGCCGTCAGCCAGGTACGGCCCGAGTATATTAATCTCCCCTACGGCGGCGTTCTCGGCATGGCCATCGGGTTCGGCTTCGGCGGGCTTCTGGTTGCCATCGATGAGATGCTCAAGGGTTTCTCGCTGCGCGCCTTTTCGGCCACGACCTTCGGGCTGCTCCTCGGCACAGTCGTCGCCTTGCTCATCGACCGCTCCGGCTTGTTCGAGAACGTCGAGGAACACCCCACTCGCTGGTTGATCCGCCTCAGCCTCTTCCTCAGTTTCAGCTACATCGGCATCGTCCTGGCCATGCGCAGCAACAAGGAGGACTTCTCGCTCATCATCCCCTACGTCCGCTTCGCGCCGCAAAACAAACCGGACAACCTCCTGTTGCTCGATACCAGCGTCATTGTGGATGGCCGCATCGCCGATCTGATCGAGGCCAATTTCGTCGAGGGCCTGATCATCGTGCCGCGCTTCGTCCTGAAAGAGCTGCAGCAGCTCGCCGATTCCAACGACGCCCTCAAGCGCGGCCGCGGGCGCCGCGGCCTGGAGGTGCTCAACCGCATCCAGCGCAACACCCGCAACGAAGTCAAAATCCACGACGGCGATTTCCCGGACGAGCAGGGAGTGGATGCGAAGCTCGTGCACCTGGCGCGCAATCTGGGCGCCAAGCTCTACACCAACGACTACAACCTGGGCCAGATTGCCGAACTCCAGAAGGTCACCTGCGTCAACCTGCACGACTTGGCCAAATGCCTCCGGGTGGTCCTCCTGCCGGGCGAAATGCTCACCTTGCGCATCGTCCGTGAGGGCAAAGACAAGGGCCAGGGCGTCGGCTACCTGCCCGATGGGACAATGGTCGTCGTCAACAACGCCCAGAACTCCGTCGGCCAGCAAGTCGAAGTCCAGGTCCAAAGCCAGCTCCAGACCGGCGCGGGCGTCATCGTCTTCGCCGACCTCAAGGGCGCAATACCCGCATGAATAAACTCCTGGCCCAACTAAAACGCATTCTGCCGCCGGCCGAGGTCAGTTTCGCACCCGCCGTCCTGACCGAACATGCCGGTGACAAATGGTTCGCCGCACACCCGCCGGACGTGGTGGTCCTGGCGCGCAGCACGAAATCTGTTGCCGCCGTGTTGCGCTTCGCCAACCGCCACCACCTGCCGGTGACGCCCCGCGGCGCCGGCCACGGCTATGTGGGCGGTTGCGTGCCCGTGCGTGGCGGCATCGTGTTGTCCCTGGCCCGGATGAACCGCATCCAGGAAATCAACGCCGCCGACTTTGTGGCGGTGGTCCAAGCCGGCGTGAACACCCAGAAGCTGCAGACGGAAGTCGAAAAGCAGGGCCTCTTCTATCCGCCCGACCCGGCCAGCCGGGCGGACAACACGATTGGTGGCAATGTCATCACCAATGCCGGCGGCCCACGCTGCCTCAAATACGGCGTTACCCGCGATTACGTGCTCGGTTTGGAAGTGGTCCTCGCCGACGGCACCGTAGTGCGACTGGGGAGCCGCACCCACAAGAATAAGACTGGCTTCGATCTGCACCGGCTGTTTGTCGGCTCCGAGGGCCTGCTCGGTGTCGTCACCGAGGCCACGTTGAAGCTGCTGCCCCTGCCCCCTTATCGCGCCTGCCTCGCCATCGGGTTCGATTCGATGCGCCTCGCCGTGCGCTCGCTGCATGCCATCCTCGCTGCGGGCTTTCTGCCCGCCGCGCTGGAATTGGCGGACTCCTTCACGCTGGCTGCCGCCTTCAAACGCACCGGGAGCGAGCGCCTGCGGGGCTGCCGTGCCCACCTTATCGTCGAACTCGACGGCCAGAAACAGTCGGTGCATGCCGAGATTAAGCAACTCCAGCGCATTGTCGCGCCCCAGAAGCCGCTCTTCGTAGAGGTCGGCCTCGGCAAAGACGAATGCGAAGCCGTATGGCGAATTCGCAAGGAGTTCTCCTACGCCCTCCGTGATACCGGGCTCACCAAGCTGAACGAGGACATCGTGGTCCCCCGCAGCCGACTGGAGGACCTCTTCGCCTTCGCCGCGCGGCTCCAGCGGAAGCACGGCCTCCACATCGCCTGCTTCGGTCACGCCGGCGATGGCAACATCCACACCAACGTCATGGTGGATTTCAAACAGTCCGGCGCCAAGCGCCGCAGCGAGCAGGCGCTGGACGAGTTATTCGCTCAAGTCATCGCCTGGGGCGGCTCCATCACCGGCGAGCACGGCATCGGCCTCGCCAAGCAACGTTGGTGGCCATTAGCCGTTTCCAAGGAAGTGCGCGCCCTGCATCGCACCGTGAAGCACGCCCTCGACCCGAACGGCATCCTCAACCCAGGCAAGTTTGTCTGACTGAACTTACTGAGGAGTCCGCAGCATACACTACATCCAAAGCTGCCGAGGCTATCCCGCGGTCTTGGCAGTAAACTCCAATGAGAAGAACGACCGGTTGGCCAACCTGCGATATCACGGATTAGCAGTCTCCCGGCCGCGGCACTGATTGAACTGTGATTTTGACAATGGGCAACCGAAAAGCCATGCTGATACAATGAAGTCGGAGATCATTTTTGAGGTCACGGAAGCAGAGGAAGGGGGCTATTGCGCTTCGGCTCTGGGCTACGGTATTACCACCCAGGGCGAGACACTTGAGGAACTCCGCTCCATGGTGCGTGACGCCGTAGAGTGCTACTTCGACGATCCGTCACAGGCCCCGTCCATTATCCGGCTCCATTTTGTACGCGACGAAGTGCTGGCGCTGACTGATTTGTAAACCGGCTCCGCGGCAGGACGGAAGGTAACTCTCATTAACACCCAACTTCAGTTGGGTGTGCGCTGACCCTGACGCCCCCACAACCGCTTTAGCGGTTTCCATCCGTGTGCATCTGTGTCCATCTGTGGTTAATATGCTCGCAGCAGCCCGCTATCCGCTCGCCTCCCCCGCTACGAGGACGACGAATTCCCCCTTCAGCGACCGCCGCTTGAGCACCTCCAGCAACTCGGCAGGCGTACCCCGCAAGTACTCCTCGAACTTCTTGGTCAGCTCACGCGCCAGCACCACCTGTCGCCCGGCGAAAAGGTCGTTCAGCTCCACCACCAGCTTTTCCACGCGGTAGGGCGACTCGTAGAACACCAGCGTCCCGGCAATGCTCTTGAGGCGCTCCAGTTCTCTGCGGCGCTGCCCGGACTTGTGCGGCAGGAAGCCGATGAAGTGAAATTCCTCGGTCGGCAATCCACTGGCCGTGAGCGCGGCCACTAGCGCGCTCGGCCCGGGCACCGACTCAACGCGCAACCCCGCCGCGGTCGCCGCCTTCACCACCCGCTCGCCCGGATCGCTGATGCCCGGGCTGCCGGCGTCCGTCACCAGCGCGACCTTCTCCCCGCGCCGCAGCCGCTCGATGATTTGCTCACTCCGCCTGGCCTCGTTGAACTGAAAATAGCTGAGCAGCGGCTTGGAGATGCCGAAATGCTTGAGCAACTGCCCCGTCCGCCGCGTGTCCTCCGCCGCCACCACATCGCACTCCTTAAGCGTGCGCAGCGCCCGCAGCGTGATGTCCTCCAAGTTCCCAATCGGCGTCGCGACCAGGTAAAGCGTCCCCGGCATCAGCGGTGGCAAGGTTTCGTTCATAGCCCCGTTTCGGACCTCAGCCTTCAGCCTTCAGCCTTCAGCCTTCCTACTTGGTAATTCCCCGTGCGCTGCCCCGGATGAACTGCACCAGATGCTTCACCTCAGGCAATGGAGGCAGTTCGCTTTCGATCCGCGCCAGCGCATTTGAGGTCGTCAGCCCATCTCGGAAGAGAATCTTGTAGGCTTGGCGCAGCGCAGCCTGAGCCCCCTCCGGCACGCCGTTCCTTTCCAATCCCACCTTGTTGATGGTGCGAGCCTCGGCCGGGTTCCCATCCACAATCACGTAAGGGGCCACGTCCTGGACCACTTTGGTGCATCCGCCGGTCATCGCCATGGTGCCAATGCGGCAGAACTGGTGTACCGCGGACAACCCACCAACCAGCGCGTGATCTTCCACCACCACATGCCCGGCCAGCGCGGCCATCGAGATAATGACCCAGTTCCCCAGGACCACGTTGTGCCCGATATGACTGCTCGCCAGGATGTTGTTGTGCGACCCGATCACCGTCGCTTCGCCCTCGCCGGTGGCGCTGTGAATCGTGACGCATTCCCGGATGGTATTATGATCGCCGATCTCGGTCCGCGTCAGACCGCCTTTCCACTTCAAGTCCTGGGTGCGCAGGCCGATGCTGGCAAACGGGAAGATCTCATTGGATTGCCCGAGCCGCGTGTGGCCGTCGATCACCACGTGGGAATGCAGCCGGCAGCCCGGCCCCAGCTCCACGTGCTCCCCGATCACGCAGTAGGGTCCGATTTCGCAGTCAGCGCCAATGCGCGACTGGGGATGAATAATTGCAGTTGGATGAACCATATTACCCTAGGGCTCCATCAGCACGAAGGTTACCGTCGCCTCGCTGACAACTTCGCCACGGACTTTACAGACGCCTTTGGCCTTGCCGATCTTGCCGCGCAGTTTCGTCATTTCCGCCTCAATCACCAACACATCGCCTGGAAACACCGGCTTGCGCCACTTCACATCTTCGGCGGACATGAAATAGGCGAGCTTGCCAATGTTCTCAGCGTTCTTGAGCATCACGATGCCGGCCACCTGCGCCATCGCCTCCAGTTGCAGCACCCCCGGCATCACCGGATGCCCGGGGAAATGCCCCGGGAAATAGGGCTCGTTGATGGTGACGTTCTTGATGCCAACGGCGCGGTTGCCCGCGAGCTTCACAATGCGGTCCACCATGAGAAACGGGTAGCGATGCGGCAGTAATTTCATGACCCCATGAATATCCATGGCGCCATCCTGCGGTGTGGTCTCATCCGGCGCCACCTCCGGGACCGGGACGGCTGCGGACGCCGTCGGCGGGGGCGCAAAGGCCCGCGCGGCCGCCAGCGGCTTGCGCATTTGGGCCTGCACGCGCCGCACCAGCTCGCAGTTCGCTGCGTGGCTGGGCTTGACGGCGATCAGGTGCCCGCGCAGCGGCTGGCCCAGCAGCGACAGGTCCCCCAGGATGTCGAGCATCTTGTGGCGGACGAATTCGTCCGCATAGCGCAGCGGCTCGTTGGTCAGCACCGCGTCGTCGCGAATCACCACCGCGTTCTCCAGGCTCCCGCCCTTGATCAGGCCGTTCTTGATGAGGAACTCGATCTCCTCGTAGAAGCAAAACGTGCGGGCGTGCGACAAGTCGCGTTCCCAGGTCGCGGGCGAAACCTCCATGCTGTAAAACTGGGTGAACCGCCCCTGTTTATCCGCGCTCGTGCAGGAGAGCTTAAACACCTCATCCGGCAACAGGGCCATCATGGTCTCCCCTATCTCCAATTGGATCGGCGCGGTCACGGCGTAGGCCGCGCGGGGCTCGTCCTGAGGGACGATCCCCGCTTCTCGCACCATCTTGCAATACTCCCGTGAGCTGCCGTCGGCAATCGGCGGCTCATTGGCGTCGAGTTCCACGATGACGTTGTCGATGCCGTAACCGGCAAAGGTCGCCAGCACATGCTCCACCGTGTGAATGCGCGTGTTCCCTTTCGCCAGCGTGGTCGAGCGGTTGTTCTCCACGACGTTCTCCACTCGCGCTTCGATTTCCGGCTTGCCGTCCAGGTCAACGCGGCGGAAACGGATGCCCGTGCTCGGCGCCGCCGGGAGGAAAGTCATGGTGACCCGGTTGCCGCTGTGCAGGCCAATCCCGGAATAACCCGTCGAGCGATTGAGTGTTTGCTGCTGTGCCACGCGCCTATTAAACAGGCCCTACGCTTCCTTGGCAAGAATTCCAAACCGTAAAGAGCGGAGAGGTGGGTGAAAGAGGGGGAAATCCGAAACCCGAAATCCGAACTCCAGAACTCCTGACATAGGCACGAAATCCCGTTGCGTAGTTTTCCGCAGTTTTGACCCCGAGAATGCGATTCGCGTGCGGGGATTCTGCCAGTGCGACGCTTTGCACACGCAAAGACTTGTGACACACTCCCGCCG
>CAIWJG010000016.1 GCA_903912925.1 uncultured Verrucomicrobia subdivision 3 bacterium | reverse complement strand
GCCCAATGAAGACGGGGTGACGGCCCCCTGACGCTGGCCAGAGAGAACAAACGCTGCCAGCCGTCCTCATGGCCATAGCTCAACCGTCTCGATCACCCCTTTTCAGCGGACATCAAGCTAGTGTATTCGCCCAGGCTGGGAAACATGGACTTGCGCTGGCGCTCGTGCTGGATGCGCAGCAGGTTGATAATGTCGGCGTCGCGGATGGCCTCTTCTACGTCGTGGGTCACCCGGCAGCCCATCTGTTCGAAGACGCGCGGCACCAGGGTGGACGGGCCGCAGAGGGTCACGTTCGCGCCCAGCTTGAACTGGAATCAGGCCCCACTCCAGGGCCCCACTCCAACGTTGTCGCCAGGTATCAAGGGTGCTAAGCTGGGAGCATGAAGATTGACTATACGGTGCAAATCTGGCGCGAGGGAAAACAATACATCGCCCATGCCATGCCGCTGGACGTGGCCAGCGCCGGGGAAACGCCTGAGGTCGCTCGTCAGGCGGTGGATGCGGCGGTGCGATTGTTCCTCGCCACTGCGGCCGAGCACGGCACTTTGGAGGAGGTCCTGAAGGATTCGGGCTATTGCCGCAAGGGCGGCTCCTGGCGGAGGCCAGACTGGCTTGGGGTCGAGCAGCGTAGTTGTCTGGCGGCGGCCTGAAGGTGTCCATGCCGCGATTCACGCCGCAGCATTGGCGCACCCTGGAGGCGGTTTTCGTTGCCGCCGGTTTCCGTTTCGTCCGTCAGGAAGGCAGTCACCGTTCTTACGTCAGAGAAGGCGTGGCGAGACCGGTGGTCATACCCGCTTACAGTGAAGTTCCCGTGTTCATCATCCGCAACAATCTCAAAACCGCGGCACTCTCGCGCGACGGGTACTTCCGACTTCTGGCCGAGGTGAAATGAACCGAAGCAGTTTGAGCCTTCGCGGGGCTGGTCGGGTTGATACCCCTGTGGCTTGGCATCTCAAGGCGGCGCGTGGTTGAGCGCGAGAAAGTCCAGAAGGACTCGCGAGGGTGGTGGAAAGTCCGTCGCGGGTAATCTGCCCTACGGCGCGACTTCCTGCGGGCCTTTACCGCCGTTGACGAGGAACAGCACGGCCATGCGCACAGCCAGGCCGTTGGTCACTTGCTGCAACACCAGCGAGCGGTCGCAGTCGGCAATCTCGCTGTCAATTTCCACGCCGCGATTAATCGGGCCGGGATGCATGATGAGCGCATCGGGCTTCGTGCGCGCGAGCCGGGCCTTGTTCAGCCCGAAGAAGCTCGTGTATTCGCCCAGGCTGGGAAACATGGACTTGCGCTGGCGCTCGTGCTGGATGCGCAGCAGGTTGATAATGTCGGCGTCGCGGATGGCCTCTTCTACGTCGTGGGTCACCCGGCAGCCCATCTGCTCGAAGACGCGCGGCACCAGGGTGGACGGGCCGCAGAGGGTCACGTTCGCGCCCAGCTTGGTCAGCGCCCAGATGTCCGACCGCGCCACCCGGCTGTAGAGGATGTCGCCGAGGATGGTGACGTTCAGGCCCGCGATGCGGCCTTTCTTCTCCCGGATGGTGAACATATCCAGCAGCGCCTGGGTAGGATGCTCGTGGGCACCGTCCCCGGCATTAATGACGCTGGCGTCGAGAACCCGCGCCAGGAAGTGAGGCGCGCCGGAAGCGCTGTGGCGGATGACGATGAAATCTATGTTCAGCGCCTCAAGGTTACGTGCGGTGTCTTTGAGCGTCTCGCCCTTCTTGAGGGAGGACGCCTCAGTGTTGAAATTGACGATGTCAGCCGAGAGGCGTTGCTCGGAAAGCTCGAAGCTGGTGCGGGTGCGGGTGGAGGGCTCGACGAACAGATTGACGACGGTCTTGCCGCGCAGGGCGGGGACCTTCTTGATCGCGCGCTCGCCGACCGCTTTGAAGGCGCGGGCCGTGTCCAGCACCGTAGTGATGTCCTCAGCAGTGAGTGATTCGATGTCCAGCAGATGCTTGCGATTCCAGCTCATCGGGGGGAGGGGGGTATTGGAGGGTTGGAGATGGGGCACCGAGTGAGGGAATAATGATCGAACTCACGTTCGATGCTACGATAACGTAGGTTGTTCTTCATTTCTCGATGACCACTTCGTCCACGCCACCCATTTCCGTCAAGCGCACGCGAACACGCTCGGTTTGGGCGGTGGGAACATTCTTGCCGACGAAATCGGCCTTAATAGGCAGCTCGCGGTGGCCGCGGTCAACGAGCACGGCCAGTTGGATGCGGCGCGGCCGGCCGAAGTCATTCAAGGCGTCCATCGCGGCCCGGATAGTGCGCCCGTTGAACAGCACATCATCCACCAGCACGACCGTCTTCCCCGTCACGTCGAACGGAATGACCGTGGGGTGGACGTTGGGCGCGACCCGACCGGCGAGGTCGTCCCGGTGCATGCTGACGTCCAGGCTGCCAACGGGGACGGACTGGCCCCAAATTCCCGCCAGTAGCGCACTCAACCGCTGCGCAAGGGGCACTCCACCACGTTGGATGCCGACCATCACCACCTCGCTGCCGGCTTCATTCCTTTCCACGATTTCATGGGCAATGCGGGTGAGGGCGCGTTGGATTGCGGACGCGTCCATGATAAGGGTGGATTCAGACATAATGGGGGAAACTTCCGCTTTCCTCGGGACCGGATCGCCAAACCCGAAGGCCGAAAGAAGGGCGAAGAAGGAAACATCGAACCTCGAACATCCAACATCCAACATCCAATACCTGAAAGGCAGCCGCCACCGCCATTGGATGTTGGATGTTGG
>CAIWJG010000015.1 GCA_903912925.1 uncultured Verrucomicrobia subdivision 3 bacterium | reverse complement strand
GCTAAGTGCCAGCGGCGGACTTGCCACTCGCACCGACACCAATGGCGCTTACGTGCTGACGATGCCGCCCGGTTGGACCGGCACGGTGACCCCGACCAACGCCGGTTGGGTCTTCACGCCCGGCAGCCTCAGCTATGTGAGCCTCACCGCCGATGCGACTAATGAAAACTTCACCGCGAGCCTGGCGGAACCTCTTGTCCTCACCACCACGCGGTCGGCCAACTCGCTGCAATTCCGCTGGCCGTCGGCCCTGAGCCTGGAATACCAACTCCAATCGGCCACCAACCTGCCGGCCACAAGCTGGCTGGACGAAGGCGCGCCTTTCCCCGGCACCGGCAGCGTGCTGTCCACCAACCTGTCTATCGGCCCGGAGTCGGCGAAGTTTTACCGGCTGCTAATCGAGAACTAAGGCGTGAAACGTGAAACGTGAAACGTGATGCGGGCCAGCCCAATCCTGTGAAGCTTACCTGAGCCTGAAATCGACTCCTGAACACTCACATTATGAAAGCTATCCCAAGACTGCTCGTGATCGCCGTCGCACTGTGCTGCCTGCGGCTCGCCAACCTCCAGGCCGCCACCCTCCGCGTCTGGCCGGACAGTCCGACGCCGGGCGCGCCGTTTGACCAGTGGGCCAATGCGGCCCACGACATCCAGACGGCGGTGGACGCGACTGATCTACTCTTTCGGTCCGGCCATAATCCTCACGCGCACCAATGAAACCCCGGCTCTACCTCGAAACCACCATTCCAAACGAGATTCTCGAACAGATTCATCGCGTGCGCGCGGAACACGCACGGGAGTGCAACTACGACGTGGACGTCATTTTCGCTGAAATGCGGAAAGATCTCGAACGCCTCAAAGCTGAAGGCTGGCGGGTCGTCACCCCCGCGCCGCGCGAAGAAGAAACGGCATATGCGCTGCGTGATGAACCTCCTGAACCAACACCATGAAAACTGAAATGAAAACCATCAGCCTATCCATCCTCATTGCCGCCACACTGATGTGGTTTGATCAAACCGCCCACGCCCAATCCGGCGGGGTGGACACTACGTTCATGCCCCGGGTCGGACCCGACGGCGCGGTCAACGCCGTCGTCGCGCAGCCCGACGACCTGGTGGTGTTGGGCGGCGCGTTCACGCATGTGAATTTCACGCCGCTCAACCGCCTGGCCCGCGCGGACACCAATGGGAACGTGGATGCCACCTTCGCCATCGGCTCGGGCGCGGATGCCGCGGTGAATGCGCTCGCGCTCCAGGGCGACGGAAAGCTGCTGGTCGGCGGCGCGTTCACCAACTTCAATGGCATGGCGCACCCCGGCCTTGTCCGTTTGAACGGCAATGGCTCGGTGGACGGCGGCTTCGTCACGGGCGCCGGCGCGGATGGCCCGGTGAATTTCGTCGCCTGGCAGACGAACGGGCAGGTGCTGATTCAGGGCGCGTTCTCGAACTACAACGGCACCCCTCGCCTCGGCCTGGCGCGGCTCAATGCCAATGGCTCGCTCGACCCCGCGTTCGATCCCGGCAGCCGCGCGACGAACGTCACGGCCATCGCCTGGCAGGCGGATGGCAAGGTCGTTTTCAGCGGCAGCCTCACGAACCTGGACGGAATCACCGCGACCAACCTCGCCCGGTTGAATGCCGACGGGTCGCTGGATAGCAACTTCTGCGCGGCGGCCAGCCTGGATGCGGCGGCCTTATCGCTGGTGCTGCAGCCGGATGGCCGGATGCTTGTCAGTGGCGGGTTTACCCGTGTCAACGGCGTGGTGCGCTGGAGCGTCGCGCGGCTCAGTGCGGACGGCACCCTGGACATGAGCTTCGATCCCGGGACAGGTTTTAGGCGTCCCGGCAACCGGCTCCCCTTGCCCGGGTTGGTCTATCTCGCGCTCCAGCCGGATAGCGTTATTCTGGCCTGGGGCAACTTTACAAGCTTCGACGGCACCAACCGCGATGGCGCGGCCCGGCTGACTTCCACGGGCAGCCTCGATTCCGCGTTCAACCCGGCGTGGGGTGCGAGCCAAAGCTACGTGAAAACGGTCGCTTGCCTGGCCGATGGCCGCTTCATCACCGGCGGCCGTTCGGCGTTTTTCGGGTATCTGGCCTGGCGAACTCCTGACGGGATACGTGACGAGTGGATGAATGAGACCGGCCCTAATGATTCTGTGTATTCCGTCCTCGTTCAGCCGGATGGCCGGACCGTGGCCGCCGGATCGTTCAATTCGGTCAATGGCACCTCCCGGAATTGCCTGGTCCGGTTCACTGAAGATGGCTCCCTGGATCCCACGTTCCAAATTGGCACCGGGTTCCTTGGTTCGACCTCCCTTTATTCGCAACCGTGGCTCTGGACTTTGGCTCGCCAACCGGACGGCAAATTGCTCGCCGGTGGCAGCTTTACTACATACAACGGCACGAGCCGGACAAACCTGGCACGGCTGAACGCGGATGGTTCCCTGGATCCGTCTTTCGCTCCCGGAAGCGGTCCTGATGGCGAGGTGGATGCGCTGGCAGTGCAGCCGGATGGCCGCATCCTGGTGGGCGGGTATTTTAACAACGTGAATGGTCTGCCGCACCCGCATCTGGCCCGGCTAAACCCGGACGGCAGCGTGGATGAGACCTTCCGCGCCAGCGATAATCCCGATTACTACTCCATTTGGGCCATTGCTTTGCAGCCCGATGGGCGGGTCATTGTGGGCGGCGATTTTGAACACTGCGGCGAAACCTCACGTCCCAACCTTGCCCGTTTCAACCCCGATGGCACCTTGGACAACACGTTCCAGCCATCGTCAGGTGGTCCGGACGGGGTGGTTTACGCCCTGGCAATCCAGCCGGATGGGCGCATTCTGATCGGCGGAGACTTTAGCACCGTCAACGGGGTAAATCGGGAGCACCTGGCTCGCCTCAATCCCGATGGGAGTTTAGACGCCACCTTTGCGCCTGTGGATTTCAACCAAGATGTTTATTCAATCCTGCTGCAAACGGATGGAAAGGTAGTGGTCGGCGGTAGATTCTACAGTTATGATACGAATGGCATCGTGAGCGCCGGCATCCTCCGCCTCAATCCCAACGGCACGCCGGACCTCACGTTCGATCCTGGCTGGGGCACCAAAGTGGATCAGAGTGGATGGAACGATGTCAACTGCCTGGCCCTGCAATCCGATAACCGGCTGATGGTTGGAGGTCCCTTCCACGAATTCAACCGCATCTCGCGCAACCATATCGTGCGGCTTACCAATGACCTTGGTGCCCCGCTCCAAGTGCCCGCCGCCATCACCATCCAGGCCCCGAGTTGTGTCACCACCTGGCCCGGTGCCAACTGCCTCTTCGGCGTCTCCGCCGCGGGAACTCCGCCGATCAGCTTCCAATGGCTCAAGAATGGGGCCATTGTGCCCGGCCAGACCAACGGCTCGTGCTGGTTCCCGTCGGCCTCGTTCGCAGACTCCGGCGGCTACACGCTGGTCGTTTCCAACCGCTTCGGCTCCGTGACCAGCGCGCCGGTGTGGCTTACCGTCCTGCCGTACTCAGCCCGACCAGGCGCGCTCGATACTAACTTGGTCACCGGCTCCGGCCCGGATCGCCCCGTCTGGTCCATCGCAGAGCAGCCGGATGGCAAGCTGCTGGTAGGCGGCAATTTCACGGCCTTCAACGGCGCCGCCCGCGGCGGGGTTGTCCGGCTCGAACCGAACGGCCGGGTGGACACCAATTTCACGGCCATCGGCGTAGGCGGCGATCGGGAAGTCTATACGGTGCTGCCCCAAACCGACAGGCGGATCGTGGTCGGCGGCTGGTTCACCAACTTCAACGGCGAAGCCCGCACCAATATTGTCCGGCTGGAGGCCAATGGCAGCATTGACCGCAGCTTCAACGCGGACTTTGACGGCTGGGTCTGGCCGATGGTCCAGCTTCCCGGCGGCAAGCTCCTGGTCGGCGGCTACTTTGGCGAAGTGAACGGCGAACTGGGCCATAACAATCTCGTCCGCCTCAATACGAACGGCACGGTTGACGCCACCTTCGACATCGGCATTGGCGCGGATAACAACACCTCGGCCCTCACCCTCCAGCCCGATGGCAAGATTCTCGTGGGCGGTGTCTATAGCAACTTCAACGGCGTGTTCCGCGGCGGCATCGCGCGGCTTAACACCAACGGCACGCTAGACACGAGTTTCAACCCCGGCACTGCCATCCAGGATTCCTATGGCGGCGTGGACGCCATCGCCCTGCAACCGGACGGCAAGATTCTCATCGGCGGGGCCTTCAGCGCCTTTGACGGCGTGCCGCGGCCCAACCTGGCCCGGCTCAATGCGGATGGCACACTCGATACGACGTTCGTGCCGGCGGCCCTGCCGTGGCTTGCGGAGAGTTGGGTCTATGGCCTGGAATTGCAGCCGGACGGCAAGGTCATCGTCGGGGCCTGTCCTCCCGGTGGCTGGGGAACCGGTGCTGCGGCTTGTGTTGCGCGGCTCAATCCGGACGGCAGCCTCGATACGTCCTTTGCGCTGGGCGCTTGCTCCCTGAGTGGCGTCTGGTGTTCGAAGCGCCTCAGCAACGGCCAGATCATGGTCGGCGGCAGTTTCCCCGACTTCAACGGCGCTGCCACTCCGTACCTGGTCCGCCTGCGCGGCGACGAGGCGTTGCCGCCGACGCCAGTTGCCTTGACCGCACGCCTGAATGGCGGCCTCCGGCTTGAATGGCCTTCCGCCCTCGGGACCAGCTACCAACTCCAATCTACCACCAACCTGCCCGGCGCCGTCTGGCGCGACGAAGGCACCCCCTTCCCCGGCACCGGCGGGCGGCTGTCCACGAACCTTCCGCTGGGACTGGCCGCGGACAAGTTCTTCCGGCTGCAAATTCAGAACTGATGATCCTCGCGCACCTGACCGATCCGGCCAACCAGTCCTTCGGGGTGCGCGGGAGGAGCAGTGAAACGTGATGCGTGATGCGTGATGCGTGAAACGTGAAACGTGAAGGGAATCCGTAAGCGTAGCCAGTGCAGTAAAGGGAAGACTGCTCGGGGCTAGCCGGCAATCCGCATCACGTTTCACGTTTCACTCTTCCCGTTTCACGTTTTGCATTCGCTTTACCCACCCCGGCAGCTTAGGCTGTTCCCCAATATTGGCATGTCTGCGCGTGATCTATTTCAACAACCCGTCTGGAAAGGCGAAGAACTCGGCCAGCCTATTCCGGTTTCCCCGCACGCCGTATCGGTGGCGCTGCCGCTCTGGCAGGATGTGGTCGGATACGAGGAAAAGGACCCCCGGGTCGTCAACGCGCTCTCCAGCGGTTATCCGCGCTTCTTCATCCATGCCGAGGTGCGGGAACTGGCCCGGCAGATCGGCGACGGCAAGCCTTGTCTGCCCTTCCCATCGCTCCGTGTCGCCCGGCGCTGCGCCAGCTTCATCGAGCGCAGCAGCGATGCGCAGGCGAAAGTGGTGGCGGCCGGTGGCATTCATGGTGTCGTGACCAGCGAGGCCGGCACTGCCGCACTGCGCGCGTTCTGGCAGCATACAGGGCTGATTGTTTCCACCCGTCAGGCCGAAGCGTTGTTGGCCGGACGTTCGCCGGAGACGGATGATGCCGCCGTGCGCCAGTCCTTGCGGCGCCAGCTCGCCGGGTTCTATGACTGTGCGGAAGACGACGTGTTCCTGACTCCGACCGGCATGGCCGCGCAGTTCGCCGCGCTCCAGGCCGTCATGCAACGGACGCCCGGGCAGCCCACAGCGCAACTGGGCTTCCCCTACGTGGATACCTTGAAACTGCAGCAGAAGTTCGGCTCCGGCGGAATCCTGCTGCACCACTTGGAGAGCATCGAAAGCGAGTTGAAGAACCTGGTGCGCCGACAGACCCTCGCGGCGTGCTTCTGCGAGATCCCCGGCAACCCCCAACTCGGCTCGGCCGACCTGCGCCGCATCACCCCGATTCGCCGCGAGCATTGCGTGCCGCTGGTGGCCGACGATGTGGTCGCCACCCCCGCCAATGTGGACCTGAGCGATCACGCCGACCTGATCGCGACCAGCCTCACCAAGTTCATTGCCGGGACCGGCGACGTTATGGGCGGCGCGCTGATCTGCAATCCCAAGTCGCCGTTTTACCATGAGCTCAAGCCGATCATCAGTGCGCAGCACGAAGAGTTGCTGTGGGGCGCGGATGCTGTGGTGCTGGACGCCCAGGCGCGAGGTTTCCCGGAGCGGATGAAGCGGCACAACCAGAACGGCCTGCTGTTGGCGGAACGTTTGCGCCACCATCCGGCGGTGGAGCATGTCTGGTATCCCAAGTGGGAGTTCAACGAAGCCTACGAAGCGGTGCGACGCCCAGACGGCGGCTGGGGAGCGCTCATCACGTTCCTCCCCAAAGACGGGGAGACCGCGTCGCCGGCTATCTACGACCGCCTGCCATTCTGCAAAGGGCCGAGTCTTGGCACGGTGTTCACTCTCGCCTGCCCCTTCACCCTGCTGGCCCACTACACCGAATTGGAATGGGCGGAGTCGTGCGGCGTGTCGCGCTACCTGATTCGCATCTCCGTGGGCCTCGAAGACCCGGAAGACCTCTGGCAGCGGCTGGAGCGGGCCTTGGCAGAACCGTGAGTTTGGGCTGTGAACAAACGGTCTACTAAAGGCAACGTCTTGGACGGAGAGCGTCGGGTGCTGCTCCCTGCGGCGGTGATCAAGCCTGCGCTGCGAGACCACCCCCTTTTGCACGGCCTGCTGGCTCTCGGCGCGGGGTATGCTCCGGGGACCGCCGGCCATCTTCGCCGTCCTCCGCCAGACATCAACGGTCCCCCGCCGCCGCCCCCCGCCCCTCCGGCCCCGCCCCTTCCCGGAGCGCTGCTGGTGTATTGCGTCAAAGGCGGCGGCTGGTGCGAACTGGCCGGGCATCTTCACACGGTGCGCGCGGGCGACCTGCTGGTGCTGCCGCCTGATGTGCCTCATGCCTGCGGCGCTCACGTCTCCAATCCCTGGACCATTCACTGGGCCCTGGCAACCGGCGGTAACATCCGCGAATACCTGAACGAGTTGGGCACTTCGACGAAGGCCCCGCTGGTTTGGATGGGTGATGACTTGCAACTGGCCCGGCTGTTCAACGAGGTGGTGCGAACCCTGGAACAGGGGACAGCGTTCCTCAATCTCCTGCACGCCTCGCACGCATTGGCGCACCTGCTGGCCGTGATGATCCGGCATCGCCACGAGCAAACGCGCGACACCTCGGACAGCGTCCAGAAGGTGGCCGAGGGGATCATCTACATGAGCGAGCATCTTGATCAACCGATGCGTGTCAGCGCGCTGGCTGCCCTGGCCAACCTCTCACCGGCGCACTTTTCGATGCTCTTCAAGGAGCAGACCGGCTGTTCGACTCGCGATTACCTGCACCTGCTGCGCATCCACCGCGCCTGCCAGTTACTCCGCAGCTCGACCTTGAACGTGAAAGAGATTGCCACCCGCCTCGGCTACCAGGACCAGTTCCATTTCTCCCGCCAGTTCAAGGCGTTCCAAGGCGTCTCGCCGAGTGAATACAGGGAAGGCAGCTCTTCAAACCAGGCAAAGGGTTAGCCTGAGAAGTTCGCACACGCGTGCGATGAATCTCATTAACACCGCGGCTTCAGCCCGGTGTAGCATGCCGCGAAGGCCAGCCAGCCGTTTCAACGGCTTCTGAGCTCATCCACGATTCCTTCATGCCATTCCGCGATTCGTCCATTCCCATTCCGGCAATAGGTGGGCTACCCTTAGCCCGTATGACGCACACAACTGATCTGGTCGGACAAAGCCCCGCTACCTGCAACCCCAGACCTCCTGACATAGCCTCTAATTCCTGAGGAATTCGGATATATATTTTGAAAAGAATATAGCATATGTTCTTGCGTATTACGCGCGCGCGCGCAAGAATGACCCCATGCCGCACATTCTACCGCCCGACGACTTTAGCAACCCTCCCGGATTCGTCTCGCCGCACTGCCAGTGTTCCCAGACCGATGGTATCTGTTTGATCATGGTGCGGGGTCAACTGCTGGGTTGCTATGATCTCGACGACCGAGCGGCGCAACGGAGCTTATGGGTGCAAGTCTATCGGGCGGGCCATGCCACCCAGGTCCAAATCTCGCGCTACTTGAACATCGCCCTGCGCTCCTTTCACGGCTGGGTCGGGCGTTATCGGGAGTCGGGCATGGCTGGGCTGCTGGACCAGCCCAAGAGCGGTCGGCCGCAGTTGGCCAATGAAGCCAAACAGAGGCTGGTGGTGCGCCGCCGGGCGGCGGGCAAGACCATTTATGAGATTGCACAAATCGCCAACCTGAGCGTCAGCACGATCAACCGCATTTTGGGACGGAAGCAACCCAAGCCCGCCCCCGTTGCCGAGTTGGCTTTGGGAACAGGCGCGTTGGCGGCGAGTCCGTTGGCGGTGGTAGCCGAGCCGGTTTTGCTGGAACCCGCCGCCGCTTCAAGCGCGGTTGGGGTGGTGACGGCGGGTGAGCTGGTGCGGGCGGCGATCCCAGCCGCCGTCGTGGGGGGAGGAGGCCAGCCGAAGTTGGCCCCAGAAGCACTCGCGGTGGCGCTCCCAGGCACCCCGGTGGAACGGTCCGGTTTGCTGACCGCCGCCGGAGTCGTGCAGGTGGGCGTGGCGGCGGCGGTGGGCGGGGAAGTACCGTCGGTTGTGGTCGCGTCGGCGCAAACGGTCTGCCTGGCGCGGGAAGGTTCGTTGAGCAGTTCGACTCCGGGAGTGGATCCGTTGGACCGCTCGACGGATCGGGCTTTGGCACAGTTGGGCCTGCTGGAAGATGTCCCGCCGGTGTTTGCCCCCGGCCAAAATCTGCCGTGGGTGGGAGCCTTTTTAGCCTTGGCCCTGCTGGAGAAAGATCCGCTATTGCCGGTGGCTGGCCGAGTGTTTGGTTCCTTGGGTGGCGCGTTTTACGGATTGCGGACGGTGATGGTGACCTTGGTGATAATGGCCTTGTTACGAATTAAGAAACCCGAGCACCTGCGGCAGCATCACGCCCAAGGAATGGGGCGGGTCCTGGGATTGGATCGGGTGCCGGAGGTTAAAACCCTGCGGCGGAAATTACACGCGCTGAGCCAGCCCTTGCAAGGAGCTAGCTTTCTGGAGGCGTTGGCCCGCGAGCGGGCGGCGGGTTACCAACAGCCGGTGCGAGTCCTCTACGTGGACGGACATGTCGAGGTGTATACGGGGCACTATCCGATCGGCCAGGTCTACGCTGCCAGCCACAGCCGGGTCGTTAAGGGAACGACGCGCACGTGGGTCAACTTGCCGGGAGCCAAGCCCTTATTCTGTGTGAGCGGGGAGTTTAACGAGGGACTGGTGGCGGTGTTGCCCAAGGTGATCGCCCAAGTGCAGGAAGCGCTCGGAACCGGGCCGGTCATGGCGATCTTTGATCGCGGTGGTTTCTGTGGCCGGCTCTTTGAGCAACAGATCGCCGCGGGCCACACCCTGGTCACTTACCGGAAAGGCAAAACCAAGGACTGGCCCTTGGAGAAGTTTGAAAAGAAAGCGACCCGGATTGGGTCGCGGACCTACGCGTATGCCCCGGCCGAAGCGGAGGTGGACATACCGGTGCATGAGGAGGTCGTAGCCGCCACCGGACAGAAAGGGGCTCCGGCGCAAGGCAAGACCGGCCGGACCCTACGGATGCGGGAGATTCGAGTCATCCGGGAAGACGGCCGGCAAACTTCGGTGTTAGTGGGCAATTCCAAGGCCCCGGCGGTGGAGTTGTGTGGCCTGCTTTTTGGGCGGTGGGGGGCGCAAGAGAACGTGTTCAAGTATCTCTTGGCAGAGTACGATTTGAATGGGACGGTGGAATACGGTGACGAACCTTTAAGTTTGACCATCACTCATCCCAATCCGGCGTATGTGAAGGGGCAAAAGGTGCTGGCGGGTTGGATCAGCAAACGCGATCGGCACTTGGCCAAGCTGGGGATCAAGTTGACCGCCGAGCCCTGGGATGGGGCGGCGCTGGCCCAGCGGTTAGCGCGGTGGAAGAAACGGCCCCAGGCAGCCCAAGTACAGGCGGCTCAGGCCCAGATTGAGAAGCTCCGGGCGGAGTTGGCCCAGATGCCGGAGCGAGTGTTGGCTGGGCAATCCGGGCTGCGGCGACTCAAAAGCGAGATGAAGCTCTTGACGATTGGGCTCAAATTGACGGCTTATGAGCTGGAGACTCAGCTCTTGGAGCGGATTCGTCCGCATTACCCCAACCACGCCAAAGAAGGGCGCAAGCTCATTGCCGCAGCGCTCCGTTCACCGGGCTCGATTCGCCTGCAACCCGGCCAGATTTTGGTGAAGTTGGCTCCGCAAACCTCCCCCAATCGTACACGAGCCGTCGCCAAACTTTGCGAGAGTCTCAACCAACTGAACCCGCTTTTCCCAGGCACCCAATTGCGGATCGTGTTTGAAAATCCACTGGCATGAGCCATTCGTTGCCAGAAACTGACTCCGCTCGCTAGCGGGATCAAGCCACGCAACCTACGCAATGGAAAACTAGGGGTATGTCAGGAGGTCTGACCTCTGAACTGTGACCTCTGACCTCCGCTCCCAGCCGTCCGTCGTCCAGCTCCAGGCTTTGTTGGCGCATTGTGGGAGCCTTGTAGACGCATGGGGGACGCATGGGGGACGCATGGGGGACGCATGGGGGACGCATGGAGGACGCATGGGGGACGCATGGGGGTGGCTTTGGGGTGGCTACCGCCTGGCTAGCAACACGCATTGAGGTGGCTTTGATGTCGCATTGATGTCGCATGGAGGTAGCTTCGGGATGGCTCGCGCGGCAATGCGTGATCTTCACGCATTGCCGGGCGCAACCGGCCTCTGTATTCTGCATTCTTCATTCGACCTTCTTCCTTCGCCCTCCCCGGGGCGCTTTGCAGCAAGCCAGGTGGTATGGGGGCGGTATGGAGGCGGTATGGGGGCGGCCTTACGTGGGCCGCGCAAGGCTTTGATATTGCATGACTTACGATATTAGAAAGGTAGCACTGGGTGCGCCGGTGTGTTGCGTGCATAGACGTCGTAACCCCGGTGCAGGCCCGGCGAGGCTCCATGTAGTGCGCTTAAAAGTCTGCGGTTGAGCCACTTGTGGTGCAAATTCTGTATCCTGCGCTCCCGTCCTCCGTAGCGGTACTGCGGAGGGTGGACGGCCTTCCCGTCCTTCGAAACAATACTACGGAAACTTGATGGCCTGTGATCCTAATAGAAGGCCGCAAAGACAACGAAGCTCTTTGTTCCCTTCGCGATCTTCTGTGAGGCCACCCACGACGCACACAGCTCCGGTTTCAACCTCCGTTTTGACCCGTTTCCTGGCTGGGCGAGCGGGGCCGGGCAGGTTAAGCCCGGAGATCGTCGAGAAACTCTGATGCCGGTGCGACGCTGGTGATTAGCAGGTGGTCCCGCGCACGCGTGCAAGCGACGTAGAGGAGGTGGCGCTCGGTGTCATAGACCTCTTGGAGATCTGAGTCGTCGCCCACCGTTTCGATGCGCTCTTGCAAGGGGATGATCTCGTCGTCGCAGGCCATCACCGCCACGGCGCGGAACTCCAGTCCCTTGGCCAGGTGCATGGTGCTGATCGAGACATGACCGCTGGTCGTCTCGACGTGTTCATCGAGTAGCTTGTAGGCTAAGCCTGACTCTTTGACCGCGGCCTGGGCACGGCTCAACTGCCCTGGCGAGCGCACGAAGAGGCCGAACTCGTGGGGCAGGATGCCGGCTTTCGACTGCTCCGCCAGCCAGGTCCCGACGGACTTGGTCTCTTCAGCCTCAGTCGCGAGCACGCGGATGACGGGTGGCGGGCCGTTGAAGACCGAGACGGTGTCGCTTCGGTCTTCGCTGTTGCCGTCCACGTCGGTCAGCTCCGGGCCAAGCAGCCGCTCGGCTTGCATCCGGATCTGGTGAGATGTGCGGTAGTTGATGCGCAGGGTGCGGGAGCGCCCGCGAATGTCCACGCCGAGGGATTTCCAGGAGAATGGCTGCTGGAAGATGCGTTGGCCGAGGTCACCGGCCAAGAATAGCGCGTTGGGACGACCGCCGCCAAGGGCAGCGAGCAATCGCAATCCCGACACGGTGATGTCCTGCGCCTCGTCCACAACGGCGAAGTCGAACGGCGGGTGCTTGCCTTTGGCCAGCGCGGACGCCAGGGCGGTGAACAGGCCGGCGTGCGTGGTGAGCTTCCGCTCCTTCAAGCCGTCCCGGACCCGCTCGAACATGGACCACAGCACCGCTCGCTGCGCCTCGGGCAGCCGGGTCTTGCGACCGAGCCGGGCGACATCGCGATACGACTCCCACGTTTCCAACTGCCAGGCGTCCACCACCTGCTCCCATTCGGTGAGGAGAAAATGCAGGCTGAACTTGTGCCCGCCTACTGCCTTCGATGCTTCACCGAGCAGGTCTCGCATGGACTCGCGGCTGGCGAGCTTCACCGGCCCGCAGTGGGCCTTGTAGAGACGCAGGCCAAGCGCGTTGAGGGAATGAACGTCAATGCGCTCGGCAAGGCGCGGTTCGCTGCCCACCAGGCGTTTGAGCTTGGTGTGAAGGGCGTTCGCCAGAGTGTCGGAGAACGTCGTGAGCAACACCCGCGCTTCGGGATGCGTGCGGGCCAGATGGGCAGCGCGGTGCAGCGCCACGATGGTCTTGCCGGTGCCGGCTGAGCCGGAAACGCGGGCGGGTCCAGCGTAGTCGCGCTCGACCCACTGGCGCTGTTCGGGATGCAGGAAGACCGTCCATTTCTCCCACGGGAAATCGAGCGCGCGCTGGAGCTCCTCGACGTTGGTCATCACGCGGAATCGGCGCTGGGCGTCGGGGTGATCAAAGGGATTCGTGACGGGCACCGCCGGTTTCGTCACCCGCGGTTTCCCACCGGTTGCGAGCTCCAGCAGGGCCTCCGCCGCTTCACCGGGCAGTCGATCCGCCAGCAGCAGGAGGCTGTCTTCGGTGGCCTGGCGCACGTCCTTCATCCACTCAGCCGGCACGCCGTAGCCCAGCAGTTCTTCCTCGGGCGTTTCGGCGAAGAGGCGCGGCTTGGTGGGCGCAGGCATTTCCGCTTGCACATAGACCGGGACAACGACCTCTTTCACCGTCTCGCGGATTTCCACCAACTGGGCGGCCCCGGTCTTGGGGTGTGTTTCCAGCTTCCGCCGCTCGGCCCAGTCGTAGGCTTTGTCGTGGTGATTCACGTAGCAGAGCAGCAAGCTGCCCTCCGTCTTGTGAACGATGAGCCGGATGTCGCTGCTCACCCGCACGGACCAGAACTTCTTGTCCTTCGCCTTCTCCAGCTTGTGGAAGCTGAGGCCCGGACCCGCTGGATTCACCTGCAAGTCAAAGGCCGTGGTTTTGACGGATTTCTGCTCGTCGCCGGTCAGCCGTGCAAGGCTATCAGTGAAGGTGTCGGCAATGAGGAAGTCCATTTGAAGCCGGTCACCGCGAAGGGCTGTCGGAGTTCGCGATCCGTTTCACGCCTTCCAAAATCTCTGGCGGAATTGTCTCTCGATCGAACAGGGCTGTCCCGTGGCCTTTACTCGCAGCATCCAGCCAGGCGAAGGCCAGTCGGCCGCTGGCGCCCACACTCAAAGAAAACAAACGGGTGCGGGATGTTATCCAGTCGAGAGAAATCGCGCCGTCAGGCTCAGCGGCGACCTCAGGGAGTGGAACGCCTTCGGGCAGAGCGCGAATGAAATCGGCGGCTCGGTTGGCAACGGACTTGCGAGCTGGCTCGGCGTCACTCGCGTCCCCCCCGGACGGAGCGCACCCCGTAGCAAGTACGTGAATTTGTGAAAGGATTGAGGCTTTGGTGGCGGCTAAGGAATCCATGTCATGCGATCCGGAACACTCATGCCGGGCGCTGCTGCAGTCGCTCATTTAGCAAAGCAAAGAACTCTCCCCACGATGCCGCAGTCGTCAGCAGAATCTCCTGCTCGGTTTCCGTTTCGTTTGGCTGGAAGGCGTGAAAGGCCGCGTGCATAGACTCAAGGTGCAGGTCAACCGAAGGATCACCCGGAGCATCCCATTCGAGAAGCAGGTTGCCTTCAGGAGTCGGAACCATCGCCGGCAACGGAAGCTGCGCAGGATAATGCCCTACCATCTTTTCGGCAATCGCAGCTAGCTTCGTCTTGTCCGGCGCGATGCCGCTGCCATCCAGCCAGCCATCGGCGAGCGCCAGGAGCGCGGCGAACCTAGGTTTGAGATATTCGGGTTTCATCGGGCAACTCGCCTAATTATAGGCGCGAAGGTGGGCATAGTCCAGTCGAGGTTTAAGTGAAAGTGTCGCCGATGCGGACGACCATTTATTTGCTCGAGCCAAGTCAGTTTGCAACTAATGCGATGAGTTTTGCGATGAATTTATGCACGTCCTCGTGGATCTCGTCGGCAGTCATGCTCATAGCAACTTGCTCACGGATCAGGTTAAGGGACGGAGATCCGGCTTCAATTCTGTGAAAAAGCGAATCCTGATCCTCGAACAAAATTCGCTTGCCGTCCACCACGCTAAACACGTTCGCCGTAACGGTTTTCCATGTCTTTCCCGGAGGCAGTGTCAAATTCTGCTCGGCGAAGAAGTCAACGATCTTCTGCAACACGGGCTGCGCAAACAAAGGCGTCTCCGTCGCATCGAGAAGGCGCAGAGCCGCTCTCCTCCAGGCATCCGGTACCAGGAGGTAGTTCTCGATGTTCTTACGCTTCCACTCGATTAGCGCTGGATTCTCCGACGTTGGATGGAATGCTGTATCGCTGCTGTCGAAGTCGAACAGCATCAGTCTTGTCGCCGCTGGTATGATTTGCTTCGAGGCTGCAAAGTGCTCATCAGCCCTGGTCTTCATCTGCTCCTTGCTACCGCCACCCATGGATTTGAAGCAGACCTTATCCATTGCTGATTGCGAGCCGCATTGGTTCGCCCACGCGCGCAGGATTCTCTCGTCGCTTTCTCCTTCAACATAAAGGACGTATGGTGAGGACATCAGCCGAACGACTTCCTCGTTCGTTACATCCGACATCGCCCGGAGCACAGCCGGCGTGGATTGCACACGCCTTGGAACCTGGCTTAACAGGGATACGATTTGGCTGGCGTCCACACCGCGCGCGAATTCCTCGGCATGAGTGGCGATGAGAAATTGCGTCTTTCGCTCCAGCGACTTACGCTTAAAGTAATCGAGAATCTCGCGCTGTAGATTGACGTGAAGGTGTGCGTCGGGTTCGTCCAGCAGGATGGTTGTCGGATGGTATCCGTAAAGGAATGCCAAAAGTGTCAAGGTTTGATGGAATCCGCTTCCACCCGCGATGATATCGTAATTATTGTTCCTTTGGTTATACTCAACCGAAATGTAAACATCTTTGGCGGAGTCGTATTCCGGCTCATGAATCTTCACCGCAAACCAGCGCTCAACGATCTCAGAAAGTTCCTTCCAATCAGCGGGAGGCGTCTGGCCTTTTACGGTTCGTCCATCGTCGCCACGCTTGGGTGAAGGACATACTCGCAGGAGGAGATTCCGGAGTACACTTCCGGGTTGGCCTTTTCCAACTTGCTGGCGGATTGGGGATACATCCAGCCACTTTTCGGTGGGTTCCAAGCCTGAAAATGGTGGCACGTAGGCAATCTTGGGCATTTCGCCGGTCTCATCACATTCGCGGAATCTTTTCCATCCGCCAATGGGGATCGCGTAGATGGTTTGCGGAGAATGATAACGTAATTCAATGCCGAACGTTTCAGTTTCTCCGCCAGGCCGCCGCCACTCGATCAGTATCTCGATAAGAATGAATTCCTGCTTTTTCTTTCCATCCTTGATCGGGTAAGAGCGGTCCGTTCTGTCTTTCCACAGCAAATTGAATTCAGGTAAAGGCAACGCGGTAAAATTGGGTAGCACCACTTGAATACCTTTTGAACCACCCCGCTTTGACCGATGGAATTCGTCAACGCAGAATTGCCAGATCGCCAGCGCTTGCAGCACGGTGCTCTTACCGCTGTTGTTGCGCCCGACGAGAAGGTCGAAATGCGTAAAATCGTAGATTTGCTCTCCTACGCTTTTGAAATTCCGCAGAGTCAATTTCGTGATCATTGTTGTTAGTCCTAACTCTAGTTTGTTTTAAACACTTTCATCACCTCATCTCCCAGATGGTTGATGACCTTCACGGCAATGCGCCCCGACTTCGGCTTCGCGAAGGGCCGGGACGTGTCGCTGTGCAGGGTGGCCCAGGCTTCGGCGTTGATCTCGGCTTTCAGCGTCGTCTTGAGGGCGCTGTAGGGGTCGTTGGCACCGAGGAAATAGGCGTGGCGGACGAAGAAGCTTTCTTCGTTGTAGTCGGTGTCCACGAACCAGCAGGCGATGCCGTCGGCGCTGTCGCTGCGGACTTCGCCGGTGCTCGGATCAAAGACATCCACGCCGTTGACCTTCACCCGCAGCTTGCCGTCCGGCTCCGGAAGCAGGGTGATGTCCGGCTCGCCGAAGATGACGAAGAGGTTGGCCTTGTTGGTGGTCTTGAGATCCTCGGCCATGTGCAGATCGGCGTTCATCCGGGCCTTGAGCACGGGGATGCGGCCCAGCTTGCTGAACTCCGTGGCGTGCGCCTCGTAGTTGAAGGCGCAGGCGATCAGCACATCGAACCCGGCATCGCCCGCCTCGCGCGCGGCGGCGACCAGGTCGGCGCGCTGGACGGTGCCAAACTCGGGGCCGATGAAGATGGCAGCGCGCTTGGAGGAAGTATGAAGGTTGAAGGATGAATTATGAAGGCCCGCGCTGGTCTTCTCTTTTCCCGTTTCATCATTCATACTTCTTACTTCATCCTTGCCCTCATAGCGCCCCTCGGCGCAGACCAGCTCGCCGGGCCAGGGGGTGAGGGCGGTGAAGGTGATCCGGTCCGCCTTGTGCGCCTGCTGCACGCCGGCGGTCTTCAGGTTCTCCAGGATCATCTGGGGGAAGGACTGCTTGGCTCCGTAGTCGCCGCTACCGTCGTTCAGGGTATCAATCAACTCATCGTCCTCATCCACGCCCAGCACGCGGTGGGGGCTGAGGCTCTCCACGGTGAAGGGACCGGCCACGCGGACCTTCTTGTTGTCCGGGTAGGGCTTGTCGTAGAGGAATTCAAACTCGGCCTTGGCGGCGATGGACTTGTCTATCTCCTGCTGCCGGGCAATGCGGGCGGCCCACCAGTCGGCGTGCAGCTTTTCCGCCTCTGTAGCAGCCGACGTGAGTCGGCTCTGATCTTTCCGGGGAGACGTTTGAGCGGACTCACGTCCGCTGCTACGACATTCAGGGGGAAGCTCGCGGGGAATCTCCCATTCCTGCCAGGTCTGCTTGAGCGCGGCGTTTAGCTTCTCGCGCAAGGGCTCCAGCGTCGCCTGCCACTTGTCCCAGATGACATCAATCTCGGCGTTGTTGGCGATGGACTTGAGCGTGATGTGCGGCACGCGCTCATAGACAAAGCCGTGGCGGATGTTCCCCTGCACGGGCTGCGAACTCGGCGCGGTGCGGGTGACTTCGGCCTCCTTCTGCTGGCCTTCGCGGGAATCGGCCAGCAGGTAAAACGGATAACGCGCGCCCATGATGCGCGCCCGGGCCAGCGCCAACGCCACGCGCGAGGTGTCAATCGTGATCCAGCGGCGGCCCCATTGCTCGGCGACGAATGCGGTGGTGCCGGAACCGCAGGTCGGGTCCAGCACGAGGTCGCCGGGATCGGTGGCCATGAGAATGCAACGTGTCACGGCAAGTTCCCCAGTTTGCACAACATAGGTCTTCTTTGTGAACGTCCCGATGTAAGTGTCGTGCCACCCGTTATCCAGCGGCATCACCGGGAAATCAGCAAACTTCAGTCGATATGAAAGCACCTTTCCCAAGGGCTGAATGCGACTCGACCGCGCGAGACGAGTCATCCCGATAGGGTTGCTGGCCCACCGCCTACCACCGGACGGCCAATACTTGCCGCCCTCAAACTCAAACTCATAGGTGCCAATTTCGGACGCGCCTTGTCGCGAAAGGTCACCTGCGCGGAAACGGTTTTCTAGATTCACCTTTCCGCCGACCTCGTCTGGACGAAATCGTCTTGCCGAAATATTGTCATCCGTAACCCAAGCGAAGGTTGCCAAATCCACTCCCTCGCTTTTCTGGGTGAGCAGCGGACGAAACTTTGTGTGCTGCTTGTTCTTCGCGAACCACACAATGTAGTCGTAGGCACCGGGCAAGTATTCTGCGCCCAATGCTTGGGTTTTCACGAATGCAATCAGGCTGATGAAGTTCTCACCCCCGAACACCTCATCCATCACCGCCCGGACGCGGTGAACGTTCTCATCTCCAATCTGCACGAAGATGGAGCCGGAGTCGGTGAGAAGATCGCGGGCGACGGTGAGCCGATCCCGCAGGTAAGTGAGGTAGCTGTGGATGCCGTCGCGCCAAGTGTCGCGGAAGGCTTTGACCTGCTCGGGCTCGCGGGTGATGTGGCCGGCGTTGCCGTCCTTCACGTCGCGGCTGGTGGTGGACCACTGGAAGTTGCTGTTGAACTTGATGCCGTAGGGCGGGTCGAAGTAGATGCACTGCACCTTGCCGCGCAGGCCCTCGCGCTCGGCCAGGCTGGCCATGACCTGGAGGGAGTCGCCGAGGATCATGCGGTTCGACCAATTCTGGTCGTGCTGATAGAACTCGGTCTTGTCCGCACCCTCGGGAATGCCGTTGAAGTCGGCGAAGAGGTCGGTCTGCGCGCCCGGCGCCTGTGCTTTCGCCGCTTTCGACTGCCGCAGCAAGTCATCAATGAGCACCTTGGGGTGGACCT
>CAIWJG010000014.1 GCA_903912925.1 uncultured Verrucomicrobia subdivision 3 bacterium | reverse complement strand
CCGCTTTTATATCGCTTATTACTGCAGGCAGTCACTAGACCAAACCTGATGGTGGTAAGGAGGCGTTCCACCGCGTCGCTGACTCAGCCGGAATGAATGGGACGCGGTGGAACGCGTCCTTACCAGCCCGGGAGACAGGTTCACGGGCAGGGGGGCGCTACCTCCAAAGCTCTATTGCGCGGCGCGTTGCAGGGCGTCCAGGACGATGCCGGGCGTTAAGGCTTCGGGTAGGACTTGCGGTGGCTCGCTGAGAGTCCTGGGGTAAACCAGGACCAGCGGCACGCCGGCCCGGCCATAGCGGTTCAACTCGGTGGTGATGTCATCGGGCAGGCGCGTGTAATCGCCGAGCAGCGCGACGGCGTTGATCTCCTTGAGCTTTGCGCGGACGGACGGGATGTCTATGGCGAGCCGCTTGTTGGCCTGGCAAGTCAGGCACCAGTCGGCGGTGAAATCCACGAACACTGGGCGACCCTGCGCGCGGGCCTGGGCGACTGCGGCCGGGCTCCAGCGTTGCCAGTCAATGCCATCGGGACTCTCCTTGAGGGGGCCCGCCAGGGAACTGTCAGGAACCGGCGAGCGCCAGCGCAACTGTCCTTCCACCGCGTAAAGGTAACCACCGACGAGGAGTATCAGGGCGGCAGTGAGCCCTAGCCAGCGATGGGCGCGTGCGCGCTGGAAGAACTCGCCGTAGATCCATGCCGCCAGCGCGAGTATGACCAGGAACAAGCCGAGCCAAAGCGCGCGTCTGCCATAATGCAGGGGAATGAGGCTGAACAGCCACACGGCGGTGGCAAGCATCGGGAAGCCCATAGCGACCTTGAACCGTTCCATCCAGGCGCCCGGTTTCGGGAGGAACTTCAGCCAGGCGGGCTGCCAGCTCAGGAGGACGTAAGGCGAGGCAAGCCCGAGAGCCACGACCATAAACATCAGGACAATCATGCCCGCACTTTGCGCGAAGGCGAAGCCAAGGGCCGCGCCCAGGAATGGCGCTGTGCAGGGGGTGGCCAGAATGGTGGCGAGCACGCCGTTGAAGAAAGCGCCTGCCGGGCCGTGCTTGGATGCCAAAGTCCCCGCCGCATCCATGACCCGAGCGCCCGGGTTGATTTCGAAGAGGCCGAAGAGGTTCAACGCGACCAGAGTCACGAGCGCGGTGAGGGCCACCAGGAATTGCGGGTTGCCGAACTGCATGCCCCAGCCGGCTTTGTGCCCGGCGGCCTTGACGCCAATCACCAGGCCGGCCAGCACGAGAAACGATACCATTACCCCCAGCGCGTAGATCAGGCCCAGCTTGCGGACCCGGCGCGGATCATCCTTGGCCTGCCCGACGAAGCCAAGAATCTTGAGGGCGATGACGGGCAGGACGCAGGGCATGACGTTTAAGATCAACCCGCCGAGGAAAGCGTAGAGGAGCATCTGCCAGAGCGAGGAGGCGAGGACGGGGGGCGTGAAACGTGAAGACGTGAAACGTGAAGCGGTGGCGGTTGTTGAAAGCAGGATTGGTAGCGTGACTTCATAGGCTGAACGCGTGGCGCCGGACTGCTGAATCAGCAGGCCGGAAACTTGCTGTGGCCAATCGTTGGTCATTCTCTTGACTACCGTGCGCAGGCTAATCTTGCCCGCATCGGCTGGGACTCTTTCAGTAGCCGCTTGTACCTCGAAGTCTTCGCTGGCGTCGGGGAAGAAGTCCGCCTGGCTGGCTGCCGCAGTCGAGTTCCATTCCAGCAGCAGGGCACGGGAGTTATTGGTGGCGGCGTCCGGCCACCAGGCGCGCGCGGATAAGCCGGTGCCGTCCTTGGGCAGCTTCGCTTGCCACGTGTCAATTAAGGCAGCGTCCTTCGATGGCTTGGTCTCCGTGCTGATGTTGAGGGTCGCCTTGACGCTTTCTGCGCCGGGAACGCATCCAACCTCGCATTCCAGCCAGGAGACTTCGGCTTGGAGCTGCAAGGGGCCGGCGGGCACATCTGCCGCCAGCTTGAGCGGCACCAGCAGAACGACTTCGTTTGTGTAGATATAGGTGGTGAGGTCTTCGTCCGGGAGCTTCTCCGGGACAGGCCACCGGATGGGTCCCGCGGTTACGCCTGGTGGGAGGTTCCACTTGATCGTGGTGGCGATGCCCGAGGCTCCCGAGTTTCGCCAGTAGGTGTGCCAGCGCGGGTCCATGCGGAGCTGCACGCCGGCGAGCACGGTATCGCCCGGCCGCGCCGTTTCCGCGGCTAGGACCAGCAGCGCCTGCGTGTGAGCGGCATGGGCGGAAAGGCCGTTCAGGACGAGCCAGGCGGTAAACGATAAGATGAGCATCCGTCGCACGGGGGTAAGATGCCTCAATTTGCTAAAAGTAGAAATACTTTTGGCGGAGCGTGGGGGGCTCGTCGAGGGACCGAACACCCAACATCCAACATCGAACATCCAAGAACCCGAGCCGCCGCAGCCATTGGATGTTGGATGTTGGGCGTTCGATGTTGGATGTTGGGGTCCCCATTGCAATCTGCGAATCAGCGCCATAAGCTATTGAAGATGTTGGTTGAACCTGTTGCTGCTGACTGGACCTGGTTCTGCTCCGGGCGCGAGGTGTTTGCTGCGATGCTCGCGTCCATCGAAGCGGCGCGGGAATCCGTTTGCCTCGAAACCTATATCTACGCGGGGGATTCCCTGGGAGAACGCTTTCGTGAGGCGCTGGTGCGTGCTCGGCAACGGGGTGTTCGGGTGCGGGTGCTCATTGACGCGTTCGGCTCGATCAGTCTGCCCGGCACGTTCTGGGATCCGTTGCGCGCGGCGGGCGGGGAGGTGCGGCGGTTCAACCCGCTCGCCTTGGACCGGTGGGGGATTCGCAACCATCGCAAGTTGCTGGTCTGCGACGAGCGGGTCGCGTTCGTCGGCGGGTTCAACATCACTGCTGAGTACGACGGTGACGGGGTGACGAGCGGCTGGTGCGATTTGGGGCTGAAGGTCGGCGGGCAACTGCCGGGGCAACTGGCGGCCTCATTCGAGCAAATGTTCGCGCGGGCTGATTTTCAGCACAAACGCTTCATCCGCTTGCGGAGATCCACGGCTCAAAAGCTGGTGCTGACGCCGCACGAGCAGCTCTTGCTTAGCGGTCCGGGACGCGGGCGTAACCCGATCAAGCGGGCCTTGCACCGGGATTTGACGCGCGCGACCAAGGTGCAGATCATGGCCGCCTATTTCCTGCCGACCTGGCGCATCCGCTGGCACCTCACGCGCATCGCGCGGCGGGGCGGTACGATGCAGTTGATTCTGCCGGGCAAGTCCGACGTGCTGATCTCGCAACTGGCGGGGCAGAGTCTCTATCGGCGTTTCCTCAAAGCCGGGGTGCAGATTCACGAATACCAACCGCAGATCCTGCACGCCAAGCTCATCATTGCCGATGACATCGTCTATGTGGGATCAGCGAATCTGGACCCGCGCAGCCTGGATATCAACTATGAGCTGATGATCCGGTTCGAGCACCCGGCTATGGCCACACAGGCGCGGGCCATTTTTGCCGGGAGCCTCGCTCATTGCCGCCGGATCACGCCGGAAGAGTGGCAACAGTCGCGGACGCTCTGGCGGCGGTTCAAGCAGCGTTGGGCCTATTGGCTGCTCGTGCGCATCGACCCTTACCTCGCGCGACGGCAATGGCGGACGTTGCCGGATTAGCGGACGAATGGTTCGTTACCGCGCGAGGGCGACCAGGTAGCGCTGCAGGCGGGTGGCCTCGACGGCCTGTTCCAGGCGTTGGTAAATCTGGTGCAGGTTGCTGCAAATGCGCAACAGCAGGCGGCGCGGGCTAACCGGTGTGAGGTAGTCGTCCCGCAGGCTGCAGTTCGCGTTGGTCAGGTATTGAACGCAGTCCGCCTTGCTCAGGAACTTGCCGCGATGGAAAGGGTCCAGGTAAAGCTCACCCGCGCTGGATTGGTAGCGGCAGATGAAGTGGCCCGGCAGCCCGATGCCGGCAACCGGAAGCCGCAGTCGCCGCGCCAGCAGAAGATACAGCAGGCAGAGGTTGATAGGGTTGCCCGTCCGCCGGTCCAGGACGCAGTTGAGGTAGCTGTTCTCCGGGGCGTAATAGTCCTCATCGTTGCCGGCGAAGCCAAGGTCGTTGAAGAGGTACTGATTGACGATGGTGAGGATGTCAGACGGCTCGGCGGTGGAAATAAGCCGCGCGCGCAGTTCGTTCGCGTATTCATCCAGCAACGCCCGGTAGGCTTCGACATTGATCCGCGGATACTGCGTTTGGGCAAAGAGCCAAGCGCCCTCCTCGAGATCGAATTCCTCGCCGTGGCGGAGGCAGAAGCCCAGGAAATGGTCGTCGGCAGCCTGACGGTCGAAGTGGAGGATTATTTGGCGAGCGCGCCGCCGCAAAGCCGGGTCATTGCTCGTGACGTGTGGCCTCAGCCAATCGGCAGCGGGTGGGCCGTAGGAGAGCAATTTCTCCCGAACCGTCTGGTATATGGCGGGGTCTTCGTCCGCCAGCAAACTGACCAGGGCCAGCCGTTCGCTCGGAGAGAGTTCTTTCGCCGTGGTGCTCGTCAGATTCATACTCTCACGCTCCACGGCAGTAGAACAGAAACCAGGCGGCATTACAATAAAGAAACCCATCCAGAAGCTGATAATTCTGATTTCGGATTTCGGGTTTCGGGCTTCGGATTTGAGAGCTGCTCGCTGGAAACGGGAGAACCTTAGATCAGCGCTGATCCCCGCCCCTTTCATGAATTGGCCCTGGGCGCGGCCGCTTTCCCCATTTTCGATTGGCGATAATGGGCGACATCGATTATGGTGAGCGCGTGGAACTGGATCCCAACATCGAACATCCAACATCGAACATCCAACTGGATAACCGCCCCGGCATGCTCGCCCGGGTGGCAGACGCCCTCGCTGCGGCCAAGATCAATAGCGAGTATTGCTATAGTGCGCCGCGTGAGGGCACGCGGCCTACAGCGCCACGCCGCCGGACGCGAAGAAGGGCCTGCTGATCCTGCACGTTTCCAACCCGGCGAAAGCGCTGAAAGTGTTGAATAGCTAAAGCGTCCCGCAGCCCGCGCGCGTCAGCGATCACGGTCCTCGCATCACTTGCACCCATGTCCCACCTGCTACTCTACGAAATCAATACCCGGTGTTGGCTGCGCGCGCTCTCGCAAAAGAGCGGCACAGCGATCACGCTCGCCAATGTTCCAGACTCGGAAATCGCCGGATGGGTAAGGCTCGGCTTTACGCACATCTGGCTGATGGGCGTTTGGACGACTGGGCCGCGCGCGCGGGCGGAGGCGTTGCAACATCCCGAACTGCGCAAAGCATACGATCAGCTCCTGCCGGGCTGGGGGGATGCGGATGTCGGAGGCTCGCCCTACGCGATAGGCAATTATCAGGTGCCCGCCGCGTTGGGAGGCGAGGCGGGTCTGGGGGCGTTTCGGCAGAGGCTCCACACGCAGGGGTTGAAGTTGGTGCTGGATTTTGTGCCCAACCATCTTGGTTTAGACCATGCTTGGATCGTGGATCGGCCTGATTTGTTCGTGCAGAGCCCCACCGAAGTGCCGGGGACCTTCCGGCAGGAAACCGGCGGCCGCCTGCGCTGGCTGGCCCACGGCAAAGACCCCTACTTCGCTCCCTGGACGGATACAGTCCAACTGGACTATCGCCGAGCCGGCACCAGGGCGGCGATGACGGAGTTGCTGGCGTCAATCGCTCAGCGCTGTGACGGCGTCCGCTGCGACATGGCCATGTTAGTGCTCAACGAAGTGTTCACCAAGACCTGGGAGCGGTTTCAGGTATCGGCCTCCCCGCCGGTCTCGGAGTTCTGGGCTTCAGCAATTCCGACTATCAAGCAAGCCCACCCCGCCTTCGTCTTTCTTGCGGAAGCTTATTGGGGCCTGGAATCGCGGTTGCAGGAACTTGGCTTCAATTACACCTACGATAAGGCGCTGTACGATGGGTTGGTCGCTCGGGACGCGGGGGGCGTCCAGCGTCATCTGCTCGAGGTGACCTCGGAAGCCGTGGCCAGGGGCGCCCACTTCCTGGAGAATCACGACGAGCCGCGCATCGCGGCCACCCTGTCGCCCGCCGAACACCGCGCCGCGGCTTTGGTAATTCTTGGCTTGCCCGGCATGCACTTTCTCCACGAAGGCCAGATCTCCGGCTCGCGCTTGAAGCTTCCGGTGCAGCTTGTGCGCCGCCCCGAGGAGCCAAGTGATGGCGAGATTGCGAGCCTCTACGAGCAGTTGCTCACGAAGCTGCCGGGCACGGCGGTGGGGCAGGGTGAGGGCAAGGTGCTCGATCCGCGCGTTGCCTGGCCGGACAACCCCACAGCCCGGAACTTCGTCGTTGTGCAGTGGCAAAGTCGCGCACCGGAATTCGATTTGGTTGTCGTGAACCTGGCCCCGCACCGCAGCCAATGCTACGCGCCCTTAACCGTCCAGCATCTGACGGCGCACAATTGGGCAATGAGCGACCTGCTGGGGCAGGAGTTCCACAAACGCTCCGGCGATGACTTGCAGAACCAGGGCCTTTACCTGGACCTCCCGGCCCACGGCGCCCAGTTGTTTCACTTTGAGCCCGGCACTTGAACGGGGACGCCGTCGGGCCGCACAATTGGCTTGAGAACGGATACCTGCCAGAAAGGCGGATTAACCAAAAGCAATTGGCCTTGCGTTTAGTAATACTAAACACCATCCTGGTAGCGTATGGTTAACCGGACTTTCTGGCTAAGCAGGATCGAGCAAGGCTGGCAGCGCCGCTCGTTGCTGTGGCTGCGCGGTGTTCGCCGGACGGGCAAGACCACCCTCGCTCAATCGCTGCCCGGCGTTGAGTATTTCGATTGCGAGCTGCCGCGCGTGCGCCGTGCGATGGAGGACCCGGAGGCTTTTTGGCGCAGTCTCTCCGGCAAGCGAGTTGTCGCCGACGAGGTCCATCGTGTGCCCAACCCTTCTGAATTGCTGAAGATTGCCGCGGATCATTTTCCGGACGTGAAGGTGCTGGCGACTGGTTCTTCCACCCTGGGCGCCAGCAGCCGATTCGGCGACACGCTCGCGGGGCGCAAAACTGAACTATGGCTCACGCCTATGGTCGAGGCGGACCTGGCGGATTTCGGCAACCCCGACCTGTCTCACCGGTTGCTCCACGGCGGTTTGCCGCCGTTGTTCCTTGCCGCCGAACTGCCCGAGCGCGACTTTCAAGAGTGGATGGATGCCTATTGGGCCAAGGACATTCAGGAACTGTTCCGCCTGGAGCGGCGAGTGTCGTTCCAGCGATTTGTGGAACTGCTCCTGGCCCAGAGCGGAGGCATTTTCGAGGCCACGAAGTTTGCCGCGCCGTGCGAGGTGAGCCGGCAGACCATCACCAACTACCTTGGGGTCCTGGAAGCCACCGCCGTCGCGCTGGTCGTGCGCCCCTTCAGTTCGCGCCGCAGCAACGAAATCATCGCGGCTCCCAAGGTCTATGGTTTCGACACGGGCTTCGTGTGCGCCTTTCGCGGCTGGACCACGCTGCGGCCCGACGACTTGGGGCGGCTTTGGGAACACTACGTCTTGAACGAACTCACGGCGCAATTGCAGACCACCGCGCTGCGCTACTGGCGCGACAAGCAGGGCCACGAGGTTGACTTCATCTGGCTGCCCCGAGGTCGGACCCCGCTGGCCATCGAATGCAAATGGTCGGCTCGCGATTTCGACCCGGCCAACCTGCTGGTCTTCGCTTGCGCCTACCCCAAACCCGACCTTCTGGTCGTCACCACCGATGCGCGCCCAGCCTTCGTCCGCCAGTACGCAGGCCGGAAGGTTCAGTTCCTTACGCTCGACCGCCTGGTCGAACGAATTACTGCCTGAGCGCCCGTCAGAACCAGTAAGCCGCACAAGCCAAAAGACACCACGGTTGCCATGCGGGCTTGGCGGCGGCGGCTTATATTGCCGAGGGCGTGCGGCGGAGCCAGTTTCCGGCGGTGGAATTTCGCAACGGCTCTCCGGGGCGGGTGGCCTACCTGGTCGGCAGCCGCTGGCCCGTATGGATGATGATCCAGTTAATGAGGTTT
>CAIWJG010000013.1 GCA_903912925.1 uncultured Verrucomicrobia subdivision 3 bacterium | reverse complement strand
CTCAACGCGCTCAAGACCAGCGGCCACGAGCAGGACACAGTCATTCTATTCATGGGAGATAACGGCATGTCTTTCCCATTTTCGAAAGCCACGGTGTATGTTGATGGCACCTGGGAGCCCGTCATCTTGAAGTATCCCGGCATGCCAGCCGCCACTGTCCACGCGGAATTCGTGAGCAGCGTGGACATCATGCCCACGCTACTCGACCTGCTCGGAGTGAAACATCCCGAGGGCATGGATGGCCGCTCGTGGCTGCCCCTGATGCGTGGCGAGAAACAAGACGCCCGCGACTATGTGATTACCCACGTCAACACGGTCAATAGCGGATTGAGTTTTCCACAGCGCTGCATTCGCACGAAGGATTGGGCTCTGATCTTTCAGGCGTGGCCGGACGGAACGGCCAAGTTCAAGGTCGAGGCTATGAGCGGCATCACCTACAAGGCGCTGGCGGAAGCGGGCAAAACCGACGTGCGCCTCGCCTCTCGCGTGAGGCAATTCCGCGTAGGTGAGTCGCAGATGTTCTTCAATGAGCACACCGACGCTGCCGAGCGGAATAACGCGATCAGCAAACCGGACTGCAAACCCGAAATCGAACGCCTGGCTAAATTGCTCCTGACTCACATGGAAAAAACCGCTGACCCGCAGACGGCGAATTTCAAGAAGTCGCTGGCCGACTGGCGGGCCAAGCCACTGGACTGAACTCCCTGGCGCATGAAAACCACAGTTCTTGCACTTCTGACCCTATCCCTAATAGGGAGCCATTCTCTTGGCTCGCAAACCAAGCCCAACGTGCTGTTCATCATGACCGACCAGCAGTCATTTCACATGATGAGTTGCGCCGGGAACAAGTGGCTAAGCACGCCCAACATGGACAAACTTGCCAGTCGGGGCTATCGCTTTGATAAGAGCTATTGTGTCAATCCGGTATGCATGCCGTCCAGGTTTTCCCTCCTGACCGGGCATTATGCCTCGGAGGTGGGGGTTAAGGAAAACACTCAGGCCTTTAATTCCAGCAAAGTGCAGCAGATAGTTTCGCAAGGCGCGTTGGGAATCATCTTTCGTCGCGCCGGTTACGAAACCCTCTACTCAGGCAAAACGCATCTTTATGGTACCAAGGATGTCTCGGAATACGGTTTCAAAATCAACAACACCGATCCTTACGACGGACCTGCGATTTATGCGGAACGGATTTTGGCGGAGATCGGGAAAGCAAACTCTGCCAAACCGTTTCTCCTCTTTCTCTCCTTCTTGAATCCGCACGACATCTGCTACAAAGCCGGGAAAGACAGACGTTTCCCTGATGGGTTACCCGCCGCCAATGCGCGCGAAACCACGCGCTTGCTGGCGCTGCAAAGAACTTGGAGCGCGGCAGAATATCGCCGACAAATTCCACCCCGGGCCACCAATCTCGCCCCTATCAACGATGAGCAACCGGCGATGGTTTCGATGGATATAGGGTCGAGAGCCTGGGATGATGCGCAATGGGATTTGTACAACTGGATGTATCACCGATTGACCGAAAGTGTGGATGCACAGGTTGGCCGGGTGCTGAGGGCCTTGAAAAGCTCCGGACTGGAGGAAAACACCATCATCGTCTTCACCTCTGACCATGGCGATATGAACGGCGCTCATGGACTGACTCTTAAGAATGTCATGTTCGAGGAATGCCAGCGGATTCCCTTCCTCTTTGCGGGAAAAGGCATCAAGTCTAACGTTGTCGATAAATCCACCCTGGTCTGCAATGGCTTGGACTTTCTCCCCACAATCTGCGACCTGGCTGGTATAGAGCGACCGAAAGGAATTTCTGGGATTTCTCTCCGCCCTTACCTTACGGGTAACGGGAGGAAAACCGACCGCCAATATATCATCACCGAAGACTATAACGCCTATCAGATAAATGACGGTCGCCATAAATATACTATTTATGAATTGCCGGGATACCCGGAAACACTGACGGATTTGGTCAACAATCCCGGGGAAACGGCAAATTTTGCCAGCGATCCTTCTTACGGCAAAATCAAGTCGAACCTGAAAAGGGATTTGCTGGCCAATTTGGCGGGAAGAGGCCTAACCCCGCTGCCGCAGGATAGAACGATCGAGAAAGTTAGGGGAGGTGAAGATAGGAAGCTCAAAAAGAAGGGGAAGTCGAAGGCGAAGGCTGAAAGTGATGAGTAAGGAGTGGCAACTGCGAAGCAACGAGGACCCACAAGCCCTGACATGAGGCCGAACACCAGGAAAAGAACACTGTCATTCCTGATGCATGGCTGCGTGCTCGCTGTCATGACTAATGGAATGGCCACCGATGTTGCACCGTCCAAGCCCAACATCCTATTCATTCTGGCCGATGATCTTGGCTATGGCGATGTGCAATGTCTCAATCCGCAGAGGGGCAAAATCAGGACGCCGAATCTCGACCGGCTCGCGGGGCAGGGCATGACCTTCACCGACGCGCACAGCGGTTCAGCGGTCTGCACGCCCAGTCGCTATGGTATCCTCACGGGTCGCTACGCCTGGCGCACCCGCCTTCAAAGCGGCGTGCTTGGAGGGTTCTCGCCGCCACTCATCGAGCGGGAACGCCTAACGTTGCCATCTTTGCTCAAACAACATGGCTACGCCACCGCCTGTATCGGCAAATGGCATCTTGGTATGAGCTGGCCGCACAAGGACGGTGGCCCCGGCAACGTGAACAACGCGAACGCCATGGAAGTGGTGGATTGGACGAAGCCCATCCAGAACGGCCCGACGGCTTGCGGCTTTGACTACTATTTTGGCATCAGCGCTTCCCTGGACATGCCGCCGTTTGTCTTCATCGAAAATGACCACGTGACTGCGGTGCCGACGACCAAGAAGCGGTGGATTCGCAGCGGGCCAGCCGCAGCGGATTTCGAGGCTGTGGATGTCCTCCCCAGGCTGACCTCAAGAGCGATCGAGCACATCAAATTGCGCGCCGACGACGCGCGCGCG
>CAIWJG010000012.1 GCA_903912925.1 uncultured Verrucomicrobia subdivision 3 bacterium | reverse complement strand
TGACCACGTGCGCATCTTAGATTCTTCCAACGTTGTTGGCACGAGCGACTGGAGCGCGGACATTCTTGTCCGCCTTTGCGTGATGGTCAACCCGCAAGCGCACCGGCGGACAAGAATGTCCGCGCTCCGTAAAATCTAAGATGCGCCCGCTGACCACCGCCGCCTCGGTTTAAGCTTCCTCCGCGAGCTGGTGCTGGTATCCTTTGACTCCCATGCTGCTTTCCATCGCTGAGAAATGGACCGTAATGTGCCCCCACAACGCCTGGCTGGCTGCCGCGTTGGTAATCTCGTTGCTGGGGGCCACGCTCGGCACCGCCGCACAAGCGGCGCCTCGAGCTCCGGGTTCGCCGCGGGAGGTTTCGTCACCGGCCGACGATCCTTATCTGTGGCTGGAGGACGTAACCGGCGAGCGCGCGCTAACCTGGCTACGCGCCCAGAATGCCATCAGCACCAAGGATCTCGAAGCCTCTCCGGAATTTGATCCGATCCGGAAGCGGCTGCTCGCCATCCTGGACTCCCGGGAGCGCATCCCCTACGTCAGCAAGCACGGCGCCTGGTGCTACAACTTCTGGCGCGACGAAAAGAATGTGCGCGGGCTCTGGCGCCGGACCAGCCTGGAGGAATTCAAGAAGCCGCAGCCCGCCTGGGAAACGGTCCTGGACGTGGACAAGCTGGCAGCCGCAGAGAAAGAGAACTGGGTCTGGAAAGGCTACCAGATCCTTTATCCGAGCTATGACCGGTGCCTGGTGTCGCTGTCCCGCGGCGGAGCAGATGCGTGCGTCATGCGGGAGTTTGATCTCAATACCCGCGAGTTCGTCACCAACGGATTTTACCTACCCGAAGCCAAGAGCCACGTGGATTGGCGCAGCCGCGATGTGCTGTACGTGGGGACGGACTTCGGCCCGGGCTCGCTCACGGACTCGGGCTACCCGCGCCTGGTCAAAGAGTGGAAGCGAGGCACCCCGCTGGCGCAGGCGGCGCTGGTTTTCGAGGGCAAGCCGGCGGATGTGAGTGTGGATGCGGAGGTGGTCCACGATCACGGCTACACGTACGAGTTTATCCGGCGAGGCGTGACCTTCTTCACCAGCGAGGAGTTTCTCCGTCAGGGGGATAAGTGGGTGAAGATCAACAAGCCGGCCGATGCTACGGTTAGCACGTTTGCGGACCAGTTGCTGCTGCGCTTGCGCTCGGACTGGACGGTGGACGGGAAGACCTACGCTTCAGGCGCGCTGCTGGCAACCCCGCTGGAGCCGTATCTGCTCCAGGGCCAATCGCGATTCGAGGCGCTCTTCACCCCTACCGAGCGCAAGTGTTTGGCGGGCAAGAGCGAGACCAAGCGCTACCTGCTCCTGAATGAGCTGGATAACGTGCGCAACCGGCTTTATGTGCTGGAGCACAAGGAGGGGCAGTGGACGCGCACCCCACTGGAGGCGCCGGCTTTCGGTTCGATTGGCATCAGCGGAGTGGACCCGGACGAGTCTGACGACTATTTCATGACGGTAACGGACTTCCTCACGCCGTCCAGCCTCTGGTTTGGCTCGGTCGGCGGCAAAGCCCGGGTGCAGTTGAAGACTCTCCCCCAATTCTTCAATGCCGAGGGATTAGAGATTTCCCAACACGAAGCCACGTCGAAGGACGGCACCCGAGTGCCCTATTTCCAGGTGAGCCGGAAGGGCCTGGCCCTCAGCGGCAAGCACCCCACCTTGCTCTACGGCTACGGCGGCTTCGAGATCTCGATGTTGCCGGCTTATAACGCGGGAGTCGGTTCGGTCTGGCTCGAACGCGGATGCGTCTATGTGCTCGCCAACATTCGCGGCGGCGGCGAGTTTGGCCCGCGATGGCACGAGGCCGCCCGCAAGCAGAACCGGCAGCGGGCCTACGACGATTTCATCGCCGTGGCCGAGGATCTCAGCGCGCGCAAGGTGACGTCGCCCGAGCATCTGGGAATTCAGGGCGGCTCGAACGGCGGTTTGTTGATGGGGGTCATGCTGACGCAGCGGCCCGACCTATTCAAAGCCATCGTGTGCCAGGTGCCCTTGCTCGACATGCGCCGTTTCAACAAGCTGCTGGCCGGCGCGAGCTGGATGGACGAATACGGCAACCCGGATCAGCCGGAGGATTGGGCCTACATCAGCAAGTATTCGCCTTTCCAGAACCTGGTGAAGAGCGGGAAGTATCCGCGCGTGCTGTTCACCACGTCCACGCGGGATGATCGGGTGCATCCGGGCCATGCGCGCAAGATGGTGGCTCGCATGGAGGAACAGGGCCACGAGGTGGTTTACTACGAGAATATCGAAGGCGGTCACGGCGGGGCGGCCAATAGCAAGCAACAGGCTTATATGTCAGCCTTGGCCTACACGTTCCTGCTGAAGGAACTGCAAGGGAGGTGAGGTGTTGGAAGGCATATTCCCCGTCACACTGACCCCGGGGCTGGTCTAAGGTTCTCCCTTTCCCAGCGGGCAGCGCCCTGTAGTTCGGGCTCAAATCCGAAACCCGAAAACCGAAATCCGAAGGGCGTGGGGGCGGTGTTTCGGCGCTTCGAATTTCACCTTGGGGATGCCCGCTAAACACGCTAAACACACTAAAAGGAATTTTGAAGTTCATTTCTGTCCCTTGCTTTAGCGTGTTTAGCGGGCATCCTGTTCTGCTTTCGGATTTCGGTTTTAGGGTGATCCCAACCGACTTTAGACAACATCCAACATCGAACGCCAACATCCAATAATGGCGCAGACGCGGGTCCTTGGATGTTCGATGTTCGATGTTGGGGTCACCGGGCTGCTCTAAGGTTATCCTGTTCCAGCGAGCAGCGCTCAAATCCGAACCTCGAAAACCAGAATTTAACGCAGAGACGCAGCGCGGCCAAGCCGCAGCCAAGACCAAACTGGGCTTAACGCAGAGACGCAGAGAAGAAGAACTCTCTGCGATTCTCTGCGTTAAATCTTCGCCGCCTGCGAGCAAATTGGATTTGCCCGCCGTCGAAAGCCGCGATAGTGTTGACCTATGATTGCGCTCGAACAGATTCACCAACTGCCGCTCCGTGAGAAGCTTCTCGTGATGGAGGCGATCTGGGATGACATCTCTGGTGAAGAGCAGAATTTGGAAGTGCCTCAGTGGCACAAGGAGGTGCTTGATGAGCGCGAGCGCCTGCTGGCTGAGGGGAAAGCCCAATTTGTGGATTGGGAGGATGCCAAGCGACAGATCGATGAAGCAACTCAATGAGGCTGCATTTCCTCGAAGAGGATACTGTCCAGATCAGGGCCGTGGTGGACTGTCGGAAGAGGCCGTCCTGGATTCGGCGGCACCTTAAGGAGGCTTAACGAAGCGGGTGCAGTGGACGGCGGGATTCCGCTTCTGTCCGCATGTAACTGTTCAGGTGTGGGTCGCTGGAACACCGGGCCAGAGGCCCGGTTAACCGGCAGACCGGAGGTCTGCCCCACGTTCCGAACTGAACAGTTACGTCCGCATTCGAACGACCTCGTCGCGCCCAGTTCACACAACTGTCACTTCAAGCATCTGTCCAGCTTGCAGTTCCACCCAGGTATCGAAGGCGAGCGTGAGCTGGCTGCCGGTGGTGGATTGATCGCACTTAACGGGGTGACGGTTGGCGAGCACCTTCACCTGGCCGCTCGGATAGCCCTTAGGTAACTCCACGCTCAGGCTGCGCAGGCGCAGTTTTCCCCATTGGACCGACACCTGGGCGTTGAGCCCGGCGGGGCCGGCCTGCTGGCTAAAGGTGCCCCATCCTTCGGCGGCGGTGAACGCTGCCTTGAAGTTCTCCGGGCGCACGCGCGGGGCGAAGCCGAGGTGGCCCTCGGGGCCGTGATAATCGAAGCCGCAGGCGGCCAGGAAGATGCCGTAGCTGGCCATGCTGCGGGCGTAGTGGTCGCCGCACTCCACCTCGTTCCACGGGTTGCGGCGCGAGGGGTGGTAGCGGTCATGCACCGCGCGGGTGACGGCGAGGCCCTCGGTGACCATGCCTTCCCAGATCATGTGGCCGGCGACCTCGTATTCGAAACCGTTCATGCACTCGTTGAAGTAGCCGGCGGCCCATTCGGCGCCCTTTCCTTTCGCTTGGTCGTAATTCCAATCCGAGCGCGGGAACGTACACATGAGCAAGCCCGCCTCGCCCGGCATCGCGTACCAGCGGCCGGGCTTATAGACCTGGCGGTAAGGACCGACGTCCGGTGTGAAGTTGTAGCGCCAGAGCGATTGCAAGGCGGACCGGGTCTCCTTCTCCGGGAAGACCCGAGGCAAGCCCACCTGGAACGCCCAGCTCTGGCCCATCACCTGGTCAATGTGGCACCCGGTCCCCGAATTGATCGCGTCGAGGTGCTTCGGGCTGACCTGGTTCACGAAGTAATCGTCCTGGAACAATTGGGCGACGATGTTCTTCTGGCCGGCGTCGAAGATGGCTCGGCATTTGGCGGCGAACGCGGTGTCGCCGGCGTCCATGGCCATCGCCTCCCCTGCCCGCAGGGCGGCCACGTAGAAGGAGCTGATCCACGCCATCGGCCCAAACCAGGCCGCGTCGAGGGTGTTGTATTG
>CAIWJG010000011.1 GCA_903912925.1 uncultured Verrucomicrobia subdivision 3 bacterium | reverse complement strand
GCAGCTTTGGGTGTAGCGTATGCTGCGGACTCCTCAGTAAATGAGTTACCAAGGTTACATGGGGCAGAGAAAAAGGAGGTGAAATACCCAGGACAAGGGCGACACCCTTTCGAGTGGGGTAAGCCTATTTGGCCGAGGCGCCCTGCAACACTCGGCGAGCCGCTTGCCGAACCGACTGGGCTAGTTCGTCGGGGCGGACGACCACGGCGTCACCGCCCCAACTCAGGACCCACCGTCCGACCTCCGCGAGGCTGGAGAGCTTGAGACGCAATTCGACTCCGCCTGCCTTGAGCTCGCGCAGTTGCTGCGACTCGTGCCACTTCTTTTCGCGGATATAGTCAGCGACGCGCTCATGGAAGCGGATGACCACATCGAACTCCCCCTTACCTGACTGGACCCCAAAGCTGCCGCGCAGGCGCTCCTCCAGGGAGAACTTCTTGCGGCGCTCGAAGGTCTTGCCGGTGGGCCGGATGGTTTTGATGCGGGCGGGGACAAAGGTGCGAAGGTCGTCGCGCAGGTGGTCGTAAGCGAAGAGGAACCACTCGCCATTAATGTTGGCAAGGTGATAGGGATCGACCACGCGTTGTTCGGCCTGCTGGTGGCCGGGTTTGCGGTAGGTGATCTCGAGCTGCCGGCGCGCCGTGGTGGCTTTGGCCAGCGTGTCGAAGATCTGCAGGTCCAGGATCGGCTCGGAACTGGTGCGGAAGGAGATGGTCTGCTCGACGTCGCTCAAGCTGAGTGAGATCGTGTCGGGTAGAGACTGCTCCATCTTTCGGAGCGCGCTCAGGAGTGGCTTCTCAAAGTTGGTGCCGCGGTATTGCTGGAGCGCCCGCTCGGCGACCACCAGCGCGAAGAGTTCGCCCTCCGTGATGTGGAGCGTCGGGAAGGCGTTTACAGGTTCGCTGTAGAAGTACCCAAACCGACTGCCGTCGTATTGAATCGGCAAGTCCAGCCGGTCGCGCATGAACTCCAGGTCTCGGTTGACGGACTTGGTGCAGACCTCCAATTGGCTGGCGAGGGTGGAAGCGTTCGGATATCCGCCGGCCTGGATGGCCTGGTGGATTTGCAGCATCCGCGCCAATGGGGGGCGCGCACGCCGGTCGCCCTTGGGACTTGGGTGTGGAGCCAACGTTTCTAATGCTCTAACGCATCAGAGCAGTTTGGCCAGCAACTCGTCGTTCGTCTTATGCTTCCTAAGAGCAGCGACGAGCGTTTCCATCGCTTCGACCGGATTCAGGTCCACCATCGTTCGGCGTAGTTTGCGTATCGCTTCGATCTGGTGCTTCGGGAAGAGTTTTTCCTCTTTGCGCGTGCCGCTCTTGGGGATGTCAATGGCCGGGAACAAGCGCCGATCCGAGAGCTTGCGGTCCAGAATCAACTCCATGTTGCCGGTGCCCTTGAACTCCTGGAAGATCAGTTCGTCCATGCGAGAGCCGGTATCCACCAGCGCGGTGGCGATGATGGTGAGCGATCCGCCCTCTTCAATCTTACGGGCGGAGGCGAACATCTTGCGCGGGATTTCCAGCGCGCGGGCATCCACGCCGCCCGTCATCGTGCGGCCGCTGCCGCCGTGGGCGCTGTTGTAAGCCCGCGCCACGCGAGTGATGGAGTCGAGCAGAACGAAGACGTCCTTGCCCGCTTCCACCATCCGCCGGCAGCGCTCAATCATGAAGCGGGAGAGGCGGACGTGGGTTTCCAAATCCTGGTCGTTGGAGGAGGCCACCACTTCAGCCTTCACCGACCGCTGGAAGTCGGTGACTTCCTCCGGGCGCTCGTCAATGAGCAGAACCATGACATAGACTTCGGGATGATTGGTGCTAACAGCGTTGGCAAGGTGCTTAAGAATGGTGGTCTTGCCGGTGCGCGGCGAGGCGACGATCAGTCCGCGCGTGCCTTTGCCCAGCGGCGCCACCATGTCAATGACCCGCGTTTCAATGAGGTCGGGGGTGGTTTCGAGCTTGAACTTCTCGATCGGGTCAATGGTAGTGAGATTCTCGAAGCGCACCGACTTGGTGTAGTTCTCGAAGGTCATGTCATTGACCTTGTCCACCGACTTGAGCTGGGGGCTGTTGCCGCGGTGCGGCGGCTGCGTGGGGCCCATTACCAGGCTGCCTTCACGCAAGAAGCTCCGCTTGATCGTGTCGGGCGTGACAAAAACATCCGCGGGCTTGGGATGAAAATGGTTCTCGGGGGTCCGAAGGAAACCGAAGCCCTTCTCGGAGATCTCGAGGTAACCGCCCCCGTAATCGGCAGTTGCTGTATTCTTGTTGTCGCTGTTGGTTGCTGTGCTCATGCTATCTGTGTGTCATCGAAGGTTTTCCAGAATATATCCCCGAAAACCACTTATGAACTTTGAATTTTTGGGAAGCTGCTGCGGTAGCTTGCCATCAAAATGCCCGCTTTCGCAGTTAACAGACCTTCGATAGCGCTATAGTTAGCGGTAATCCCCCAGGCCCGCAACAAGTTTTTTCAAATATTATCAACCACCCACCTGGGCCCGGGCCTCCGCGGCCAGAGGGGTGCTGAGGTAGCGCTCGCCCGTCGAGCAGGCGAAGGTAACAATGACCTTGCCCTTGTTCTCGGGCCGCTTCGCGACCTGGACGGCGGCCCAAACGTTAGCCCCCGAGGAAATGCCCGCCAGAATTCCTTCCTCCTTGGCCAGACGCCGGGCCATGGCAAACGAGTCGTCATTAGTGACTTGGATACACTCGATGATCTGCGGGTTGCCCTTTTCGTCTTTGATGTGGAGGTTCTTGGGGATGAAGCCGGCACCCGTGCCCTGGATCTTGTGGGGACCCGGCTTCAACGGCTGGCCGGCGAGGCACTGGGAAATGACTGGAGAATCCTTAGGCTCGACCGCGATGGCCTGGAAGGAGGGCTTTCGCTGCTTGATGACTTCGCAGCAGCCGGTAATTGTGCCGCCGGTACCCACGGCTGCGACGAGAATATCAACCTTGCCGTCTGTGTCCTTCCAGATTTCATCGGCGGTGGTCTGGCGATGGACCTCGGGATTGGCTGGGTTGTCGAATTGCTGCGGAATCCAGGAATGCGGCGTATCTTTGGCCAATTGCTCGGCCTTGGCGATGGCCCCTTTCATGCCTTCGGTGCCAGGCGTCAGCACCAGCTTAGCCCCCAGCATCGCCAGGAGGGTGCGCCGCTCCAGCGACATCGTCTCGGGCATGGTGAGGATGATCTGGTAGCCCTTGGCCGCCGCGACAAACGCCAGCGCGATGCCGGTATTCCCGCTCGTCGGCTCAATAATCACGGTGTCCTTCTTGAGTATCCCGCGTTTCTCCGCATCCTCGATCATCGCCATGCCGATGCGGTCTTTTACGCTTCCCAGCGGGTTGAAGAACTCGCACTTCAGCAGGATGGTGGCCGGCGCTCCATCCGTTACCTTGTTTAGGCGAACCAGCGGGGTGTGGCCGATTGTTTCTACGATGTTGTTATAGATACGACCCATAAAGCCTCAATATGTATTGGTGAACATTCCGCTCAGAACTGTCTGTGACAGAATGTTCACCGAATGCCCGCCGAGGGCAAGTGGAAAAAACAGCCGGGCAGGCCCCGGAGAAAAACAAATTAAAAGACCACCCGGCATGGGTGGTCTGTGCGCGTGAAAAGGATCTTTCAGGCGGCGGCTTCGCTTTTCGGCGCGCTTTTGGCCTGGGCTTTGGCTTTGGGGCCCGCCTTCTTGCGCTTCAGATAGGCATTCCGTCGTTTCCGCTTCTCAGCTTTGTTGTATTGCTTACTCATAAACTCTTTACATTCCTAACGCATTCCGATTGTTTGTGTTAATATGATGATAATTGGCAAGAGATTCAATATCTATTTGCTGGTAACGCTGGCGGCCGCGCTAGCCTGCGGCTGCCAGAGCCCCGCCGAGCGGCAGGCCAAGAAGGCGCTCAGCACCTTGCGCCTGCATTTGGAAAGCGGCAGCGATCGGACCAAGACCACGGAATCCATCCCCGTCTATCGCGAGAAGCCCATGTGGGTCACCGTGCAAAAGACGCCATTTCTCAGCGAAGCGAATGTAACTACGGCGAGCGTGGTGGATGAGGTGGGAGGGTTTTCCCTCCGGATCCAGTTCGATGATGACGCCAAAGTTCTGCTGGAAGAATCCACCACGCGGAATCGCGGCCGGAGAATCGCCATCTTCAGTCAGTTCGCCCCGCAGATGAAGGAATACCGCTGGCTGGCGGCACCGGTCATCAGCCATCGCATTAGCGACGGCGTGCTGGTTTTTACCCCGGATGCGACTCGTGAGGAGGCGCAAGAAATCGCGGATGGCCTGAACAACGTTGGTAAGAAGACGCACACATGGATCGACAAACCCTGGGGCGAAAAATAGTCTGCGGGGCGCTTCTGATTGCGTTTGCCGCCGGAGCCCAGACCTTTCAGCTTCCCACTGCCAACCCAGCCCTCTTTGAGAAGGGGGGCGAGGAAAGATACTTCGTCGGCACGGCCGGCAAGCAGTGGACGACGGCTACCTTTGGCTGTGTCCGGAGCGGCGGCTGGCAGATGCACGAGGGGCTGGATATCCGCTGCCTCCAGCGCGACCATTCTGGCGAGCCCGTGGACCCCGTGCTGGCCACCGCCGATGGCACGGTCGCGTACATCAGCACGCGGCCATCGCTTTCGAACTATGGCAATTACCTCATCCTGCGGCATCTGGTCGAAGGCTTGGAGATTTACTCCCTCTACGCACACCTGCGGGAAATACGGCACGACCTGAAGGTGGGCCAACCCGTCAAGGCCGGTGAGGCTGTAGCTGTCATGGGTCGCACAGCTAACACGCACCAAAGCATATCCAAAGACCGCGCCCATTTACACTTCGAGCTCGACCTGCTGGTCAACGACCGATTCACGGGCTGGTATAAGAAGACGTTTCCCGACCAGCGGAACGATCACGGCGACTGGAACGGCCAGAATCTGCTCGGCATTGACCCCAGGGCCATCCTCCTGGGGCAGCATGAGCAGGGCGGTGCGAAATCCAGCCTGCTCGGTTTCCTGCAGGGCCAGACGGAGCTTTGCCGTGTGTTGGTGCGCAAGACCTACTTTCCCTGGCTAAAGCGCTACGCCGCTCTGGTTCGCCCGAACCCGCAAGCGGAGAAGGAAGGTGTGGCCGGGTACGAGATCGCGCTCAACTTCAACGGCGTCGCTTTCGAGCTCATTCCTCGCGCCGCCTCGGAGATCAAGGGCAAGGGCAAGTTTCAGCTCCTTTCAGTCAATGAGCCAGAATACCACAAGAACCCCGGGCGTCGCCTGGTGACCAAGAAGGGCGCTCGCTGGGAACTTACCAGCCACGGCTTGAACCTGCTGGAGCTGCTAACTTACTAGCCCGGATATTCCAGGCTCAAGCAGCCGCCGACGGCGGGCCGTGCAGGGTGTCCGGACTAGCGACTTCGCTCCTCCGGGTGGAAATACCCAGCCGTTTCGGCTATGGTTCCATTGATCTTGTAGTGACCGGTGCGCAATGAAATCATTCAGCCAATGTGGCGAACGCGTAAGCCAGAAGCCCCCTTCTGGCCGCGAG
>CAIWJG010000010.1 GCA_903912925.1 uncultured Verrucomicrobia subdivision 3 bacterium | reverse complement strand
CCTGCGGCCTTCGGATTTCGGCCTTCGGATTTCCTTCGGGTTTCGGGTTTCGGGTTTCGGATTTCCGGCCCCGCCAGCCTGCGCCCTCTGCGTCTCTGCGTTAAGCTTCTGGTGCATTCTTCCTATCAACCGCCGCCAACACGGGCGGCGTCGCGAGCGTTCTCCTCAAAGGCAGCCATGACCGCCTGTTCACCGCTCAAGCCGGACTCCTTCATGCGGTTCATGGACTGCAAGATGCGCTTGTAGTCCTTCGGCATGACCTTGACGAACTTCAGCACGGACTGCTGCCAATTCGCGAGCAGTCTCGCCGCCAGGGCGCTCTGCGTGTAGGCCTGATGCCGCTGAACCATCTTCCACACCTGCTCGATCTCGTCCGGATCTTCGAGCTTCTCCAGCGCGACCATCTGCATATTGCAGCGCTTAGGGAAGTCGCCAATTTCGTCCAGCACATAGGCCACACCGCCGGACATCCCGGCAGCAAAGTTGCGCCCGGTCGTCCCCAGGATGACGGCCCGCCCGCCGGTCATGTATTCGCAACCGTGATCGCCGACGGATTCAACTACCGCATTCACCCCGCTGTTTCGGACACAGAACCGTTCGCCCGCCATGCCGCGAATATATGCCTCGCCGCCGGTAGCCCCGTAGAGCGCCACATTCCCCACGATGATGTTCTCCTCCGGGACAAAGGTGGACAGCGCGGGCGGCGAGACGATGATCTTGCCACCGGACAACCCCTTGCCCAGATAGTCATTCGAGTCGCCTTCCAGGAAGAAAGTCATCCCCTTGGGCATAAACGCGCCGAAGCTCTGCCCGGCGCTGCCGGTGAAATGTATCTCGACCGTATCCTCAGGCAAACCCTCCGCGCCCCAGCGCCGGGTGATTTCGCTGCCAACAATCGTGCCAACCACACGATGAACGTTGCGGATCGGCAACACGGCCAGCACCTTCTCCTTGCGCTCGATTGCCGGAGCGCACAGCTTGCGCAGGATGGTGTTGTCGAGGGCCTTTTCCAGGCCGTGCTCCTGCGGAATCTGGCAGAACCGGCCCACGCCGGTCGGCACTTCCGGCTGGTAAAGAATCTGGCTGAAGTCCAGGCCCTTGGCCTTCCAATGGTCCACGGCTTTCCTGACCTCGAGGCGGTCGCTGCGCCCGATCATCTTGTTCATCTGCTTGAAACCAAGCTGGGCCATCAGCTCGCGCACTTCCTGGGCGATCATGCGCATGAAATTGACGACATGCTCCGGCTTCCCGGCAAACTGCTTGCGCAGTGCTGGATTCTGGGTGGCGACGCCGACCGGACAGGTGTTGAGGTGACAGACCCGCATCATGATGCAGCCCATCGCCACCAGCGGCCCGGTGGCGAACCCAAATTCCTCGGCCCCAAGCAAGGCGGCGATGACCACATCCCGCCCGGTTTTGAGCTGGCCGTCGGTTTCGACGATGATGCGCGACCGCAGGTTATTCAACACGAGGGTCTGGTGGGTTTCGGCCAAGCCAAGCTCCCACGGGATACCCGCGTGCTTGAGGCCGGTAAGCGGCGAGGCGCCCGTGCCGCCGTCGAAACCGCTGATCAGCACCACGTCCGCGTGCGCTTTGGCGACCCCGGCAGCCACGGTGCCGACGCCCACTTCGGACACCAGCTTGACGCTGATGCGCGCGTGATGGTTCGCGTTCTTCAGGTCGTGGATCAGTTCGGCCAAGTCCTCGATCGAGTAAATGTCATGGTGTGGCGGCGGCGAGATCAGGCCGACTCCCGGCGTCGAGTAACGGACCTTGGCGATCCAGGGATAGACCTTCTGCCCGGGCAATTGCCCGCCTTCGCCCGGTTTCGCGCCCTGGGCCATCTTAATCTGCAGCTCCTTGGCGTTGACCAGGTATTCGCTGGTGACACCAAAGCGGCCCGAAGCGACCTGCTTGATGGCGCTGTTCTTCGAGTCGCCGTTGGGCAACGGCACATAGCGTTCGGGGTCTTCGCCCCCTTCGCCGGTGTTGCTCTTGCCCCCGATGCGGTTCATGGCGATCGCCAGGGTCTCGTGCGCTTCCTGGCTGATGGAGCCGTAGCTCATCGCCCCCGACTTGAAGCGCTTCATAATGCTCTCGACCGATTCGACCTCCTCGATGGGAATCGGCTTAGCTTTCCTGAAATCGAGCAATCCGCGCAGCGTGCACCAGTGTTTGCTCTGCTGATTGACCAGCTCGGAGTACTCCTGGAACACCTTGTAGTTGTCGGTGCGCACCGCGGCTTGCAGCTTGTGGATCGTCTGCGGATTGAAGAGGTGATACTCCCCATCCTCGCGCCACTGGTACTGACCGCCCGCGTCGAGCACGTGCCCGTTGACCGCGCGATCCGGGAACGCCCGCTGATGCCGGACGAGCACTTCCTGGGCAATGACCTCGATGCCGACGCCTTCGATGCGAGTCGGGGTGCCGGTGAAATACTGGTCAATGAAGGTCCTCTGCAGGCCGACGGCTTCGAAGATCTGCGCGCCCCAGTAGCTCTGGATCGTGGAAATGCCCATCTTCGAAAGGACCTTCACGACTCCCTTCATCGCCGCCTTCAGATAATTCTTGCAGGCGGTCGAGTGATCCATGCCGGTCAGCAGCCCCTGCCGCAGCATGTCATCCAGGGTCTCGAACGCGAGGTAAGGATTAATCGCCCCGCAGCCATAGCCGATGAGCAGCGAATACTGATGCACCTCGCGCGGCTCCCCGGATTCGAGCACCAGCCCCACGCGCGTGCGCGTGCCTTCATGAATCAGGTAGTGATGCAGTCCTGACACCGCCAGCAGCGACGGGATCGGCGCCCATTCCTTGTTCACGCCCCGGTCCGATAGCACGACCACGTTGATGCCGTCTTTGATGGCCTGGCTGACCTTGCCGCACAATTCCGCCATCGCCTTTTGCAGGCCAGGCGCGCCGTCGGCGACCTCGAACAGGATCGGGAAGGTCACCGACCTGAAGCCGGGCAGATGGATGTGCTTGAGTTTGGCGAACTCCTCGTTGGTAAGAATGGGTGACTTGAGCTCAACGAGCCGCGCGTGTTCCGGCGTTGGCTGGAGCAGATTGCGCTCCGAGCCGATGGCCGTCGCGGTAGCGGTGATCAGTTCCTCGCGAATGCAGTCAATCGGCGGATTGGTGACCTGCGCAAAGAGCTGCTTGAAGTAACTTGTCAGCGGCTGGGCTTTGTTGGACAGCACCGCCAGCGGGGTGTCCGTGCCCATCGAACCCAGGGCTTCCGTGCCGTCCCGGGCCATCGGCAACATCAGGAAACGCAAGTCCTCGAAGGTGTAACCGAAAGCAAGCTGGCGCTGCAAGACCGTCTCGTGGTCCGGCTTCGGCAAGATGCCGGGGTCCGGAACATCCGCCAACCGGATCAAATTCCCATCCAGCCATTCGCGATAAGGATGCGCCGTGGCTGCCTGATGCTTGATTTCCTCGTCCGCCACGATCCGCCCCAGTTCCGTATCCACGAGGAACATGCGCCCCGGCTGGAGCCGCCCTTTCTGCAGCACGCGGTCCGCCGGCACATCCAGCACGCCCACCTCGCTGGCCATGATAACCAGGTCGTCTTTCGTGACGTAGTAACGCGAAGGGCGAAGGCCATTGCGGTCCAGCACCGCACCAATTTGCCTCCCGTCGGTGAATGCAATCGAAGCCGGACCGTCCCACGGCTCCATCAGGCACGAGTGATACTCGTAAAACGCCTTCTTCTCGTCGCTCATGCTCTCGTGCCGCGCCCACGGCTCCGGGATCATCATCATCATCGCGTGCGGCAGCGAACGTCCGGACAGCACCAGCAACTCCAGGCAGTTGTCGAACATTGCCGAATCGCTGCCATCCGTGCAAATCACCGGCAAAACCTTCTTCAGATCGTCGCCGAACAGGTCGGACTCGAACATCGCCTGCCGGGCGTGCATCCAGTTGATATTGCCGCGCAAGGTATTGATCTCGCCATTGTGGGCCAGGTAGCGATAAGGGTGCGCACGGTTCCAGCTCGGGAACGTGTTCGTGCTGAAACGCGAATGCACCAGCGCCAGGGCCGATTCAATCGCCGGGTGCAACAGGTCAGGGTAATACTGGTTGAGCTGCTCGGTAAGCAGCATCCCCTTGTACACGACCGTCTTGTAGGAAAGGCTGGCCACGTAGAAGGTCTCCCCACCCGCCACCTTGCCCGAGTAACGGATCAGGTTCTCCGCCCGTTTGCGAATGACGTAGAGCTTGCGCTCGAACGCTGCGGCGTCCGCCAGCTTCGCGTTGCGCGCCAGGAACACCTGCCGCATCAACGGCTCCCCGGTCAGTGCCGTCGCCCCCAACGTCACGTTGCTCGTCGGCACCGTCCGCCAGCCCATCACCGGTTGGCCTTCCTCCGCCGCGATGCGGGTGAATAGCGCCTCACACTCCGCCCGCTCGGATGCATCCTGCGGCAAGAATACCATCCCCACGCCATACTCGCCGGCCGATGGCAAGGTCACCCGCGCTTCGGGCGCCACCAGCTTCAGGAACTCGTGCGGCGTCTGGATCAGGATGCCCGCGCCGTCCCCGGTGTTCGCCTCACAACCGCACGCCCCGCGGTGGTTCAAGTTCAACAGCGCCTGCAAGGCCTGCTGAATAATGGCGTGCGACTTCCGGCCCTTGATGTTGGCTACGAATCCAACGCCGCAGGCCTCGTGCTCGAATTGCGGGTCGTACAGACCCTGTTTAGCCGGAAGGCCGGTCAGCCGGCTCCAGCGTCGTTCGCTCTTACTTTCTGCTCTATTCGTCATGCTCAGGAGACGCAAATCTCCACGTATTAGTATAAAACTACGCCTAAAGGCGGGTAGTATTTAATCGAAATGCAGCCGGATGCAATATTTGGTTTCGCCGGTTTCACCGGGGCGCACGACAGATTTCTTCGGGGTGGGCGGCCGACTCTCATTAACACCCCGTTTTAACGGGGTGGGTGGGGCACGCGAACAAACTCCCCAGCAGTTCTCATTTTGGCTGGTCTGGGAGGTTCGGTGTCCACCCTTTAGGGTGTTCCAGGCCGCGTATGATCATCCGCCATTCGTCCCATTCGTCCCATCCGTCCCATAATGAGCAT
>CAIWJG010000009.1 GCA_903912925.1 uncultured Verrucomicrobia subdivision 3 bacterium | reverse complement strand
CCATCTATTCGGCCGATGCAAACCAGCCACCCACGATTATTACCCAGCCGACAAATCAAAACGTCGGCCTCGGAAGCAATGCCACTTTTACCGTCACGGCCACCGGCACGCCGCCGTTGCATTATCAGTGGCGCTTCAACGGCACCAACCTCGCTGCAGCGACCCTAGCCTCCCTCACGCTCCCAAGCATCGAATCCACCCAGGCCGGCACTTACACAGTGCTGGTGACCAACGCTTTTGGTTCCGTTCTCAGTTCAAACGCCGTCCTGACGATTAGCAGTCTGGCGCCCACCGTTCAAATCACCCTTCCTACTAACGGTCAATGTTTCCGCCCTCCCACCAACATCCTACTCCAGGCGCGGGCCTTATCGCCAAACAGTCCGGTCAGCGAGGTGCGATTCTTCAAGGAAAGCGGCCTCCTGGGAATCAGTCTCCTCGGCTCCAACGATATCTACTCCCTCACCTGGACCAATGCCAGGCCGGGCTCGTACTTGCTGACAGCTTCGGTGTCGAACCAGATCGGCCTGAGTGCCACGTCGGCCCCCATCTCTGTCTGCATCCTTTCCAACATCCCCCCGCTTGTAAACGCCGGCCCCGACCAGCCCATTGTCTTGCCGCAGTCAGCCGCCCTGCTTCTGGCTGGCGCCGCCAGCGATCCCGATGGCCCCGCAGATTTGGCCATATCCTGGAGTAAAATCACCGGGCAGGGTACTGTCCGCTTCGAATCGGCCGGGCCAGGCAATCCGGCCGCGATCAACGCCTGGTTCAGTTCTGCGGGCGACTACCTCCTGCGCCTTTTCGCCAGCGACTCGGAGGACAGCAGTTCGGACGATGTGCTCGTCACTGTAACCGCCACCAACGCCGCTCCGGCCGTGAGCGCCGGCCCTGACCAAACTCTCACCTTCCCGGACTACGTTTACCTTCCCGGCCAGGCAACCGACGATGGCCTTCCGGTCGGGAGCACCTTAACCACAACCTGGTCTAACTGTACGCCCAGCGTCGGCACCGTCACTTTCGATGACCCCTATTCCGCAAATACAATGGCCCGCTTCGCCAGCCCCGGCACCTACCTCCTGGGGCTGACTGCCTCGGACGGCGAGAAGACCAGTTCCACCAACGTGACCGTCAACATAGCCGCCTTCTCCGGAACGGAATACCTTCAGAACGTCGATGTAATCAGCGCCGGGGTTGCCGGCCTGCGGGAAACCAACCAGGGCGTCATCCATTTGCAAGGCCTCTCAGGCAAGGTGAAGAAGGCCTACCTGTATTGGCATGGCCCCACCGATTCGGCGGATCCAAATGTCAATCAATCGGTTTGGCTCAACAGACGGTTGGTCACCGGCAGAAACATCGGGTTCTCCTTCGACAATAACTGGGATTTTGCTTCGGGTGAGCAGTACGCCAACAGCCAGGCCTATCGGGCTGATGTAACCCTCCTTGTCGCGGCCTTTGGCAGCGGGGACTACCTGCTCCGCGATCTTACCAAGGCTGCTGAAGTCACTGCCAACGGAGCCTCGCTCATCGTGTTCTTTGATAATCCCGCCTCCACTAACAAACAGGACATTATCCTTCAACAAGGCAACGATTCCAACGGCGGATTCAGTTTCGGCGTGGGCGGGAACAATGTATCCGCAATCGCCCTCGGTCCCGATGGCGGGTTCATTATCGGTGGATACTTTGCTTCCGTGGGTCCAGTCTATGAATCCCGAAACTGCATCGGCAAGCTGCATCAGAATGCCACGTTGGACTACAGCTTTGATCCCGGCACCGGCGTCAACCCCGGCATGCCGGGCCAAGTCAAAGCCGTTGCCTTGCAACCTGATGGGGCTGTGATTATTGCCGGCGAATTCGTCTCCGTCGATGGCGCTTCGCTCACCAATATTGCCCGCTTTTCTTCCGACGGCGGGCTCGATGCCGCTTTCAATATGGGTGCCGGCGCGGACAGTTCTGTCAACACCCTGGTTCTGCAGCCGGACGGCAAGATTGTCCTCGGCGGCAATTTTGCTCACTGCAATGACATCGCCCGTTCCCGTATCGCCCGCCTCAACGCCGACGGCTCGCTGGACACCGGCTTCAATCCTGGCGCCGGCGCCGACGGGTCCATCAACGCCCTCGCGCTCGATGGCAGCGGAAAGATACTCATCGGCGGCGATTTCACTCACTACAACGGCGCCAACCGTTCCCGCAT
>CAIWJG010000008.1 GCA_903912925.1 uncultured Verrucomicrobia subdivision 3 bacterium | reverse complement strand
TGATCGGACCGTGGGGCGAACTTTCGCCCCTGCCCGATGCTTCCCCTTCGCCCGTGCGTGACCTGTGCGTCTGCGGCGGGGACCACCCTGCGCCGTGCCCGATGCTTGCCGCCCGCCTTGAGGCGGACAAGCAGAGGCGAGCCAAAACCATCGGTGGCGTTCTGTTCGGAGGTACTGAGTGAGCGCCCCCTACGGTGTGACGAGACGGATCCCCGTGAGCGACACGGGGCTCGTCTTGATCGTCGGCAACCACGGCGCGATGTTCCGAATCGAGAACGCCAGCGGCGCGATCGAGTTTCCGAGCGACGATGCGGAACAATTGGCCATAGCGTTGAGGCGAACGGCCGTTGCTGCTGGCCATGGCACAAAGGTGCGCCCGCGAAAGCCGCCGCCTCCTCTCGTGTACGTCCGCTCGCATAGGGATGGAGGCGCACGATGAACCGCGCCGACCTTCTTCGCCGCCTCGCCCAGAACCTACGCGAGGCCGCCGCAAACCATCAAGCCCTCGCGGAGATCCTGGATGTCCTGGCCCGCGACGAACCCGCCGCCCCCCCCGCTCCTACGGCAGCCCCTTCAACGGTGAACGCCGTCGACTACCTCCTCAACGCGGGCATCGCGAAGGGCCGAGGGCACTGCGCGACGGCAGGATCACCGGTGCCCTCAAACAGGGCATGCGTTGGCTCGCATCGGCCGCGTCACTCCACCGGATTCAAAAAATAATGAGTCAGTCGGGTGAGTCCCAGTAGCACTCATCCTCGCCGACATACGCGCGGTATGCGACAATTCGCTCCTTAGACAGATCCGAAACTTTCTCGTTCGCTCCGGAGATCAGGCTTGCGGCGCCATCCCCAGTGAGATTCAGCATATTGCGGTCAAACCAGGATTTGCTGTAAGTGGCAGCTTGCTCGTCGAGGAGCTTGAGAAGCAGCAGGGACGACGGAACATCGTCACGGAAATCGACTCCTGACTGACGCCACAATTGCTTTGCGGCGCCGTGTAAGTTGTTATCGTTGGGGCTAAGGTATTGGTGAACCGCGGGAGGATATTGCGCGTGACGCAAGAAGCCCAGAGCCTTGAGGACACCACCAGCAAATGCGTGTCCACAGTCACTCAGAATGACGGTATTCTCGGGCACTTGATAGTACATGAAGAAGCTTTTCACAAGATCGTCACTCTCTTGAACGAACGTCCGTGTCTCGCCTGTCTTTTTCCCGACGTAGACAATGCGACCCAAGTCGACGTGGTGACGATTGGCCTCGCGCTCAAGATGTTCGTGCATTCCCGTGCGGCGCGCCGTGCGTTTGCGGTCCGTGCGGAAGGCGCTATTGTACGTAAAAAGGACCGCGGGGGTGCGGTTGGCGCCATCGGCCCAGACGCAGGTGACAATGCAGTTGGTGTAGCGGGAAACTGGGCGGTTTACCTTGGGTTGAGAGGTGCCACTGGGCGAAAATGTCCTTTGGAGTAAATTACGCTGAGATGTGTAGGTAAAGTCGATGCTGCACAGGCGCTGTCGTTTGAGCGGGAAGTCCATCCCCTGCACCCAATCCCAGAGCAGTTGCTGCTGTTTCTCTTGGTCGAGGCGAAAACCTCCCGCCCGATTTCCCGCCGTTCGGCTGGCGAAGCCTCCCTTGGCCAGGTAGCTCGAGGCGCTCCCCATGGACAGAGAAACGCCAAAAAGTTCCTCAGACTTTGCGCGAAAGCCGGTCAGGTCGACCCTTTGATTTTGCAGATTTCGATCCAAGACCCAGCCCCACAAGATCGTCTGCTGCTGCTCGGTCAACTTTGCCCGTCGACCCGAGTCTTTCTCCTGGGCGATGGCCGGGCTTCCTGCCGCCACGGCGGCAACGTAACGGTCAAACTGCGCCTTGCTGAATACAATTCCCGCCGCAGCCATGTCCGCCCGAAAGGCTGCCCGGGTGACCCCCCGCTTTGCCTGGACGAGATAGAGTTGTGCCAGAATCGTCTTCGCTGGGTCGTCCACGCTCGCCGCGTGGTAGGTTCTCTTGGTTGAAGCGGATGATACGTGACCATCGTACCCTGCGCGCGCCACCTAGGTAAATCCTTTCGCGACATGTATAATATAAGATAACGAGCGTGTCGACTTGACTCAATATTTTTTGAATCCGGTGTTCGAGGTTTCTCTGGGCCTTGACGCGCAACTGGCGGTGCTGTTCGTTGGCCACGGAGTCGAGGAGGGCGGTGATTCCGCTATCGGCATCGTCGACGTGGAAGTCCGCGGCGGTTAGCACGGGCGAATCTTGCCCGCGCCGT
>CAIWJG010000007.1 GCA_903912925.1 uncultured Verrucomicrobia subdivision 3 bacterium | reverse complement strand
GCAGGGGTGCGCGCTTGTAGGCCGCGTGCCCTCACGCGGCGCAGTGTTGGCGTTTCCATCGGAGTGTGAATTGTCCAGGCTAGGACCGCGGTCCGCTGTGGAAGGCCTGGAACATCTTCGCGCGCAGTTGGTACATCTCCTTGGAATCGAGGGCGGGATTTGCCGCAAGGGCTTGGCTGATCTCCTGAAGCGCCACGCCGACCGCCTGTCGCTGCGGGTCCGTCAGGGCGTGCTGTGTCACTACCGGGGCTAACGCCTTGGTGGCGGCCACGTAGTCCTTCGCCTTCAAGCTGGCGTTGACCGTGGCGATGGCCTCCTTGATTTCAGGTGCGGCCGTCTCAAACGACTGTTGCAACGGCTGCGTGGCGTCCACCTTCGTCTCGTTCTTGCAACTGACCAGGCAAAGCGCCAACGCCGCGACCACGAGGAATGACAATAAGGGGAATCGTTTCATAATTCTGCACCGAGCGGTTCTTGCTTCAGCGATAATAATAGAGCGCCCGGGAATGCGCTTCCGTGGGTTGCCACGGCGAGTCCTGGCCGGACGCATCTAATAAACCAAAGTCCAGGCTGGAAGTCTTCCGGTTCGATTTATATTCGGCATGACCGTCACAGGAGATGAGATTACCTCCCAGTTCGTGCAGATTGTTGAAATGCTCGCGATTAAGCCCGTCCCATTCATTGGCGCTGGAGCTCGTGAAGGTGTGCCACTGGGAGTAGATATCGCCACGCGTGGGGTCTGTACCCAGGAACTCCGGCTCATACCAAAAAGCGTTCATCAGGCAGAAATTCTCCTGGACGATCACCGTGCGGCTCGGATTCCGAATCTTGCTCATCCCCTTATTCAGAACCAACTGGCTGATGAGCATGGCGGTCGAACTGATCTCCGTGGGCACATACCCCGCCTTCTTTGAAGGCTGGGCCGTCGGACAGATAAAGACGGGGGTCTTCTGGCCGGGATTGTTCGCTCCGACGTAAGATCGGATGGCCTTGAGCGGGTTGTCCTCGGCAAATTGGTTGTTGAAGTCGTAGGTCTGGTTGCCTCCCGGATTAGGCAGCTTGCCATTGTCGCTGTCATACATGTAGAGCGCGAAGCCCACTTGCCGCATGTTGCTGAGGCAGGCGGTACGTTTGGCCTTGGCTTGGGCCTTGCTCAAAGCCGGCAGCAACAGCGCCGCCAGAATGGCGATGATGGCAATGACTACGAGCAATTCGATCAGCGTAAAAGCTTCTCCCAGCTTCCCATTGGAATATATCGGCGGTCTTATATTCATTTGAAGGTGGGGCATCATTTTCCAAACGCGGCGGCCAGTCAAGCCCGGCTTTCCAGCTTTCTAACAGGATGCGCTCTCCCCCGGAATCCGTGAAACGTGAACCGTGAAACGTGATGCGCGAAAGCACTAAACCGCCCCCCGCCGGGCATCACGTTTCACGTTTCACGCATCACGCATCACGCCCCGTGTCGCCTGCCGCGGCGGCGGCGGCCTCACGCTTCTTGTCCTGCCGCTCCCAATACCACGCGATCCAGATGCTGACTTCGTAAAGTGCCTGCAGCGGCAGGAACATGATGAGCTGGGTGATGACCTCGGGCGTCGTCAGAACCGCACCCAGCACGAGATTGACGACGATCATGTATTTGCGGGCCTTGGAGAGGATGCCGTAATTCAGAACGCCGATTTTCACTAGGGTCAGAATGACCACCGGCATTTCGAACCCCAGCCCCATGCCGAGCATGAATTTGCAAACGAAGCTGATGTAGTCATCGGCCTTCCATTGAAAGGCGGAGAAGCCGAGCCATTGCGAGTATTTCTGCGACGCGGCCAGAGCCACCGGCATCAGCGCGAAGTAGCAGAAGGCCACGCCGACCAGGAACAGCGTCAGGCCGAAGCCAAGGCCGCGATAGGCGTAGTGCCGCTCTTTCATTTTCAACGCCGGGAAGACAAAGAAGGCGACGAAGTAAAAGATAAAAGGCGAGGCCAGGACGATGCCGGCGTAAAGGGCAACCTGGAAGGCGACAAAGAAGCCGCTGGCGGGGCTTAGGTTAATCAGGTCAATGTTCGCTCGCTGCGCCTGTTCCGCGAGCTTGGTATTGTTGTCCACCCGCAAGCCAAGCACCTGGTTGGTGCCAAGGGTGACGGGTTCGACCCTGACAGCGACAAACCGGTTGCTACCCAGGTCGAGCGACCCTTCCAGTTCGGGGGTGAGCGGGAACACGCCCAGCCGGTTCGTGCCGAATAGGACGGTGACCACGTGGTTGTGGCCGGGATAGGAAACCTTCGTTTGTTCGAGTGGATATTTGAGGATGCGGACGACGTAATCGCCGCCGATGAGGCAAATGAGAATGGCCACGCCCAGCGCGACCACGCTCTTGATCAGAACCCAGCGAAGATCTTCGAGGTGCTCAAGAAACGACTTTACTGGCCCACCCTCGTCATCCTCCGACTGTTCGTCAAGGTGTTCCGCTACGGGTTCATCAGCCATGGCAGGGAACCGTGAAGCGAATCAGGCCTTAGTGCCGGGAGTCGATTGTGGGACAGTCTGCTGTGCCTCGACTTGGGTGGTGGGCTGGGTGCTGCTGGACGGCAACGACTTGGGAGTGGGCGGCGGTTCCTCCATCGCCGTGTGAATCTCATCCGTCACGTCGCGCGTTGCTTTCTTAAATTCCTTAATGCCCGTCCCCAGCCCTTTGGCCAGCTCTGGCAGCTTCTTGGCTCCGAACAATATGAGAACTACCGCCAATATCAGGACGATTTCCCAACCGCCGAGCATTGCTGCAAACATTACATTCATAGATTGATAAACAATACCTGAACAACTTAGGCTCCGGCGCCCCAAGAGTAAAGCCCCAAAAAAACCGGCTCGCCGAGGAATTACGCCCGGAGCTGATTTTCAGTGAGGGTGGCCGGATCGCACTGGAAATGCTCGGCCAGTTCACCGTCATACCGCACGGGCTCTTTCCTGGTCGGCTTGCGGTAATCTTTTGGCTCGACGAGGTGTTGGAATTGGGTGATACAGGGATAATCAATATGCATAGGCTGGGAAGGGTGCCTTGGTGTGAGGGCCACTTTCCGGCCAAACTCAACTGAGGCCGCCCACATGCCACCAACGCTTTCCTCTACCTGCCGCGCAGCGGCTCAGTTCAACCATGATTAGCCTATCCCACGCTTTAATCCCGGGCGGCCGATGGATCAGCCTGCCGGTGTTTCTCGCAGGGCTCTTTACCGGTTGTGAGTCGCCGCAGTTGCCGCAGCTCGCCGGTCAGGTTCCCATCCGCGAGGCCGTCGGCCGCGCTGGGACAAACCGTTACTATACTCCCGTCAACCAGGTCCTCACGCCGGCTGGCTTGCAGGTCGAGCTGCCGGGCATGCGACCGCAGGCGCTCGCGCTGAGCCCCGACGGGCGTTTGCTGGTCACTGCGGGCAAGACGCACGACTTGGTCGTCATGGACCCTAAGTCCGGGAAGGTGCTTCAGCGTGTGCTGCTGCCATCAGAGAAGAACCAGGACCCCACGCCCAGCCCCGTCTCCACCCATATCCTCCAGCCTGACAAGGATGCCGAGCTTAGTTTCACCGGGTTGGTCTTCTCTCCGGATGGGTCGCGCATCTACCTGGCCAATGTGGAGGGCAGTATCAAAGTCTTCGGCGTCGATAAGAGCGGCCAGGTGGCTGGCCTGTTCACGATACCGCTGCCGCCGGCCAACGCCCCGCGTCGCAAGAAGGAAATCCCCGCGGGACTCGGGTTGTCCCGGGATGGCAAACGCCTGTACGTCGTTTTCAATCTCTCGAATCGCCTCGCCGAACTGGACACCGCCACCGGGAAGGTCTTGCGTCAGTGGGATGTGGGCGTCGCCCCTTACGATGTCGTGCTGGCCGGGCACAAGGCCTATGTCAGCAATTGGGGCGGCCGGCGGCCTGACACAAACAGCGTCACCGGCCCTGCCGGGAATGGCACGCTGGTGCGCGTGGACCCGGTGCGCTTTATCGCCAGTGAAGGTTCCGTGTCGGTGATCGACCTCGACCAGGAGGCGGGGAAATCCGAAACCCGAAGCCCGAAGTCCGAAGTTCTAACCGGGTTGCACACCTGTGCGATGGCATTGTCGCCCAACGGCCGCTGGCTGGTGGTCGCCAATGCCGGCAGCGACACTCTCAGTGTGATTGACACGCGCAGCGAGCTAGTGAAGGCAACTATTTGCGCGCGGCAGAATCCGGCAGACCTCTTCGGCGCTCAGCCGTGCGCTTTGGCGTTCGATAAGTCGGGCAAGCGGCTTTACGTCTGCAACGGATCACAGAACGCCGTTGCGGTGTTCGACTTTGACCCCGTCCAATCGCGGCTGCTCGGCCTTATCCCGGTCGGCTGGTTCCCGGGCGCCATCGTTCACGATGCGGAACGGAAGACGCTCTACGTCGCCAACATTAAAGGCTTTGCTACAAACCCGACCCTCGACCCGAAGGAACATGTCGGATTCAACACCCACCAGATTCACGGCGCGCTTTCCTTCGTGAAGCTGCCTTCGGCGCGCGACCTGGCGGCGTACACGAGCGTCGCGCTGGCCAATATGCGCTATCCGCTGCTCAAGCAAGCCGCCCTGCCGGCACGGGCAGGCCAGCCGCCGCGCCCGGTGCCGGAGCGGGTGGGCGAACCCAGCGTGTTCAAACACGTGGTCTATATCATCAAGGAGAACCGCACTTACGATCAGGTGCTGGGGGATATGAAGGAGGGTAACGGTGACCCTTCCCTGTGCATCTTCGGCGAGCGCATCACGCCCAATCATCACAAGCTGGCCCGGCAGTTCGTGCTGCTCGACAACACCTATTGTTCCGGCATCCTCAGCGCCGACGGCCACCAATGGGCGGACACCGCCCTGGCCACCGACTACATGGAACGCTCCTTCGCCGGGTTCCCCCGCAGCTACCCGGATGGCATGGAGGACGATGACATCGACGCGCTGGCTTATTCGCCCGGGGGATTCCTCTGGGACAACGCCATTGCGCACGGCAAAACGCTGCGCGACTATGGCGAATTCGGCATCACCGAGGCGCATTGGAAAGATGCCACGAGGACGAACGCCCCCGAGTTCCTGGACCACTACCGCGAGTTTACCCGTCCTACCGGCGAGATCCAGATCTACAGCCGCCCGGCCATCGAGTCACTGCGCCCGTATCTGGCAACGAACACGGTCGGGTGGGAGATGAGCATCCCGGATGTATTCCGCGCCGCGCAGTTCATTGGCGAGCTGAAGCAGTTCGAGGCACGCGGCGGATTCCCAAATCTGAGCATCATCTGCTTGCCCAACGACCATACCAGCGGCACCAAAGAGCACTCCCCGACGCCCGCCGCTCAGGTGGCCGACAACGACCTCGCGCTCGGCCAGATCGTCGAGGCCATCAGCCGGAGCCGGTTCTGGCCGGAGACGTGCATCTTCGTGATCGAAGACGACCCGCAAGACGGGTGGGACCACGTGAGCGGCTTCCGCACGACGGCCTACGTCGTCAGCCCTTACACGCGGCGCGGCGCGACCGTCAGCACGCAGTACAACCAGACGAGCCTCCTGCGCACAATGGAGCTGATGCTCGGCCTGCCGCCAATGAACCAACTGGACGCCACGGCCACCCCTATGTTCGATTGCTTCACCAACACGCCGGACCTCGCGCCTTTCATGGCGTTATCAAACAACATCCCCCTCGACCAAATGAATCCCGCGGCCAAGAAGCTCGCGGATCCTCTGCTGCGCAAGGACGCCTACGCTTCCGCCCGCCTGCCTCTCGACCAGCCCGACCGTTGCCCCGAAGATCTACTCAACCGTATCCTCTGGCACGCGATGAAAGGCTCACAGGCGCCCTATCCTGAATGGGCAGTGCAGACCCAGGCCGATAAAGACTGACTGCCCGCATCGGCTCGTCGGCAGCAATTCTCATTATGGGACGAATGGGACGAATGGGACGGATGGCGGATGGTCCCCTGTGGCCTCGGACACCCTAAAGGGTGGACACCAAACCTCCCAGACCAGCCAAAATGAGAACTGCTGGCTCGTCGGCGTTCGAGGCGTCTCGGAGTGCGGCAGCCTGATATCAGCACAAGCCCCCCGCCAGCGCACCGCAGGCCAGGCACAGGCATGGCAAGGGCGCGAAGGTCTCGATTATTCCTCGATTGTTCCTCGATTGTTCCTCGATTGTTGCCTGCCTCAGCCACCTCTTGCCCGGTCCTTTCCCGCCATGCTCCTCGGCCTTCCGTGTATTGGCGTTTCCCCGATCACCCATCCATATACAGACGGTTCGGGAGTTCGGGGCGGCAATGGCGGGTCGCTACCAGCGCTAGGAATAATTCCAGCGGATGCTTGCATTCGGTCGGCAGCCGCTCCATGCTGGCTTTGCGGCATTTGCATGGCGCACCGCAGAATGCGTCTATTGTTACGTAATGAGCACACTACCTGATAGTGATTTCGATCTGAACGAACTCTTTCAGCCCGCCTGGGCGAAGGAGCCTTCCGCCTCAAAGTACGCGAAGTACGAAGGCGAAACCGAACGATTTGACCGCCGCGGCGACCGCGATCGCCGTGGCCCCCGACCGCCCCGTCGGGACGGCCCACCCGGGCCGCGGCGGGACGGCAATCGTCCGAGCGGCGACCAGCGTGGTCCGCCCCGACCGGGCGGTGGCGCGCCCAGGCCCGAAGGCGAGCGCGGCCGGTCTTTCGGCGGCCCCCGACCAGATTTTCGCCGGGGCGACTTTCGCGACCAGCGTCCGCCCCCTGCGCCGCTGCCGGAAATCGACCTGAGCCTGCGCCCCGACGACAAAGGCGTGGAATCGTTGTCCCGCCAGATCAAGATGACGGGCCGGGCCTACCCGCTCTTCGACATTGCGCAGATGATCCTGCAAAAGCCGGAGCGCCATGCCGTGATCTTCAACACCAAGAAGAACGCCGCGGGCCAGTCCGCCCAGCCGTTGTTGGTCTGCGCGCTCGACGACACGCTCTGGCTATCTCAGGACGAGGCAATCGACCACGTGCTAAAGAAGCACTTCGGCACGTTCTACCAGGCCGAACGGATCGCGACCGAGCCTCCGAAGGGCAAATACACCTTTGTGGCCCAATGCAGCATTAGTGGCGTCATTCTGGGCCCGCCGAACCATCACGACTACCAGAACCAGTTGCGCAAACTGCACGCCGAACGCTTCTCCCGAATGCCCTTCGAGGAATACAAGTCGCGCGTGCGCATTGTGCGTGACGAGGAGGTCGTCAAGAAGTGGGTGGATGACCAAAGCTGGAAGACCGATTACATCTGCCTCAACATGCCCGAGCCGCTGCGGTTGGACACCCTGGAAGCGGTGGAGAAGCATTTTCGCGAAACGCACAAAGAGAACATCATCAAGCCGGTGGATTCCTACACGCTCAACGGCGCGGCAGCGCGCGCGTTGCGCAGCCCCGAGCTGGTGCGCCTGGTTCGCAGCGTATGGGAAGACCAGCGCCGTTTCCCGCTCCAGATCGCCACGGTCCTGAGCCAGCAGTTCGCCGAGCACGGCTTGCAGTTCTTCAAGGTCAATAAGACGCTCACGCATGTTTGTGTGGCGCGGCCGCATTTCCTGGACATGACCGCGACGCCGGTGTCCGAAGGCGTGAAGCAGATCGTGGATTACATTGATGCGAATCCCAAGCGCACGCGCCGCCATTTGATCGAAACCCTCGCGCCTTCTCCCGCGGCACCGCCACTTGCGGTCGCCGGAAGCGAGGCCGCGCTGGCGCCCCAACCTGACAGCGCCCAACCCACGCCTGAGCAAACGGCGGTGATCGCGGATTTGCACTGGCTGATTCACCAGGGCCACGTCATCGAGTTCGCCAACGGCGTTCTGGAGACCGCCAAGAGGCCGCTGCCGAAACCCGAGCCCAAACGACCGGCAGCGCCTGCCAAAGCTGCCGCACCGGCTCCCGCGGCTGCTGTCGGTAAAGCAGTGGCACCTGAACCGGTGATTGAAGCCGTGCCGGCCCCCACTGCGGACATCCTTCAAACCGAGACCGTGGTAGTGGCCAAAGAAGCCCCGGTGGCTGGGAACGAAGCTGCGGCGTTGGATGTTTTGCCGAGCGAACTCCCACCAGCCGCCCCCGGGAATGCAGAATGAAGAATGCAGAATGCAGAATGCTGGCCAGACGCAGGCCCCGGGAATGCAGAATGCAGAATGCTGGCCAGACGCAGGCACCGTGGTGGCGTTTCCTGGCATTCTTCATTCTTCATTCTTCATTCTGCATTCTGCATTCGCGGTTGAGTCGCCCTCCTAGGGACTTGCCAAGGGCGCCCCATCGCACAAACTGGGATACTGCTTATGCCATTTACTAAACTAGGCCTTTCCCAGCCCATGCTCGAAGGCGTGCGGGCCATGGGCTATGTCGAGCCCACACCCATCCAGCTTCGCGCCATCCCGCTGATCCTCGCCGGACGCGACGTCATCGGCAGCGCCCAGACCGGCACGGGGAAGACCGCCGCGTTCGCGCTGCCCATCCTTTCCGAGCTTGGCCAGCACAGCCCGCAGCCCCGTCTGCTAGTCCTCGAACCAACCCGCGAGCTGGCCGCCCAAGTCGAAACCGCCATCCACGATTTCGCCCGCTTCACCAACTTGCGCACGGCCGTCGTGTTCGGCGGCGTTGGCTACGGCCGGCAAATGGACGCCTTGCGCGACGGCGTGGATGTGCTGGTGGCCACGCCCGGACGCCTGCTCGACCACATAGAACGCGGCACCTGCAAACTGGACCGCATCGAGTTCGTGGTGCTGGATGAAGCTGACCGCATGCTCGACATGGGGTTCCTGCCGGATGTGAGGCGCATCCTCGACCGCTGTCCGCGCGACCGCCATACGTCCCTGTTCTCCGCCACCGTCCCGCCGGAGATCGAGACGCTCATCCAGTGGGCGATGCGGGATCCGCAGACCATCGAGATCGGCGCCCGGCGCACCCCCAAGGAGTCGGTCAAGCATGTCATTTATCCAGTGTCCGACGCCCAGAAGGCCGACCTGGTCCTCGAACTCCTCAAGCGCGTGAACTACGATTCGGTGATTGTGTTCTGCCGCACCAAGCATGGCGCCGACCGGGTGGCGCATCTGCTCAAGCGGAACAATCATGCCGTCGCCGTGCTGCATTCCAACCGCACTCAGCGCGAGCGCGAGCAGGCGCTGCAGGGCTTCCGCGAGGGCCGCTTCGAAGTGCTAGTCGCCACCGACATAGCCGCGCGCGGCCTGGACATCGCGGAGGTGAGCCACGTCATCAACTACGACGTGCCGCAACATCCGGAGGACTACATCCACCGCATCGGCCGCACCGGCCGCATGGAAGCCGCGGGCGACGCCTACACGTTGATGGTGGCGGAGGATATACGGCACGTGAACGCCATCGAGCGCTTCATCAGCCAGAAGATCCCCCGCGTAAAGTTGGAGAACTTTGACTACCGCTACACTGCGCTGTTCGAGGAAGGCAAACCGGGCCAGCCGCAAGGCGGCGGCGGCCGGGTTCGCGGTGCGCGGGTAAGGGGCGGCTACTTCTGCGGTCCGGCGCGCAAGCGACGCTAGGCGGCCGCCCCCGGGAATGCAGAATGCAGAATGCAGAATGCTGGCCAGACGCAGGCATCGTGGTGGCGTTTCCTGGCATTCTTCGTTCTTCATTCTTCATTCTGCATTCGCCTAAGTGGCCCTGCAGCACCGGGGAGCGCTACCTGAGCACCGCACTTGCGGACGAGGCGCGCAAGCAGGTACAGTCGTAAGCATGGCAATCACGACTTCCACGTCCAAGCCTTCGGCGAACGAACTCCTCAAAGAGGGGAGCCCGACGCTGGCAGGAACCATCGCCCAAACGCTGGCTGACTCGCAGGCGGACCACTTCACGGACGATGACAATCAGTTCCTGAAGTCCCACGGCATCTACCAGCAGGACGACCGGGATCTGAGGAAGACCGGAAAGAAATATATCCTGATGGTGCGCTGCCGAATTCCCGGTGGCGTGCTGACACCGGCGCAATACCTGGCCTGCGACGACCTGGCCTCGCGCTATGCCAACAACACGCTTCGAGTTACCTCGCGACAGGGACTGCAGTTTCATGGGGTGGTCAAAGGCGGCTTGCGCCCGCTGGTCAAGGCGATCAACGACGCTCTCCTGGGTACTTTGGCGGCTTGCGGGGACAACAACCGCAACGTCATGGCCCCGGCGACCCCGCCCATCAACAAGCTGGGTGAGCAGGTCCTGGAACATGCGCGGCAGGCGGCAGCGGCGTTGCTGCCACTCACGCGAGCGTATCATTCAATTTGGATTGAAGGCGTGCCGCTGAATCTCGAAGACCCGGCTAACCGGGATTTCGTCGATCCGCTCTACGGCAAGACCTATTTGCCGCGCAAATTCAAGATCGGCATCGCCATACCGCCGTCTAACGACATTGACGTCTTTACCAATTGCTGTGGCTTCATTGCGGTTGGCGACGGCAGCGACAAGCTCGCTGGCTACAACCTGGCGGTTGGGGGTGGCATGGGACGCAGCCACGGCAACGACGCGACCTTCCCGCGCCTGGCGGACATCATCGGCTTTCTGCCGCCGGAGAAGATGATCGATGTGGCCAAAGCGGTAATGACGATCCATCGCGACTTTGGGGATCGGAGCGACCGGAAACATGCGCGCCTGAAATACGTACTGGAAGACCGGGGCGTGAAGTGGTTCCGGGAGGAGCTTGAGCGCCGGGTGGGCTTTCGCCTGGCTGAGCCGATGCCCTTCAAATTCGAGCAGCAAGGCGATGCCTTTGGTTGGAATCAGCAGGCGGACGGACGCCTGTTCCTCGGCCTGTTCGTCGAGACGGGCCGTATCAAGGACCGGGATGGCTGGCGAATGCAGACCGCCTTGCGCGAGGTGATAAGGAAGTATCAGCCGGAAGTCCACCTCACTCCAGCCAACAACGTGATCCTGGCCAATCTGAACGCAACACACCGGGAGGAAATCACACGGCTATTTGCCGAACACGGGATTCAAACCGAGCGCGAGCGCCAGGGCAGCATCCTACGCCGCGCTTCGATGGCATGCGTGTCGCTACCCTCTTGCGGCCTGGGGCTGGCAGAATCGGAACGTTACCTGCCGGAGCTAATCACGCGTTTCGAAGGTTTGCTGGCAGAAGTAGGGCTCGGAGACCAGGAGATTACCATTCGCATGACCGGTTGTCCGAACGGCTGCGCGCGGCCTTACATGGCCGAGATCGGTTTTGTCGGCAAGGCGCCGGGTCGCTACCAGGTCTGGCTCGGCGGTAACGAAGCCAGCACACGTCTCAACCGGCTCTACCGCGACATGGTCAAGGACCCTGATATCATTACTGAACTGCGCCCGCTTTTCGCGCGCTATGCGCAGGAGCGACTGGCCAAAGAACGATTCGGGGACTGGGTCGCGCGCGTGCTGTGGCCGGAGCAGCCGGTCGTCGCCAACTGATTCCCATGTCTTCTGATCAACTCGCGCATTGGAACGTCGAGCTGCGCTCCAAGTCACCGCTCGATATCACCCGCTGGGCGATCGCGCAGGCAGACGGGCGCGCGGTGGTTTCCACCAATTTCCGCCCATACGAAGCGGTGCTTCTGCACCTCTGCGCGCAGGCCCAGCCCGACATCCCGGTGCTCTGGGTGGACCACGGTTATAACCGCGCCGCGACTTACAAGCACGCCGAGCAATTGCGCTTGCTGCTCAAGCTGAATCTCAAAGTCTCCCTGCCGCGCATCACGGCCGCGCACCGGGACGCCGTCTGGGGGCCGATCCCCGCCACGGATAACGAGGCGGGACTGAAGCAGTTCAGCGCGCTGATGAAGCTCGAGCCGTTCCAGCGCGGCATGAAGGAGCTGGCGCCGAAGGTTTGGATCACCGCGTTGCGCAAAGTGCAGAACCCCAATCGTGCGGAGCTGGACATTGTATCGACCGACTCAAACTTTGGCACGTTGAAGGTCAGTCCCGTTTTTCACTTGAGCGACGCCGACATGGAAGCCTATCTCGAAAAGCATCAATTGCCGAATGAGTGGGATTACTTCGATCCGGCCAAGGCTGACGAGAAACGCGAATGCGGGCTGCATGCCGCCTGGGGTGGCAAATTCGTCGCGCGGCCCGGCATCGAAGGAGAGGCCGCCGCTTTAATCTGAAATCAGAAACCCTGAATCCCCTAGTGCACAACTACCACCTCGACCACTTACAGTACCTGGAAACAGAGGCCATCCACGTAATGCGTGAAGTCGCCGCCGAATTCGAGCGGCCCGCGCTGCTGTTCTCCGGCGGCAAGGATTCCATCTGCCTGCTGCGCCTGGCGGAGAAGGCCTTCCGCCCCTCCGACATACCGATGCCGCTGCTCAACATCGACACCGGGCATCATTTCCCTGAACTGAACCAGTTCCGGGACCACCGGGCGGGGCAACTGGGAGTCAAGCTCATCATCCGCACCGTTGAGAGCGCGATCGCCAATGGCACCGCCGTCCCTGCGCCCGGCGAGGTCAGCCGCAACCGCCTCCAGATTCCCACGCTGCTCACCGCCATCGAGGAATTCCGCTTCGACTGCTGCATCGGCGGCGCGCGACGCGACGAGGAGAAGGCGCGCGCCAAGGAGCGCTTCTTCAGCTTCCGTGACAGTTTTGGCCAGTGGGACCCCAAGAACCAGCGCCCGGAAATCTGGAACCTCTACAACGCGCGCTTGAACCCCGGCGAGAACATGCGCGTCTTCCCGCTCAGTAATTGGACCGAGATGGACGTGTGGGAATATATCCGCAAGGAAGAGCTCGAAGTGCCGGGCATCTACTTCAGCCACCCGCGCAAATGTGTCCGGCGCCATGGCCAATGGTTGCCGGTAAACGACCTTGTGCCGCCCAAACCGGGCGAGCAGGTCCAGGACCTTGTCGTGCGTGTGCGCACTATCGGGGACATCATTAGTACCGGCTGTATCGAGTCGCCCGCCCGCACAGTGGACGACATCATCGCTGAAATTGCCGCCGCGCGCGTTACCGAGCGCGGCTCTCGTGCCGACGACAAGACCTCCGAAGCCGCCATGGAAGACCGCAAGCGCGCCGGTTACTTTTGAGTTATGCCAGTCCCCATCCAACACCCCGTCGATATCCTTCGCCTTAACACCTGCGGTTCGGTGGACGACGGCAAGTCCACACTCATCGGCCGGCTCCTTTACGATTCGCGCTCGCTGATGGAAGACCAGATCGAAGCGTTGGAGCGCTCAGCCGACCTCACGGGTGGCGGTCGGATCGATCTCTCCACGCTCACGGACGGCCTTCGCGCCGAACGCGAGCAAGGCATCACCATTGATGTGGCCTACCGCTACTTCGCCACGCCGCGCCGACGATTCATCATCGCCGACACGCCGGGCCACGTGCAATACACTCGCAACATGGTCACCGGCGCCTCCGCCGCAAACCTGGCAATTGTCCTCGTGGACGCGCGCCAGGGTGTCACCGAGCAAAGCCGTCGCCACACCTGTATTGCTTCCTTATTGCGCATTCCGCACCTGATCATCGCCGTAAACAAGATGGATCTGGTGGACTGGAGCGAGGAGCGCTTCATTGAAATCCGCGACGAGTTCGAGGGGTTCCTGCCGCGCCTTGACGTGAAGGATGTCCAGTTCATCCCGCTGAGCGCGCTTACCGGCGACAACGTCGTCGAGCCCTCCAATCACACCCCGTGGTATCCCGGCCCCACACTGCTGGGCCACTTGGAGAGCGTCCACATTGGCAGTGACTGGAACCTCAACGGCCTTCGCTTCCCCGTCCAATGGGTCAACCGCCCGAACCGCCCGACAGATCCCGAACTGCACGACTTCCGCGGCTTCAGCGGCCAGATCGCCGGCGGCATCGTGCGCGTCGGACAGAAGGTCATGGCGCTGCCGAGCGGCCAGGTCAGCACCGTGAAACAAATCTGGACTTACGACGGCCCGCTCCAGGAAGCGTTCTGTCCGCAATCCATCACCCTGATGCTCGAGCACGACATCGACATTAGCCGAGGGGACATGATCATTGGCCCGGACAACCTGCCCGGCGCCAGCGCCGACCTGCGCGCCAGGGTCTGTTGGATGCACTCGCGTCCGCTCCAGCGTGGCCGCAAGTATCTCCTGCGGCATACCACGCGCACCGTCCAGGCGGTCATCGCTGACATCGAGGACCGTATTGACATGGCTACCCTCGAACCGGTGCCGGACCCCGCCGAAATGGCCCTCAACGACATCGGCGAGGTTCGCCTGAGGACTTCCGGGCCGCTGGTCTTCGACGGCTACAGCACTAACCGCCTGACCGGCTCGTTTATCCTCATCGAACCTGGAACCAACGCAACTGTCGGAGCCGGCATGCTCTTCCCGCCCACAGAGGTTGTGAAGCCGGAATACAGCGATTTCGCGATCTGAGCCCTAGTGTTAATGAGTAGCGGCGGCATCGTCTATCTGGTGGGCGCCGGTCCCGGTGACGCTGGGTTGTTCACCCTGCGCGGTGCGGAACTCCTGGGCAGCGCCGAAGTGGTGATCTATGACGGCCTGGTCAACCGCGAACTGCTCCGCTACGCGCCGCCAACCGCGGAGGTCATCTACGGCGGCAAACACGACCGTACCCGCTGCGTCTCGCAGGCGGAGCTGAATGCGTTGTTGCTGACCAAGGCGCGCGAAGGCAAGCGCGTCGTGCGCCTGAAAGGCGGCGACCCCTTCATCTTCGGCCGGGGCGGCGAAGAGGCTGAGGTGCTGGCTGCCGCGGGCATCCCCTTCGAAGTGGTTCCCGGAGTATCCTCGGCTTATTCCGTGCCCGCCTACGCCGGCATCCCTCTCACGCACCGCGATCTTTCGTCGAGTGTTACTATCGTCACTGGTCATGACGCTCCCTTGTCGGCAGCCGATAAGGTGGACTGGCCCGGGTTGGCCAACCTCCCAGGCACCCTCGTCGTGCTGATGGGACTACGGAATATCCCGTTGATCGCGGAAACCCTGATTACCCACGGCCGACCACCCGACACCCCGGTCGCCATCATCAGCCGCGGTACCACCGGACGACAAGAGACACTCGTAGGCACCCTCGACACCATCGCAGAATTGACCAGCCAGACCGGCATCGCTCCGCCCGCCGTGACGGTAATCGGCGAGGTGGTGGATTTACGTCAGAAGTTGAGCTGGTTTGAAAAACGCCCGCTCTTTGGCCGCCGCGTGGCAGTGACCCAACGGTCCGACCTTGCCCGTCCGCTGGTAGCTGCTCTCCGCGACCGCGGGGCAGAGGTGTTGGAGGTCCCCGCTACCCGCTGGGCACCGCATCCCGAACGAGCGGAGTTGGACAAGGCGCTGGCCCAGTTACGCTCGTACGACTGGATTCTGTTCACCAACCCGCAGGGCATTGACTTCTTCTTCGAGCGCTTGCTTCAGGTCCACCACGATCTGCGCCAACTGGGGCCGGCTCGATTGGGCGCCTACGGCCCTCGCGCCGGCCAGCGGCTCCGCGATTGGCACTTGCAGCCCGCCGCGGTGGCCGCCGATCACAAGACGTCGATCATCATCGAAGCCATCACCAAGTGCGGCAGCGTGTGTGGACAACGGTTCCTGGTGTTGCGAGGCGATAACGCCTACGAGAAGGTGCCGGAGGCGCTCGAAGCCTTGGGAGCCGTGGTGAATGTCGTGTCCTGCTACTCCACGATCCCGGAGACCGAAGACCTGACTGGTGGGGCCGCCGCGCTGGTTGAGGGAGGAGCAGATTGGATTGTCTTCGCCAGCGGGCTGGCCATCGAGCATTTCCATGAGCGTTTTGACTTGCCGCGCTTGATGGCGCGGTTCCCGCACACGCGGCTGGCCCTTGCCAGCGACAGCATCCAGCGGGCGCTGGAGAAGCTTGGTCTGCAAGCGTCAGCATTCGCCCAACCAAACGACGTTGAGGCCCTGCTGAATGCCATGATCCTGGCTGAGTTCGAGGCGCATGAGCAACTGTAGGCCGCGTGCCCTCACGCGGCGTACTAAGTGGCAGTCCCTCACTTTTAGCCCTTCTCATTCACACCGCGGTTTCATCCCGGTGCCAGGACGCACGGAGAAACGCAATAACCGCAGGGCCAGTGACAAAGTCTGCTTAAGTCATTGTAGGAGACGACGTAAGGAGTCTCTGATCTCTGGGCCTGCTGCCCAAACCTGAGCGTGCTCGGAACCCGATGATTAGAGACTCCTTACGTCGTCTCCTACAGCTTCAGGTTGGAGCACCCAGTTACACCATGCTGCATGGGGCGGTGTTAGCTCTCCAACCGCTTGAACAGGTCCACACTGCTGACAGGATTGACGCCCTTCTTCTGCAAGGCGGCGATGGCGCCGTCCGGGTCGTCAAACCGGAAAGCCAGCACGCCTTTGCCTTCCTTCCTTAGTGTGAAGCCGTACATGTATTCGAGGTTGACGCGCGCCTTTTCCAGCGTCACCAGGATGTTCGCCAGGCCGCCGGGCTCATCGGTCACCTCGATGGCGACCATGTCCGACACCTTGACGACGAAGCTGTCCTTCTCCAGGAGCCGCTTGGCTTTTTCCCAGTCGCGCACCACGAAGCGCAGGATGCCGAACTGCTGGGTGTCGGCGATGGAGAGCGTCAGGATGTTGAGCTTTGCCTTGGCGAGCAGCTTGACGGGGCGACTGAGTGCCCCTGGCTTATTCTCCAGGAATAGTGAGAGCTGTTTGACTTTCATGGGTGATTCTCCTTCGGGTTACATTTTCCGCTGGTCAATGACGCGCTTGGCCTTGCCTTCGCTGCGTGCGATGGTACGCGGCTGCACCAGCCGCACGCCGGCCCGCACACCCACGGTGGACTCGATGGACTTGGTGAGCTGGCTCTGCAATTGTTCGAGCGCCCCCACCGTGTCCGTGAAGACTTCCGGCGTGACCTCGACCTGCACCTCCATGACATCGAGGTCCTTCTCGCGCGTCAGGACGATCTGATAGTGCGGCAGCGTGCCTTCCACCTTCAGCAGAGCCGTCTCGATCTGGGAGGGATACACATTGACGCCGCGGATGATGAACATGTCGTCGGCGCGACGCCCGATGCGCTTGATGCGCCGCAGCGTGCGGCCGCACTCGCAGGTCTCCGAGGTCAGCGCCGTAATATCGCGCGTGCGGTAGCGGATCATCGGCATCGCCTTTTTGCCCAGCGTGGTCAGGACGAGCTCGCCCTCTTCTCCATCCGCGCAGGGCTTGCCGGTCTTGATGTTGATGATCTCGGGATAGAAGTAATCCTCGAAAATGTGCGGTCCGGCCTGGCAGGGGCATTCCATGGCCACACCGGGGCCGATGATCTCGGAAAGGCCGTAAATGTCGTAAGCCTTGATGCCGCTCTCCGCTTCGATCCGCCGGCGCATGGATTCCGTCCACGGCTCTGCGCCAAAGACGCCGGCGCGCAGCGGCAGTTCCTTGAGGTTCACGCCCTCCTCCGCGGCCTGGTCAATGAGGTGGAGGAAATAGCTCGGCGTGCAGCAGATGGCCGTCACCCCGAAATCCTTCATCACCATTAACTGACGGGGAGTGTTGCCGCCGGAGATCGGGATCACCGTGGCACCTAGCGCTTCGGCGCCATAGTGTGCGCCCAGCCCGCCGGTGAACAGGCCGTAACCGTAAGCGTTCTGAATGACATCGCCCTCATGCAAGCCACACGCGGCGAAGCTGCGCAGCATCACGTTGGTCCAGACCTGCAGGTCCTCCTGCGTGTAGGCGACCACGATGGGTTTGCCGGTGGTGCCGCTCGACGCATGGAGGCGCACGATCTCCTTCATCGGGCTGGCGAACAGGCCGAAGGGATAGGTGTCGCGCAAGTCGGTCTTCTCCGTGAAGGGCAGTTTGGTGATGTCGGCGAGCGTCCGCACGTCCTGCGGCGTCAGGCTGCGCTCGCTCATGCGTTTGTGGAACAGGGCGACATGGTCATAAGCGCGCTGGACGATGAACTGCAGCCGCTGAAGTTGCAGGTCGCGCAACTGCGGCAGCGGCAGAAAATCCGGCGCACTAAGCGGGTGGAAACTGGCGGTTGAACTCTTCGCGTGCTTGCTCATAAACGTTTGGCCTCTAACAACTGCCCGGTTCTACCAGATTCTGAAGTTCGGATGCAACAAAAAGTGGGCCTGTGCGGCGTGTTTCCGAATCAGACCCAGACCTCGAGATCGGGGTCGCAGCGCCAAAATGTAATTGTGTTACGTTTAGCTATCCCTAAAGTGCGCCTCGTCCATGAATAGAACTAGAATTAGTGAAGACTGGCTTTCGCTTTGGACCGGCCTTGCGGTTTTCGGGCTCTCCCTGGGGGTCTTCCTGGGGGCCGACCTCCTGGGCTTTGCCGCGAAGGTCGGGACGTGGACCGACCTGTCCAGGGCGATCACGCCGGTGGCCGCTTCGTTCCAGTGGATGTCCGCCTGGCTGGCCGTGCTCTCGACCTATTTGTTCATGGGCTTGGTGGTTGGCGTCGGCAACTGGCTCTTGGGCGGCAGTCTTAAGAGATTCGTCGTCGCCTTCACGCTGGTCTTCGCCATCAGTTTCGCGTGCTGGGTGTTGGGCAACTACGCCCACATCGCGGCGACCACGCCGGCGGAGTACAAGAAGTTCGGCATCACCTGGTCGTTGAAGCTTACGGGCGAAGCCGGCCTGGTGCTCGCGCTTCTGGCCGGGTTGGTGATTGGCAATTTCTTCCCCAAGCTGGCTGGACTTCTGAAGGAAGCCATCAAGCCCGAGCTCTTCGTCAAAGCCGCCATCGTCATCATGGGCGCGGGTGTCGGGATCAAGGCGCTGGAGAATTCGAGCCTGGCCTGGGGAATCATGTTCCGCGGTTTCTGCGCCATCATTGAGGCCTACCTGATTTACTGGGCGGTCATCTATTTCATTGCGCGCAAGTACTTCAAGTTCAGTCGGGAGTGGGCTGCCCCGCTGGCTTCGGGCATCTCCATCTGCGGCGTCTCGGCGGCGATCGCGACGGGCGGGGCGATCCGGGCCCGGCCGATCGTGCCTATCATGGTCTCGTCTCTGGTCGTGGTGTTCGCCGTGGTGGAGCTGTTGCTGCTGCCGTTTCTGGCTCAGACCTTTCTGTGGAAAGAGCCGCTCGTGGCCGGTGCCTGGATGGGGCTGGCGGTCAAAACCGATGGGGCCGCAACCGCCGCGGGCGCGATAACCGATGCCTTGATCCTGGCAAAGGCCGCGGGCAATGGCGTGGTGTATGAGAAAGATTGGATCCTCAACACGGCTACCAGTATCAAGGTGTTCATCGATATCTTCATCGGCATCTGGGCCTTCGTGCTGGCGTATATCTGGGCCAACCACATCGAGAAGCGCGAGGGAGATAAGGTCCGCGCCGCCGAGATCTGGCAGCGCTTCCCGAAATTCATTATCGGCTATGTGCTGACTTTTGGCCTCTTCCTGGCCCTTGGCCTTGCGTTCCCCTCATTGATCAAAACCGAGAAGACCGTGCCTGTAACCAGGGAAACGAAGGTGACCGACCCGGCGACCGGCAAAGAACGAGTGGAGATGGTGCCGGTCATGAAAGAGGTCTCCCAGGTTAATCCGGCCACCGGGCAGTCCACGCTCGTGGCGGTGCCGGCAACGAAGAAGGAAATTAAACCCGGGCCGGCCAAGAGTTCGACGGAGCAGGCCAACATCTTCCGGGTGCTGTTCTTCTGCCTGACCTTCTTCACCATCGGCGTGGTGTCGAATTTCCGGCAACTCTGGGAGGAAGGCATTGGCCGGCTGGCGGCGGTGTATGTGGTGGGCCTGTTCGGCTTCATCATCTGGTTCGGTTTAATCATCTCCTGGATGTTCTTCGGCGGAGTGCTTCCGCCACTGGTCCACCCCTAAGCCGTGCGCTGCGACCACACTCTCAAATCTCAATCAGAACCAGACCTACGACCTATGGCTAACGAACCGAAGATCGGCGAAGAACTGAAAAAGATGCAGCAGGAGTACGAGCCGTTGCTGCCGGTGGAGAAAAAGCTGATCGCCTGGAGCCTGGGGATTGGCCTCACGTTACTGGTGGTGCTTTACTGCGTGAGCAAACTTCTGCCGCAGAGCCATTCGCCGCTCTGACCGCTACCTCAATCTGGTAGCTCAGCGCGGCAGTGTAAGCCTTGGCCTGACCAGCCGCCCGGGCAAGGCACCACTGCCGCAGGGGCGCTCTGAAGTCGGTTAGTATCTGCCTAAAACCGAAATCCGAAGCCCGAAAACCGAAATGGGCCAGCCGCCCTGGGGGCGGTGTTTCGGATTTCGGATTTCCTTCGGATTTCGGGCTTCGGGTTTCGGATTTGAGAGCTGCTCGCTGGGAACGGGAGAACCTCAGAGCAGCCCTGCCCCTGTCACTGCCCTTTGGCGGCCCCGGCGGCGGCGGTCGCCTGCGTCATCACCTCAACGAACCAGGCCGGCGGACGAATTGACTTCCCCTGGCGGTCCATAAAAGCGTGGACCGTGTAGCCGCGCACCACCGGTTTGCGGCTCTCGGCGTGATGGATCTGGACCTCAAAGCGCAGCTTTGCCCGCCCCGACACCTCCACCGTGGAAGCAATCTCCAGCAAATCGTCGTAGCGCGCTCCCCCTTGAAACTCCAGGTGCGCTTCCACCAGCGGCAGGAAAGCGCCCCGGGCTTCCAGCACGGCATAAGACATCCCCAGCTTGCGACGGATCAGTTCCGACCGGCCGCACTCGAACCACTCCAGCGCGCGTGAATTATAAAACGTCCCCATCTGGTCTGTCTCGCTATAGCGGACGCGCAAATGCAACACATCGGATAACCTGATCATGGAGATAGCATTGCCGATCAAGGTGGTTACTTCAACCAAATCGAGTTTAGCCCTTGGCGTCTCAGATGGTGGAAGTTGTTCGAGGCTATGAGGGATCATGGGGAAAGCTATTACCGGAAACGACCGAATCATTGCCACAGGAACAGGTCGCTCAAATCCTAGCGGCATGGGACAGGAAAGGCTAAAGGCTAAAGGCTGAAGGCTCAATTGCGGATGGGCATGGGTTTGACTTTAGCCTTTAGCGTTTAGCCTTTAGCCTTCGTCCGATCCGCTTGACCACCCAGGCGAGGCCCAGCAGGCCGAAGCTCATCGCCGCCCACTCGGAAGGTTCGGGCACCGCCGACAGCTCCAGGTGCAGGCCCCAGCTATTCACCGTCATCAAATCCACGCCATTCAGGTCCGCCACGAACAGTCGCCAGTCTCCGTTCGGATTCAGCCCCAGGAAGGAATTGAACCCGGCGCCATCCGGCTGCCATGTGCCTGACAACAGCCCGGTCCCGTTGCCCAGGTACGTGTGTAAACCCGGCGTTCCGGCGGCGCTGAACGTCACCAGGACCCCCTCGCCCGCGTTGCCAGACGGATGGGCTTCCGACACGCCCACGCGGTTGAGCAGCACAGTGAACCCGCTGCCATACTGCACGTAGGCATACAGGTCTCCATTCCACCCGCCCGTGAGGTCCAGGGTCACTGCCAGCCCGCTGATGGTTCCATTGAGCCCGCTCAAATTCCGGCTGTCCGCCCACCCGTTGGTATTGTTGTCCGGCACCGCGGTCCCGTTGGCAAATACCCCGCTCCAGTTGTAGTCCACTACGGCCGCGTGGATTGAGCCAGCCAGCAGCAGGCTGGCCGCGGTGCCAAGCTTCGTTTTCATTTTCATACTCATTCTCTCTCGATTCAGGGGTTCAGGTTCAGGGCAGATACCGGGTGCGCCAGAAGTTGTTCGTGGCCGCATCTGCCTGGTTGGTGAAGATCAACTGGCCGACGCCGTCCGTCAGGTTGGTCGCCTGGGGTATCCATTGGATCGGGTAAGCCAGGTTGTCGGTCCGGTCCAATGCATAACCGTAGCCGGGCACCCCCAGGTAAGTCAGCCTCATCTGGCCGCCGTCGATCGGCGTGGCGCTCACCAGGTTGAAGCCCTGGTCGCTGCCGGCGAGGCGCACCGTGACGGTGGCGACCGCCGTGCCGCCATAGCGATCGCTCACGGTGTAGGTGAAGCTGTCGGTGCCGCTGTCCCCGCCCGTGCCGGTGTAGGTCACGTTGGTGCTGTCGGTGGAGACAATGCCGTGGCTGCCCTGGGTCACGGCGGTGAGATGCAGCGTGGCGGCATCGCCCACATCAACGTCGGCCGGGGGATGTTTGCCGCCGATGACCGCCACGGTGGCGGGCTCGCCGCGTTTGCCGCCCATGGTGAAGCCGCTGGCGGTGGGGGGCGTATTGACCACCTGCGCGATGCGGTTGGTGCTGGGCAGGAAGTTGCCGTCGCTGACGTATTGCGCGGTGACGGTGTTCGAGCCGTGCGGCAAGAGCGCGGTGCTGTAGGTCGCCAGGCCAGTGGCATCCAGGTAATTGGTCGCCGCAGGGATGCCGTTGGTGAGGAAGCACACCTGGTTGGTCGGAATGCCGCTGCCCGGCGCCACCGCGCCCACCGTCGCGGTGAAGGTGACGTTTGCGCCCGGCAGCGACGGGTTGGAGCTGCTGTCCACTACGTTGGTCGTGCCGGCCTGGTTCACCGTCTGGGAGAGCGGGCTGGACGTGCTGGCCGTGTAACTGCTGTCGCCGGCATATTCCGCCGTGAGGCTGTGGTTGCCGACAGTGAGGCCGTTGGTGGCGAGGGTGGCGATGCCGCCGCTCAGGCTGCCGGTGCCCAGCGTCGTCGCCCCGTCCTTGAACGTCACCGTGCCGCTGGCGTCGCTGGGCGAGACCGTGACGGTGAGGGTCACGTTGCCACCATAGGCCGAGGGATTGGAGGAAGAGGTCAACGTCACAGTGGGCGTCGGCACAAAGCTGATGGTTGCGCTAACGCGGGTTCTTGCCCAGTTTACCACTCCCGACGAGTTCGGCCCGACCATGATGTCAATCGTATCGCCCGGCTTAACCACAATGGTCCTCTGATACGTCACCGTCGAAAAGCCGCTGCTGTTATTGATGTCGCCTTCGAAGTTCGACACGCCGTTTGTGAAAACATAACCTCCCGCAATGGTGTAGTTGTACCCCGTGTCGGCACTCGCGAGCCAGTAGCCAGTGAGTGTTGCGTTCACGGTGGCGGTGCCGTAATTAGTGCCGCTCCAACGGACGCCACAAAGCCCTGGTGCGGCTAGCGGACAATACTCAACGCCAACCGAATTGCGGTTCACTTCCGGGAAATGGGCCGCCGCTGACACGGTCCACCCCATGTATCCAGTGTCGTAGAAGTTCCAGCCGGCATAGGTGAGGAGCGTAAAAGATCCCGACGAAGAGGCCATCGAGCCATAGCTCCAACCGGAGGAAGACGGGTTGTGAGAACTGTCGAACTGTTCCACGAGATTGTAAACCTGCGCCCCCTGGAGCAGGGGTGGGAAACCCGCGATTGCGATTCCGAGCAGCAGGGGAACCAGGAGGGCGGTGCGCTTCATGCTTGTTCCCCAACGAGTGGTGGCAAGAGGCCAGTAAGGTGTTTTCATATTTGTCTAAATCGTCTATCCGTATTACCGAACCGCCACGGCCAAGCCGTGGACGGCATCTGACACAAGCCAGCGCGAGCTAAAGCACGGGAATATTTCCACAGGGAAACAGGTTGGCACGAGTCCAACCGGGCCGATTTCCACCACCGCGGAAGCCAGAAGTAGCTAAGCGCTGCTGAATCTTCTCTGAGCCGAGCCGGATTCTTGCTTATGCTAATTCCACGGGGCGAATTCGCCCTAACCATTAAACACTCTAAGGCCCACCGCTTAGGGGTCCAGCACTATTCATCAAACGCACGATCATTTGCAGCAGCGTCAGATGGCGAAGATCAATCACGCAGAGACCGGGCGGGGCACCACCGCAGCAATTGAGGTGGGTGGGTTTTGGCACAGGGACGCGAATGGCGCCGAAGAAAGACCTGCCAGCCCTCCGAGTAACCTGCCGGGGAGAGCCCAAAAGCCTTGCCGCCTCACGCGCCCGAACTTACTTTGCCCGCATGATTGAGCCGAGTCGCCTAGTCAATCGCCGTGTGAGCCGGGTCGCGTTATCGTTTGCGCTCCTGGTGCTGCTCCTTGGCACCCCGGGGCGCGCCGAGAACTGGCCCCAATGGCGGGGGCCGTACTTCAACGGCTCGACGACCGAGACGAATCTGCCGACTCAGTGGAGTAAGACGGAGAACGTGGCTTGGGTAGCGCAGCTTCCGGGGCAAAGCGGGGCGACGCCGGTGGTTTGGGAAGACAGCGTTTTTGTGTCCACGCCGGACGAGCAGAAGAACCTGCTCCTGCTTTGCCTGGATCGGAAGAGCGGCCAGGTGCGCTGGCGTAAGGTGGTGTCCGAGGGCGACCGACAGGTGGGCCTCAACAATGCAGCCTCGCCTTCACCGGCGACTGACGGGAAGCGGGTCTTCGTCATGTTTGCCACCGGGGATCTGGCGGCCTTTGATTTTGCCGGCCAGGAACTCTGGAAGCGCAACCTGGCGAAGGAGTATGGCCGGTTCGCGAACATGTGGATGCTCGGATCAAGCCCGCTGCTCTACGGGGGCAAACTCTACGTGCAGATCCTGCAGAGCAACCCGCGCCCGGAAGACTACACCCATGCTTTGGGCGACCCACCCGCCCGCGAGTCATTCCTGCTGTGCCTCGATCCTCAGAGCGGCACGAACCTCTGGCGTCACATCCGTCCGACGGACGCCATCAGCGAATCGCAGGAGGCCTATACTTCTCCCCTGCCATGTGCGGGCGCGCAGGGGGCGGAGATTCTCGTGTTGGGCGCGGACTATGTGACGGCGCATGCGGCCGACACGGGCGTGGAGGTATGGCGCTGCGGCGGGTTGAATGTCAGGAAAGAGCACCATTGGCGCATGGTTCCATCGGCGGTAGTGGCGGAGGGGTTGATCATCGCCTGCGCGCCCAGGGGCGATCCGGTTCTCGCAATCAAGGACGGCGGCAAGGGCCTGGTGACGGATGCGCAGATCGCCTGGAAGCTCAAGGAGTATCCCAGCGACTGCGTGACGCCGCTCTTCTACCGCGGCAAACTCTTCGTTTTGGATGGCGACCACCAGGTCCTGACCTGTGTGGAGCTGCGGACCGGGGTTAAGAAATGGCAGGGCAACCTGGGGGTTTCGCACATCTTCCGCGCCTCGCCCGCGGGCGCCGATGGCAAAATCTATTGCTTGAGTGAGAGTGGCACAGCCGTCGTGCTGGAGGCTGGGGACGAATTCAAGATCCTCGCCACCATCCCCATGGGGGAATCTCCAGTGCGCTCCTCGATTGCGGTGGCACATGGGGGGTTGTTCATCCGCACGGCCAAGAACCTTTACTGCGTGAGGAAACCCTGATGATGCCTTACAAACTGGCGACGCTGCTCTATTGCTTCAGCGAGCGGGGTGAGGTGTTGCTCATGGAGCGGGCGCAGGAGCCGAACCTGGGCTTGTGGAGCCCTTGCGGCGGCAAGCTGCATACGGACATAGGCGAATCCCCGTATGCGTGCGCCTGCCGCGAGGCACAAGAGGAGCTCGGCCTGGTGCTGTCGCCTTCCGACCTGCACCTGACTGGCCTGGCAAGCGAGCACGGCTATCAGGGCCAGAGCCATTGGCTGATGTTCCTGTTCGAGGTGAAGCGCCGGCTGCAGGTCCTGCCGCCCGCGCATCGCGAGGGGCGCTTCCAGTTCTTCCCGCGCGAAGCCTTGCCCGGGCTGAAGATTCCGCAGACTGACCGGGAGCGTATCTGGCCCTGGTTCTGGGAGCACCGCGGCGGGTTCTTCGCCGCGCATTGCCACTGCCATCCGGATGGGCGGAACGAGTGGACGCTGGAAGAAACCAGGGGGGGGCATGAGGGGTAGGGGTTACATGAGTTACATGGGTTACAAGGGTTACATGAGGGGCATGAGTTACATGAGTTACATGAGGAGCATGAGTTACAAGGGTTACATGGGTTACATGAGGGGCATGAGGAGCATGAGTTACATAGGTAGAGAGGAGATTTGGTGATGGCGGACGAACCGATCATTGACTTGCAGAGCGATCACTACTTCATGGGCGAGGCCTTGCGGCAGGCGGCGAAGGCTTACTCGGCTGAGGAGGTGCCTGTGGGCGCTGTGGTGGTGCGCGAGGGACGCGTTATCGCCCGCGCGTTTAACCAGGTGGAGTTGCTCAAGGACGCTACCGCCCATGCGGAGATGCTGGCTTTAACACAGGCGGAAGTGGCTATGGGCGACTGGCGGTTGACGGATTGCACGCTTTACGTCACCAAGGAGCCGTGCCCGATGTGCGCCGGGGCAATCGTTCATGTGCGCCTGGCCCGTGTGGTATTCGGCGCAAGCGACCCCAAGGCGGGCGCCGCGGGCAGTGCGCTGAATCTGCTGCAGTTCCCCACCCTGAATCACCGCTGCGACATCACCGCCGGTGTGCGCGAGCCGGAATGCCGCGCACTGCTGCAGACGTTCTTCGCCGAGCAGCGGAAGGCGGCGCAATAGATTCACGAGCCGCTTGAAAATCCTGGCCATCCAATTCCGTTACCTGGGTGACGCAGCGTTAATGACACCCGCGCTGCGCGCTATCCGCGAGCACTTCCCGGGCTGCGCGCTCCACGTGCTGGTGGCCGAGGAAGTGGCGCCGCTATTGCAGCATCTGCCCGGGCTGGCGCGGGTGTGGGCTTTCCCCCGAAGGCGGGGAAAGGCACGGCCTTCCCTGTCGTGGCCGCTCATTCGCGCGCTCCGCCAGGAACAGTTTGATCGCTCGGTTGATTTCGGTGGCAATGACCGCGGCGCCATCGTCAGCCTGCTGTGCGGGGCGCGGCAACGCCTGGGGCCCCTGTGGCCCGGCGGTTTCCTGGGTCGGCGCTTCTTCTACACGCACACCCATCGCATGCAGCCGGGGGGACACCAATCGCTCACCAACTTCCAACTCCTGTCGGCCTGGGGGATCGCCGCGCCTGATTGCCCGAAACTTGAAATCTACCCCGATTCCGGCCTGGCCAAAGTCGCTGAACAGCTCCTGCCCCGGCCGGCTATTCTTTGCCACCTGGCCACCAGCCAGCCCAAGAAAGAGTGGCCGCTGGCACATTGGGCGGAGCTTTATCGCCGTGCCGCCGCCGCCGGGCAGGAACTGGTGTTCTCGACCGGCATCAGCCCCCGGGAACAGGCACTGCTGAAAGACCTGAAGCAGCGGCTGCCCGAGGCGCCCGCGCTGCCAGTACTTCCGGACCTGCCGACCTTCCTGGCCGTGCTCAAGCGGGCGCGGTGGTTCATCAGCGGGGACACCGGGCCGCTGCATTTTGCCGCGGGGCTTGGGGTGCCTACGATTGGTTTGTTCGGGCCCTCGTCCGCCGGCAAGTGGGCGCCGCTGGGTAGCCGGCACTGCGCGTTGCAGGCCGATAACTGCACCTGCGGCGGCGACACTTCGGTTTGCCTCAGCCAGCGGCCCTGCATGGCAACGCTTTCCCCGGAGGCCGTTCTGCAGTTGCTGCTGGAGATCACCGTGGCTCATAGAGGCCAACTAGAGCGATGATACCGAATCTGCCCTGGCCGGTAATCTGGCGACCCAAAGGGTTCGTTCCATCGATTGAGGAGTTGAATTCCGCTCATGGTGTGTTGGCGAAAAGTGATGTTACTTCGGTGGCTGACGTGCCGGGGGATGCCCATCCAAATGAAGATCAGCTCGCCCGGCAGCCCAATCACTCCAGCCCTCTCCCCAGCGGATGGGGAGAGGGTGGCCGCAGACCGGGTGAGGGGGATCGGGGGCGGAATGCGCAAACGGCCGCCTCCGGGAATTCTCCGCCTCTTTCCGTGGTGGAACTGGTGGAGGGCCGGATTGTCGGGGATCTGAGGCTGGTGGTTACGCACAACGGTATTGCCGTAGGGAAGCTTCAGTCCCTGATCGGCAGCGTGGATCCGGGGAAGCATTATCTGCTCCGCAACCCTCGGTTCCGGCTGTTACGCCGGTTGCCCGGCGTTGCTCTCCTGCTCGGCATCCCCGAATCCGCCAATTATTACCATTGGCTGCTCAACAGCGCGCCGCGTTGGAAGCTGCTGGAGGCGGCCGGGCATACCCAAGCCTACGATTACGTTCTCTTGAACGCCTCGGGCCCTCCTTTCCAGGACGAAACCTTGGATCGAATGCGCGTGCCCCGGGACAAACGGTTCCGGTGTTCCACGCGTTTCCTGTGTCAGTTTGAGCGACTCGTGGTGCCGGAGATGCCTTTGCCCATGTTCAAGGTGCCAGGCTGGGCCTGCAATTGGGTGCGATCACTTTTTCCCGAACGCGACCCAGACGCGCCCAAACTCCTCTATGTCTCCCGCCGCGCGGCAAGCCGTCGCCGAGTCGCGAACGAGTCGATGCTGGAACCTCAACTGCAGAAGCTCGGTTTCGCTATTGCGCAGCTCGAGCGACTGGCGGTTGTTGAGCAGGCCAGATTATTTAGCGCGGCACAGTGCATTGTGGCTCCGCACGGCGCGGGTCTGGCCAACCTGGTCTTCGCGCCGCCCGGGGCGCATTTGGTGGAATTGTTCCATCCGGATGCCACGGCGACATTCTATCGCGAGCTGGCGCAGGTTTGCGGCCTCCGTTACACGAGATTATCTGGACGCCCAAGCGGCTCACCGAAAACAGCCGATTTCACGATTGATGTGCGGGAGCTCTTGGGTTTAGTCTTATAGATTAAGCCATGAGTCTCAGCATTCTAGGCATCTCCGCGTTTTACCACGACAGCGCCGCAGCCGTGGTGAAAGACGGAGGAATTGTGGCTGCGGCCCAGGAGGAACGCTTCACCCGCATCAAGCACGACCACAACTTCCCCAAACATGCGGTGGATTACTGTTTGAAGGAAGCCGGGCTGACCCCCGAGCAACTGGATTACGTGGTGTTCTACGACAAGCCGTTCCTGAAGTTCGACCGGCTGATGGAAACCTACCTGGCCTATGTGCCGCGCGGCTTCCGGTCGTTCATGATGGCCATGCCGCTTTGGCTCAAGACCAAGCTCCACCTGCCCAGGGAAATTCGCCACGCCCTCGACTCCCGCTATCGCAAGCGCATTGCCTTCACGGGCCACCATGAATCCCATGCGGCGAGCGCTTTCTTCCCCTCCCCTTTTGAGGAAGCCGCGATCCTCACGCTGGATGGCGTGGGCGAGTGGGACACCGCCACCATCGGCTGGGGCAAAGGCAATAAGATCAAGCTTCTCAAGACCCTGCATTTCCCTCATTCGCTCGGCCTGCTCTACAGCGCATTCACTTACTTCTGCGGCTTCAAGGTCAACTCGGGGGAATACAAGCTCATGGGCCTCGCGCCCTACGGCGAGCCCCGATACGCCGACCTCATCCTGGAGAAGCTGGTCCACCTCCAGGAAGACGGCTCGCTGGCGATGGACCTGAGCTACTTCGATTACTGCGCCGGCCTAACCATGACAGGAAAGAAGATGGAGCTGCTTTTCGGCGGGCCGCCACGCTCGCCGGAAGCGATGATCACCCAGCGCGAAATGGACCTGGCCGCCTCGATCCAGAAGGTGACCGAGGAGGTGGTCCTGCGCATGGCCAGGACCGCCCGGAATCTGACCGGCGCGCGGACGCTCTGCCTAGCCGGCGGCGTAGCGCTGAACTGCGTGGCCAACGGCAAGCTGCTACGGTCGGGCATCTTCGACGACATCTTCATTCAGCCGGCGGCAGGCGACGCGGGCGGGGCGATTGGCTCGGCCTTGTTTGTCCATCACCAGTTGCTGGAGCGCCCGCGCGTGACCAACGGTGCCGACACGATGCGTGGCTCCTGGCTCGGGCCTTCGTTCAGTAACGAGGAGATTCGCCGCTTGCTCGATGGCCGGGGCATTCGCTACCAGTTCTTTGCCGACGAGGCCGCTTTGCTCAAGGCTACCGCCGAGGCCATGGTCGCGGGCCAAGTGATCGGCTGGTTCCACGGGCGGATGGAGTTCGGCCCGCGGGCCTTAGGCTCGCGCAGCATAATCGGCGATGCCCGCAACGAAGCGATGCAGGCAACCATGAATCTGCGCATCAAGTTCCGCGAATCCTTCCGGCCCTTCGCTCCTTGCGTCCTCGAAGAAGACGTGAGCCAATATTTCGAGCTCGACCGCCCTTCGCCCTACATGCTGCTGGTCGCCGACGTGCGCAAAGAATTGCGCCGCGACCTCACTCCCGAGCAGGTGCGCCTGATGAAGGACCCCGATCTGCTCAAGCGGGTGAATGTCCCGCGCTCCAGCATTCCCGCGATCACGCACGTGGATATGTCGGCCCGGGTGCAAACCGTGGACGAGGCGCGGCACGGCAGGTATTACCGGCTGATGAAGGAGTTCAAGCGGCAGACCGGCTGCAGCATCATCATCAACACCAGCTTCAACATCCGCGGCGAGCCCATCGTTTGCACGCCCCAGGATGCGTACCGCTGCTTCATGGCGTCGGAGATGGATGTGCTGGTGCTGGAGAACTGCCTGCTGCGGCGCTCGGAACAGCCCGCGCTCAGCGCCGAGGAACGCCAGAAGTACATCGCCAGCTTCAAGCTCGATTAACTCCAACCCGCATGGTCAATCCCTTCAAAGAAGTCAATTGGAACCCCGGCCCGCAGGAGCGGCGCAAGTTTGCCCTGAGCTTGGTTATCGGCTTTCCGTGTATCGCGGTGGTGCTGCTGCTGCTGGGGTGGTTGCGCGGCAAAGGCTGGAATCTCCCGCTGGCCGCTGAGGTTGGCGGTGGCGGCCTGGCGGTGGGGTTGCTGCTGCTGGCGCTGCCGCAGATAGCGCGGCCGATCTACGTTGGCTGGTATTTTGTGGCTTGCTGCATCGGCACGGTAGTGGGCAATCTGGCACTGGGCATCGTGTTTTTCGTGCTGGTGACTGGCCTGGGCTTGCTCATGCGCGCCCTTGGCCGGCGCCCGGTACGCAAGACCTTCGACAAGCGCGCGGCGACCTATTGGCAGGACGCCGAGCAGGTGGATGACCCGAACCGTTATTATCGGCAGTTTTAAGCGTGTCCTATGAGCGAGAATAAGAAGAGCGCCTTTGAGAAGGCCCAACAGGAAGAGCAGGCCGGCATCATCAAGGAGTTCTTCCTCTTCCTGAAGCACAACAAGAAGTACTGGATGATCCCCATCCTGATTACGCTGCTCGCCCTGGCGGCGCTGATCATCCTGGGCGGCACCGCCGTCGCGCCGTTCATCTACACGCTGTTTTAATGGCCGGACGCCTCGCCCTTTAGCCGTGGCTATGATCTCCTCTGTGGATATGCCTCTTGCGCCTAATCAGCCGCCGGAATAGCCCTCCGCGAGGATCCGCCCTGCATGCAGCCACCAACCCCTCCACACCCACGCGGCGGCCGACGCATTCTCTTTGCGATGCTGGCGATCCTTTTATCGGTGCTCGCCACGGCGGTTGTCGGTGAGGGCGTGCTGCGCCTGGCAGGGTACTCGCCCTCCAACGTCAATCCCCTGAAGGCATTTCATGAGTTCGACCCCGTGCTCGGCTGGCGCGGAAGGAAGCTCTACTCCGCCAGATTCAAACGACCGGACTTCGACGTGCTCATCGCCCTGGATGCCGCCGGCTTCAGAAAGCAGGTCAGCCTGGAAGCCAAGCGGGACAAAGCACCCCATCGCATCTCTGTATTCGGGGATTCCTTCGTCTGGGGCTGGGGCGTCGATCAGGGTGAGGTGTTCACTGACAAGATGAACCTCCTGCTCAAGGATTACAGCGTCCACAACTACGGCATCGACGGCATAGGCACTGTGGTCGAATACCTGATCTTCTCGACCGAGGTCAGGAAGCAGCTCCGCCCGGACGACGTCGTCATCCTCATGTTCTTCAACAATGACTTCGTGGATAATGTGGACCGGAAGAAGATCCACGCCGAGGTAGTCAACGGGGAAGTGCAAGTCGTCAACCCCGCCAAACCACTGACCACACCCTTTGAGGATTGGGTCAAGAACCATTCCTACCTGTGCAACTACGTATGGTATCGGGCTGACCTCCGCCGGCTCACGCGGGTGAACCGCAAGATCGAGGACGAAAAGCTCGGGCAAACGATTGCCGAGACGGACGAGCGGTTTGCCGTGGCCAAGCACTTCCTGGCGGAGTTCCAAGCCGACTGTGGGGCCGCGAAGGCGCGGTTTATCGTGGTCCACATTCCCGCGCAGGTAGAGCTTTCCGAAGCCCGCGCCAGCCGGCCCAACAAGCTGGCTAACGAAAAGGCGCGCACGGAGACGCTCTTTTCCATTACCCGCGCCTTGCATATCGAGACGATCGATCTGCTGCCGAGCTTCCTCGCCCGCAAGAGCAAGACCGGGGAAACACTGACCTTCAAGACTGACGGGCATTGGAACAGCACCGGTCACCAGGCGGTCGCGGAGTTGTTGTCCGATCACCTCTCCACGCGCCCCGCAAAGTAGGGCAGCTCTTACGCAACCAGCTTGTAATGCTTCTTGCGGAACTGCAGGCCCAACCACTTCTCCAGGCGCAGCATCAGGCGGTGCTTCCGCTCCCGCGAGGTCAACTTGTGGTTGGGGTTCGCCTGAAACAGACCCTCTGCCGGCGGCAGCCAATCCCGGATCATCTTCGGGTGCGTGCCGGTGAAAGGCTTGAGCACCTCGGGATCAATATCAGCCGAGTCCACGAACTGCCGCGGGGCACCCCAGAACTTCACGTTCTGGTCGCGCTTAGCGGTGCGCTGCGACATGCTCTTAACCCAGCCGTAGTGGTAGATCGTCGCGCCGGTGTGCGCCGCGCGCGGATACCGCCCGCGCTTGTGCGTCTCCAACACCACAAAAAACATCCCTTCCGGCCCCCACGCCGGGATCGTGTTCCGCAGAATGCGCGCCTCGGTGCGATACCATCGCGGCGACCAGGCATACGTGTTGGCGTTGCCGTAAAAGTGCAGATAGTCGAACGCCAGCGCCTCCACGCGCGGGTCATCCAGGTGACGCTCCATCGCGGCGCGGATCTTAGGCAACTCGTCTTCATGCACCAGCTCGTCGGCTTCGAGGTAGAACGCCCAGTCTCCGGTGCAGTTGAACAGCGCGATGCTCTTTTGCTGGCCATACACAAAGCCCTTGACGCTGTAATCGCTCTGGATGCGCTCGTTCCACTGCGTGGGGATGATGCGTATCTTCGGGTCCCCGATTTCGCGCACCAGCTTTTCCGTGTCATCCTCGCTGGCGCCCAGCGCCACCACGAACTCGTCCACGATGGGCAACACGGAGCGGATCGAGGCCACGAGCGGATAGCCCAGTTTCTGTCCGTTGCGCAAAAAGGTGAATCCGCTGACTTTCATTGGGGCCTATTCGTCGCGGCCGGTGATTACCTTGCGTATGGCCCCCCACACTGTCCCCGGCCCCGGTGCCTTTCCAGCCCCGATCTTCTCTCCCTGTTCGGCTTCAACCTTGGACTTCTTGCCCGGCTCAATGAAACGAACCGCGGCCTCGATCCTGGCTGCATCCGCCGTAAGGTTCAGGTACTCCATGAGCCGCTCGACTTCGCGACGCGGGTTGCTCATGAGATCGGCAAACTCGATGGCCAGATGTTCCCGGCCCGCAAAGAAACGATCCAGCGCCGCCATCAGCGTCCCCTGGAGGAATGCGCCATCCACGCTTCGGCCCAGTCGCTTCAGCGAGTCAATAGAGTCCTCCAGCGGCCGGCAGCACCGAATGAAGCGCGTCTCCGGCCCCCACGCCTGCACCAGGTCTTCGCCACACAGCGACAGCAGGGGATGTTTCATGCCCACCCACAATGTCCCGACCGCTTCCCGCTCTTTGATCCATTGCTCCAGCACTCGCACCCGCTTGGCCTGACCAACCCGCTCCACCAGGCGCGGCTCGTCCCACCACTTCCGGAGTTGCTTCGAGAGCCCGGCGGACTCGTAAAACCCCTCAAAGAACGGCGGCCCCATATCCACGCCCAAGTGGTGTAGCGCCCCCGCGACCGCTGTCGATCCCGAGCGATACACCCCTAAAACCGCGATGCGTGTTTGCTTCATTTCGAGCAGCCTGACAGCCACGCCCGCTGCCGCGCAACTCCTTTTTCGGTCCTTTGCGGTCCTTTGCGTATTGCCAGCCGCCCCATCCTTCCGCTAGCGTTCCGGCTGCTATGGCCAAACTTCCCGTCTCCGTCTGCCTGATTTCCGGCGCTGAGGCCGGCCGCATCGGGCGGGCGCTCCAGAGCATAACAGATCGGGCCAGCGAGGTCATTGTGGTCCTCAATGAGGATGTCCGCGACGGCACGGACGCGCTGTGCGCGGCCCGGGGGGCTAAGGTCTTTCGCGAGCCCTGGAAGGGGTTTGTGGGCCAGAAGAACTCCGCCGCCGACAAAGCCTCCGGCCCGTGGATTCTCTCCCTGGACGCCGACGAGGAAGTCCCCCCGGCCCTGTGGGACGAGATAGCCGCGACGATCGCTGACCCGGCGCGGAATGGCCCCTATGCGGCCTTCGACTTCCCCCGCTGCTCCTTCTACTGCGACCGCTGGATACGGCACGGCGATTGGTATCCCGACCGCGTGCGGCGGCTCTGGCGCAAGGGTTCGGCGGCGTGGACGGGCATCGAAATCCACGAGCGCCTCGAAGTCAAAGGCGCTATCGGGCATTTGCGCTCCGACCTGCGGCACTACAGCAACCAGAGCATCAACTGGCAACTGGACAAGATCGGCCGCTATGCCGATCCCTTCGTGCGCCATTGCCTGGAGACGGGCCGCCGCGCCGGGTGGCTGGATCTGACCTTCCGTCCGGTGTGGAAGTTCCTCCGCGCCTACATTTTTAAGTTGGGCTTCCTCGACGGCTGGCCCGGTTACTACATCGCCTGGCTCGGGGCCTTCTCCACCGTAACCCGCTACGCCAAGGTCCGCGAGGCCAGACTCAAGCCCGCAAAATGAGCCCCGCGCCTGCGTTGGCCCTCGTGGTCAACACCTTCAACCAGCCCGATTACCTGCTCCGGCTGCTAAACGCCCTGAGCCGGCAAACGCAACTGCCGCACGAAGTGGTGCTGGCTGACGACGGCTCAGACGACCCGACCCGCGCCGCCTTCGAGGGCTGGGCGGCGAAGCAGCCCTTCCCGTGTGCCCGGGTCTGGCAGGAGCATACCGGTTTTCGCCGCGCGCGCATCCTGAACCTCGCCATCGCCCGCGCGACCAGCGACTACCTGGTGTTTCAGGATGGCGACACTATCCCCCACCCCTGGTTCGTGGCTGATCACCTGCGGTTGGCCCGACCGGGCACGTTCGTCCAGGGTCACCGCGCGTTGATTGAGCAGGCCGGGGCGTCGTTCTTTGGCCGGGGCGAGTTCACCGCCGACCGCCGCCGCGCGCTCCTCAGCCGGCAGTTGAGCGGACTCAAACACGCTTATCGCTGGCCCTGGCCCGCCCGCCGCTACCGTTCCGACCTGCGCGGCATACGCGGCTGTAACCTGGCCATCTGGCGCGACGACCTCCTCAAGGTCAACGGCTACAACGAAGCCTTCACCGGCTGGGGCCGCGAGGATTCCGAACTGGCCGTCCGCCTGATGAACACCGGCGCCCGCCGCCTGGATGTCCGCGGCTGGGCGATCTGCTATCACCTCTGGCACCCCCCCGCCAGCCGCGCCAGCCTGCCCGCCAACGACCAGTTGCTCCAAGCCGCCCAGGCCCAGAAGGCCTCCCGGTGTGACACCGGCCTGAGCGCGCACCGGCCCCAAGCCCCTCGCTAACCACCCCTGGCCCGTCCGAAGCACCGCCGCGCGATTCTGCCTTCTGCCTTCTGCCTTCTGCCTTCACGGGTCGGTCTGGAGGCGGTCTGGTGCTGGTCTGGGGGCGGCCTGACGTGGATCGCGTAAGGTATTGTAATATATCATCTTACGCAATTAACGCGGGGCTTCGCTGGTTTCGGTGGGGCTACCCACGTATGCGCAGGACTGGCTGGTGGCAGGCCGCGAACGGCCTGAGGGCTAGCCCTAATGCCTTTCGGAAATTCCAGAGTTGAATCCCAAAGGGATTCCATCCCGAAGCCCAGCTCGCGGCTCGCACCCCTGGGAAAAGCCGGTGGTGTCGGCCAACCCCAACGATAATGCCCGATGGCGGAGGTGGGACACAACCGTTGGGGTTGAAACCCGCACGGACGCTAACCCGGGGTAGCCAGCAGTTCTCATTTTGGCTGGTCTGGGAGGTTCGGTGTCCACCCTTTAGGGTGTTCCAGGCCACGCATGATCATCCGCCATCCGTCCCATTTGTCCCATCGTCCCATAGTGAGAATTGCTGTTCGGATACCCTTCGGATACCCTTCGGATACCTTTCGGATACTCTTCGGAATGCTTCCCAACAGGTTGCGGCTCCGGCCAGTCTCAGGTGCCTTACTGGTGTGGGCCTGGGAGTAGCCTCCGGACACACCTGCCCCATAGCAGGGGTTAAGGCGCTGATCGTGGATGGGAGCGGCCACGGGTATCTCAAGACCGTGTGTGATTACGTGCATTTGAATCCGCCGCGAGCGAAGGTGCTCAAGCCGGGCCAAGCGCT
>CAIWJG010000006.1 GCA_903912925.1 uncultured Verrucomicrobia subdivision 3 bacterium | reverse complement strand
GGCCCGAAGCGCAAGTGGGAGATCGTCACCGCGCCAGCCTTCTTCGAGTCATAGACGAAGTAGCCCTGGGCGTAGTTGTCCGTATTCTCGCCAATGATCTTGATCGAATTCTTGTTGGCCCCGACCGTGCCGTCCGAGCCGAGGCCGTAGAACATCGCGCGCACCACCTTGTCGGACTCGGTGGAGAATTCCGCGTCGCACACCAGGCTGTGGTGGGTCACGTCGTCGTTGATGCCCACCGAGAAGTGGTTCTTGGGCTTGGCGGCGACCAGGTTCTCAAACACCGCCTTGATCATCGCTGGCGTGAACTCCTTCGAAGAGAGCCCATACCGTCCGCCGAGCACCTTCGGCATGGACTTGAGCACACCCAAGTCCGCCGCGAGGCCCTCGGTGAGGGCGGTCACCACGTCCAGGTAAAGCGGCTCGCCCAACGCGCCCGATTCCTTCGTCCGGTCGAGCACCGCGAGGGCTTTGACGGTCGCCGGCAGCGACTCCATGAAGCGCTGCACGTCGAACGGCCGATACAGCCGCACCTTCAGCACACCCACTTTCGCCCCCTGCTGGTTCAGATACTCCACCGTTTCATCGGCGGTCTCGCCACCCGATCCCATGATGATCAGCACGCGTTCGGCGTTCGGGTCGCCGACATATTGGAACGGCTTGTATTGGCGCCCGGTTATGGCGGCAAACTGGTCCATCGCCTTGGCGGTGATGTCGGCGCACTCGGCGTAGAACGAATTGCACGCCTCGCGCGCCTGGAAGAACACGTCCGGATTCTGCGCCGTCCCGCGCAACACTGGCCGGTCCGGGTTCAGCGACCGCTGCCGATGCGCAATGACGTGATCTTCGTTAATCATCTTGCGGATGATGTCCTCGTCCACCAGCTCGATCTTCGACACCTCATGCGACGTGCGGAACCCGTCGAAGAAGTGCAGGAAGGGAATCCGGCTCTCCAGCGTCGCCGCCTGCGCGATCAGGGCGAAGTCCATCGCCTCCTGCACGCTTGCCGAGCTCAGCATGGCGAAACCCGTCGTGCGCGCCAGCATGACATCGCTGTGGTCGCCAAAGATAGACAACGCGTGCGTGGCCAGCGTGCGCGCGGTGATGTGGAACACAGTGGGCGTCAGCTCCCCCGCGATCTTGAGCATGTTCGGCACCTTGAGCAGCAAGCCCTGCGACGCCGTAAACGTGCAGGTCAGCGCGCCGGTCTGCAACGCCCCATGCACCGCGCCGGCCGCGCCGCCTTCGCTCTGCATTTCCACCACCGAGGGGATGGTGCCCCAGAGATTCTTGACCCCTTCCGAGGCCCATTGGTCGCACCACTCGCCCATGTTCGAGGATGGGGTAATGGGATAAATCCCCATCACTTCGTTGCAACGGTAGGCCACATAAGCCACCGCTTCATTGCCGTCAATTGTCGTGTAGGTCTTGTTCATTTTACTAAAGCATTAAGCCGTTAAGGACGTCGCTGATCTCGCGGTCAGTGGTTGTTTTCCGCGGCGGTCTCCCGCCATGCGAATTGCTAATCCTCATCCAGCGATGCTGCAATATGCCGGGACGCGCCTCCTGGCACTTCACCAGCTTTGGCAAAACCTCACCCTATTTTGCACCGCGAAAACTCCATTAGACCGGCAAAAACAAAGCACCCAACCAAATCGATCTTCATAATCCTCGCCTTGCGATGGCAGATGGCATGTATCTCCGAACCCTCCGCGGGCAATCCCGCATGTCTTGCACATCATCCGGAGATTCGGGAATTCGGCTTTCGGATTGCTCTCAGCCTTCCGACCACGAGCGGACTGTCCCGAAGGGCGCTTAGATAAGGCTCAAGAAAACCGGATTCTTCCGCAAAGTCGGGGTCAAAGTTGGGCCATCCGGCGACCCCGGCTTGGGTCTGGCGCTGGGCCCCCGGCTTTGCCCACGCGCCAAAACCATGAAGCACACGAACAGCGGGGCGTTTTGGCCCCTCGCTACTGGTGTCGGCTGCTGCCAGCCGGACCGTCCAGGCTGTCCCCGCGGGCACACCGTAGCCTCGAATAGCGCGTAGTTATCACATAACATACGTGAACGCAGTCACTTGCGTTTCCTGACGCCGGGCACCTTGCGCAAGATGGTTTTGAGGGTCAGCGTCTGCATGCGCTCCAGGAGCTTTTGGGTGAGGCGGTTGTTGCGGATGGCTTGGGCCAGCAGGAGATATTGCGGCCGCGAGAGGGCGACGCAGACCGTTTTGCCCTTCAGCTTGCACGTCCACAGATAATAGGGTCCCTGCGGACCTTGCTGCGCCTCAATGAGTCCCGAACCCACGATTTCCGCCAAGGCAAACGCTTGGGCCCCTACGACCGGCGGGTCACCTGGCACAAGCCCGAACGCAAACGCAAAACCGCCACCCGCAGACTCTGGAGCGCCTTGCCCGCCCAGATCCCCTTGCGCCTGATTCGCTATCCGGTCTGTATCCCCGGCTTTCGTCCCAAGTACATCGTTTCTGTCACCACCCTGCTCGATCCGGTCGCCTACCCCGCCGCCGAATTGGCCCAACTCTACGCGCGGCGCTGGTCGGTCGAGCTGTTCTTCCGGCACATCAAAACCACCATGCAAATGGACCTGCTCCGTTGTCTGAGCCCGGCCCTGCGCCACCGCGAAGTGCTCCTGCATCTCATCGCCTACAACCTGATCCGCGGAATCATGGCCGAAGCCGCTGGCATTTATGATCAGGATGTGGCTCGCCTCAGCTTCAAGACCTCGGGGCAGACCATGCGCCACTTCAGCCAAGTGATCGCTCAAGCCTCCAGCCGCCGCAAAGCCCTGCAATTGACCAATGATCTGCTCCAAACTCTGGCCCAAGGGCTGGTGCCGGACCGTCCCGGTCGAGCAGAACCGCGCGTCATCAAACGCCGCCACAGGCGTTACTCGTTGATGACCCGGCCCCGTAACCACTGGAAAGCCCACCTGCGCTCTCGCAAAACCACCAAAAATCAAAGGGCTTAACTACGCGCCATTCCAGGCTACCCCTGCAAGGTCATCTATGAAGGAGGGCATCGGCGCTGGGGAATTGAAAACCAAGCGTTCAATGAACTGACGCAGTTCTATCATTTGGAGCATTGCTACCATCACGAGCCAGTCGCCATGCTGGCGCAGATGCTGATTTCAATCCTGGGCTTTGTGCTCTTTAGCGCCTACGCGCTGCGGCACAGCCAGCCATTTCGATTGGGACAGGTGACGCTCAAGGAACTGGCTCACGACTTGGATTTAGCCTTGGAACAGGAATTGCGCTGGGAGTTGTGGTTCGCCAGCGGGTGAAGCCAACCAGGGGGTGGTGCTTTCGGGACGCTGCTCTTTGCAAATTTGCCGGATCAAAAAAGAGGGTTGGGGAACTACGGGAGAGGGGTTGTCCCATGAAGCCCCCGAAGACCTGGCATTCAAACTTCGAGGAGTTGAGATGCGAGAAAAACGTCGTGCCCCGGACGGAACGCGGTCACGCGAGCCACCTTACGAAATTTCTGTCCTGACAGCGAGTCACTTGACCGCGCATTAAAGCCGCTTTAGGGTTGCGGGGCCGTGAACCGAACCCGCGCTTGGAATCGTTGCGCCTCTGCGGGACAGCGGTCAAAACAACCTAAATACAAACAGAGAACATGAATAAATATCTAGTCGAATCCATCGGGACATTCTTCCTCGTCTTCACCGTAGGAATGTGCGTCATCAAACCGGACGTCGGCAATTTCGCCCCGTTAGCCATCGGGTCGGCGCTGATGGTGATGGTGTATGCCGGCGGCCACATTTCGGGCGGCCACTACAACCCGGCGGTAACCCTCGCGGTGTGGCTCCGCGGCAAGTGCGCCACCGCAGAAGTGCCCGGCTATATGGCAGCGCAAGTGGCGGGGGGCGTTCTGGCGGCCGTGGCAGCGCTCTACCTGAAGGGCAACCCCGAAGCCACCCCGGGCGACCTCAAGATTGTCCCGTCCTTGCTCGCGGAGTTCCTCGGCACCTTTGCGCTTTGCTGGGTGGTGCTGAATACTGCGACGGCTAAAGCCACGGGCGGCAACTCAAATTACGGCCTCGCTATCGGCTTCACGGTCATGGTGATGGCCTTCGCCGTCGGCGGCATCTCCGGCGGCGCTTTTAATCCCGCCGTGGCCATCGGCGTGACGGTAATGCACCTGGTGAAAGGCGCGAACTTGTGGATTCACCTGGTGGCCGACTTCGCCGGTGGCGCGGCTGCGGCGATGGCTTTCAAGGCGTTGAGCAGCGAAGATCGGGCTGGGTAAGCTATCTCGGGTCTTGGGTTTGTCTCACTGGGGGCGGACGAATTACCTCAGGTGCGGAAAGCATTAGGCCACCGGCTGGGCATCGCAAACGAGCCTCGGACCGGCGAGCAAGGGTCGCTCACGACTTTGCTTGGGGCGGCACCGCTTGCCCGCGTGGCACAGCAATGGCGGGGTCCGGCCGCCACGAGTGTTCCTGCCGATCAATGACAATGGGCGAATCCGGACTCGGGGAGCCGGGGTTTCGTGTCAAGCGATTAGCTCGGGAGGGCGAGCGAGGGTAGCGCGCGGACGCACGCCTGCTGGAGCCCGGCCGTCCTCATCTGCAGCACGTCATCACGCAATTGAGGCTCGGCCTCAGCGCGGGCATGCGACCGTCGGTGCCGCTGCGTCGGAGGCCAGTCGCGCTCCGGGCGCGTCGCGAGGACACTCGCATCCCTTCTGGGGGGGCGGTTTTTGGCACTGAAATATATTTGCAAATACCTATTGCGCTTAGAATTGGCTTTGCTATATTCCTAGCTCCGTTTGCTCCTGTAGGGCACGGACAGCATAACCTGCGGAACCGATAACTGACCACCCGACTGGGGGCAGGAATAATGGCTTCGCTCTCCAAGTAGCTGACTTGGGAATTGTTATTGATTTATGCCAGTACAGACATTTAGACCGCTGACGCCGTCCACGCGATACATCGCGTATGCGGATTACAGCGACATTACGAAGACCAAGCCAGAGAAAAGACTGGTCGAGACGCGCAAGCGTACCGGCGGGCGTAATGTATATGGCCGTGTCACGGCCCGAGGCATCGGCGGCGGCCACAAGCAGAAGATTCGCTTGGTGGATTTCAAGCGGAGCAAGCATGGGGTCGAGGCCACGGTGATAGCCATTGAGTACGATCCGCGTCGCAGTGCCCGACTAGCCTTGCTGGAATACAAGGACGGCGAAAAGACTTACATCATCGCTCCGAGCGGCCTGCAGGTCGGCGTGAAGCTGATGAGCGGGCCCACAGCTCCGGCAGAACTGGGCAACAGCCTGCCCCTGCGGACGGTCCCAGTCGGCCTACCGATTCATAACATTGAGATCATTCCCGGACGGGGGGCGCAAATGGTGCGCTCGGCGGGTGGTTCGGCAACGCTGATGTCACGCGATGAGGGCTACGCGCAGATTCGCCTGCCCTCCGGAGAAATTCGGCGCGTAAACGAGAATTGCTACGCCACCATTGGCCAGGTCGGCAACAGCGAACACGAGAACGTGGTCCTGGGCAAGGCGGGCCGTTCCCGGCACTTGGGCATCCGGCCGATCAACCGTGGCGTAACGCGTAACCCGGTGGACCATCCGAACGGCGGCGGCCAAGGCAAATCGAAGTCCGGCGGTGGCTGGCAACAGCTTACGTCGCCGTGGGGTCTGCTGGCTAAAGGCTATCGGACGCGTAACAAGAAGAAACACTCAAACCGGTTTATCCTGGTGCGGCGCGACGGCCGGCCCATGAAGAACGTATGATGACACACGGATTGACTCCATCACTGCATTTCTGACCTATGGGACGCTCAATCAAAAAAGGCCCGTTCATTGACGGGCATTTGCTGGAGAAGATCACGAAGGCGAAGGCGACCATGTCTAAGACGCCGATCAAGACTTGGTCGCGGCGTTCGATGATCACGCCGGATTTCGTCGGCCTGACCTTCACCGTGCATAATGGCAAGGTCTTTAACCCGGTGTTCGTGACCGAGAATATGGTCGGCCATCGGCTCGGCGAATTCTCGCCGACGCGGACGTTCAAGAAGCACGGTGCGCATACGGCCAAAGCCGAAGCGAAGTAACGATATGCAAGTTTTCGCCATCACCAAGAACGTCCGCATGTCCGCGCAGAAAATGCGCGAAGTCGTGCGCCAAATCCAGGGAATGCCCGCCGCGCACGCGCAGGCCGTCCTCGCGGTCGTGCCGCGCAAAGGTGCCCGGTTTGTCGCCAAAACGCTCAAATCGGCGATCGCCAACGCCGAGGACCTCAAAGAGCATAAGAAAGAATATAATGGCATGAGAACTGACCGCCTGATCGTCAAAGAAGCTCTAGCGCAGACCGCCTCCACCCTCCGGCGGTTCACGCCCAAAGCCCGCGGCTCGGCTGGTCCGATCCTCAAACGTAACTGCCACATCAAGATTGTATTGTCAGACGAATAAGGTATGGGCCAAAAAACTAATCCAATCGGTCTCCGCGTCGCCGTCAACCACGATTGGCGGTCTAAATGGTACGCAGGCAAGAAGGAATTCGGCAAGCTGCTCACCGAAGACCGCAACATTCGCGAGCTGTTAAAGAAGAAACTTGAATCGGCGTCGGTGCCGCAGATCCACATCGAGCGAGCCGCCAGCCGGTGCCGGATTACCATCCTGACCGCTCGGCCGGGCATCGTGATCGGGCGCAAGGGCGCGGAAATCGACAAGCTCAAGGAAGAACTGAGCAAGATGACCGGAAAAGAGATTTACGTGGACATCGTCGAAGTCAAAACGCCGGAGACTGACGCGCAGCTCGTGGCGGAGAATGTCGCGCTGCAATTGGAGCGCCGCGTCTCGTTCCGCCGGGCGATGAAGAAGGCCCTGCAGACCGCGAAGGATTTCGGCGCCGAAGGGATTAAGATCCGTTGCGCCGGCCGACTGGGCGGCGCGGAACTGGCGCGCGTCGAGCAGTATCACTGGGGACGGGTGCCGCTGCACACTCTGCGCGCGAACATCGATTACGGGTTTGCCGAGGCCAAGACGGTCTATGGCAAGCTGGGAATTAAATGTTGGATCTGCAAGGGCGACACCAAGCCACAAGCCCCGCAGACGCAGCCCGCCGTGGCCGCGAATTGAGATTTGGATAGAAAGACTTTACTATGCCCTTGATACCCGATAGAGTAAAGTACCGCAAGATGCACCGCGGCAACCGCGCCGGTCTGGCGATGCGGGGCCACAAGGTGTCGTTCGGCGAGTACGGGTTAATGGCGCTGCAACGCTGCTGGCTGGACACCAAGCAGATCGAGGCCGCCCGTGTCGCCATCGCGCGTAATATGAAGCGCCACGGGAAGATGTGGATTCGCGTATTTCCGCAAAAGTCCTTCACCAAGAAGCCCTTGGAAACGCGAATGGGTAAAGGCAAAGGTCCGCTGGAGTCTTGGGTCGCGGTGATCCGCCCAGCAAACGTGCTTTTCGAAGTGGACGGTGTTACGGAAGCCGTCGCACGCGAGTCGTTGCGCCTGGCGGCCACGAAGCTGCCGATCAAGACGAAGTTCATCTCTCGGCATCATATGGGTTAGGCAGGCAGCCCCGAAGACCTTAATCATGAAGAAGACGCAACGGAAAGAAATTCAAGAAAAGACGCTGGCAGAGCTGGTGGCCGATGGCCGGAACTGGCGTCAGGAGATATTCAATCTGCGATTGCAGCAGGCCAGCGCTCAGCTCGAGAAGCCGGCGCGCCTGCGTACTTTGCGCCGTGACATCGCGCGCGTTGAAACCCGCATTTCACAACTGCGCCGTAAGGCGGCATAGATTTTTTGTATGGCTGAAACCACCACCATTTCCGAAGCCGCCCGCGCCAAACGCAAAGAGCGTGTGGGCGAAGTCATCTCCAACAAGATGACCAAGACCATCATTGTGCGGATCCAGCGGCGCTTTCCCCACCCGACGTACAAGAAAGTCGTCACCGGCTACAAGAAGCTCTATGCGCACGACGAGAAGGGCGAGGCCAAAGTGGGCGATCATGTGCGGCTGGAAGAAACCCGCCCGCTCTCCAAGACCAAGCGGTGGCGCTTGGTTGAAATCGTGGAACGCGGCTCGGGCGTGGCTCGCGTGGCAGTTTGATGTGACCCGCAGCCGATCACCAGCTACTCAATAGTTCTTATGTTACAGGTACGTTCCATCTTAGACGTGGCAGACAACACCGGCGCGAAACGGGCAGCCGCAATCGGAGTGCTCGGCCGTAACCAGTATTACGCCCGTGTGGGAGACATCATAAAAGCCCATATTAAAGAGGCGGCGCCCGATGGCACCGTTAAGAAGGGCGAAGTGGTGGATGCCGTCGTGGTGCGAACCCGCCAGGTGATCCGCCGCAGTGATGGCTCGTATCTCCGCTTCGACAGCAACGCCATTGTCCTGATTGACAAAGAGCTCAACCCGCGCGGCACGCGCATTTTTGGCCCGGTCGCACGCGAACTCCGGGACAAGAAGTTCATGAAGATCGTCTCACTCGCGCCGGAGGTCATCTGACTCAACGAATTCCAGTTATGCGCACATTTCATGTAAAAAAGGGCGAGGAAGCGGTGATTATTGCCGGCGCGGACAAAGGTAAGCGCGGCCGGATAATTACCGTCATTGGGAAGAAGCAACGAGTTATCATCGAGGGCGCGCATATGATTAAGAAGCACATGCGCAAGAGCCAACAATACCCTCAGGGTCAGATCGTCGAACGCGAGGGCTCCATTCATATCTCGAATGTGATGAAAGCCGAGGAATTCGACGCGCGGGCCGCACGGCATGCAGCGCCGTCGCTAGCACCAGCCAAAGCGTAAACCTGTGATGGCGACCAGAATTTACTATTTCGATTTGAGCAAACGCTCCGGCAAAATCCGGAAGACAGCGAAATGAAAGCTAGACTTTACGAAAGATACGTTAAAGAAGTGGTGCCAGTGCTGAAAGAAAAGCACAATTACACCAACCTTCACCAGATACCACAGATCAAGAAGATCGTGGTGAACATGGGCGTGAGCGCCTCGCTCGAGAAGAGCGCAATGGACGACGCGGCCAAAGACTTGGCGCTGATTACCGGCCGCAAGCCGGTTACCAGCAAATCGCGTCATAACATCGCCAATTTCAAGCTTCGCGAAGGCGTGCCGATCGGCTGTCGGGTGACGCTGCGCCGCGATGCGATGTACGAGTTCTTCGATCGGCTCATTGCCACGGCGCTGCCTCGGATTCGTGATTTTCGTGGCCTCTCGCCTCGGTCCTTCGACGGCCGAGGAAACTATTCGCTGGGTGTGGCGGACCAGACGATTTTCCCGGAGATTGATCTGGACAAGATCAAACGTCAGCAGGGCATGGACATCACGATAGTGACCAGCGCGCGGAGCGACCAAGAGGCGCTGGACTTATTGAAGCTGATGGGGATGCCTTTCGCCGAGGCAAAACAACCAACCAAGAAAACCGAAAGCGCAGTGAAGCCGGTTCAAGCACAGTAATTTCTTATGGCTAAGATGGCATGGATTGAACGCAACAAGAGAAAGGCCGAAACGGTCAAGAAGTACGCCGCTATTCGGGCCGAGTTGAAAGCCAAACGCGATTATGCTGGTTTGGCCAACCTCCCGCGAGACGCCAGCCCCTCCCGACTGGTCAACCGCTGTTCGATGAGCGGCCGCCGTCACGGCTACCTCCGCAAGTTCGGCTGCTCGCGCATGACATTCCGTGAGGGCGCCCTGAACGGCCTGATCCCGGGTGTGACCAAAGCCAGTTGGTAATACTATGAACGATCCGATTTCCGACATGTTGACCAGGATCCGCAACGCCAACCGTGCGCTGCTCCCGAACGTCGAACTACCTCACTCCCAAATCAAGGAGAGCATCGCAGTCATCCTTAAGCGGGAAGGCTACATCGCCGACTTTAGCGTGGAGGGCAAGCTGCCCAAGACGATCAAGCTGAAGTTGAAGTACCAGGGCAAGAAGAGCATCATCGAAGGGCTCCGCCGAGTGAGCACGCCTGGTCTGCGCCGCTACGTGGGTGCCACGAAAATACCGCGCGTTCGCGGTGGCTTGGGCGTGGCGGTCCTCTCGACCTCCGAAGGCCTGGTGACCGACGTTCAGGCGCGCAAGCGAAACCTTGGTGGCGAGCTGATTTGTTACGTCTGGTGAGAAAATGAAGCGGAGTTTTGAAACATCTAAGCGGGCGCGCAAGGCTGTTCAGCAGCCAACCGTCGGCCTATTGGGGCAATTCTCCTTAGCAGTTTGATTTTATGTCACGAATTGGAAAGCAACCGATCGCTATCCCTCCCAAAGTGAAGGTGGATGTCAAAGGCCAGAAGATTTCTGTTGAGGGTCCGAAGGGCAAGCTCGACTGGGATCTGCCGCGCCGCACCAGTCTCAAAGTGGAGAATGGCAACATCTTGGTCAGCCGCGATGGCGATGACTCGGACGCTAGGGCATTGCATGGCCTCAGCCGCGCTCTGGTCAACAACATGGTCCGCGGCGTCACCGATGGTTTTGTCAAGAAGCTTGAGATTCAGGGTGTCGGCTTTAAGGCCGCCGTTGCGGGCAGCAACGTGAACATGGTCCTGGGCTTTTCGCACCCGATCGTCTATGCGATACCCGCGCAGATCAAAGTTACAGTGGAAGAAAACACCAAGATTACGATCGAAGGCCCCGACCGGCAGGTGGTAGGTCAGGTGGCGTCGGAGCTGCGCAGCTTCTACCCGCCTGAACCCTATAAGGGCAAGGGCGTACGCTACTCCGATGAACGTGTGATCCGCAAGGAGGGCAAGACGGTGCAGTAACGCGTGGCCCCCAAGCGGTGGGACACGAGCACTTGAGACTTTATTAGCTCACGGCCAAATCCGTGAGGAATTGCGATGAGAACTGAACAAAAACAAAAATTGGCGATCCGCCGCCGCTGGCGTATCCGTCAAAAAGTCAGCGGCACGAACGGTCGCCCCCGCATGAGCGTCTGCTTCACCAACAAGAACATCCACGTCCAATTCATCGATGATGAGGCGGGGCGGACGTTGGCAGCGACTTCAACCAAGAGCAAGGCAACGCCGGACCGGGACAAGCTTGCCGCCAACGCGGTGAGCGCCAAGACGATCGGCACCCTGGCGGCGCAGACAGCCCTAGCCAAGGGGATCAAACAAGTAGTTTTTGACCGCGGCGGCGCGCGATATCATGGCAAGGTGAAAGCCTTGGCCGACGCAGCGCGTGAAGCAGGTCTCCAATTCTAACGTATAATGGAAACAAACTCTGTTCCTGAACCAACCAAAGTAGGGGGCGTCGAACCCCGAGTAGGGGGCGGCGAATCCCGACCAGGAGGCGGCGAATCCCGATCTCCGCGCGGACCGGGTCGCGGGCGGCGCAGCCGGCCTGAGCCAGAACCAACTTACGATGCGCAGTCCGGACAGGAACTGGTTGAGAAGGTGGTCTTCATCAATCGTTCTGCCAAAGTCGTCAAAGGCGGACGCCGATTCAATTTCAGCGCACTCATTGTTGTTGGCGACAAGCATGGCCGTGTGGGGGTTGGGCTAGGCAAGGCCGGCGAAGTGGCTGATGCTATTCGCAAAGGCGGCGAAATAGCCCGTTCCCAAATGGTCGGGGTGTCGCTCAAGGATGCGACCATCCCCCACGAGATCTTCTCGCATTATTGCGGTGCAAAGGTGCTGCTGCGACCGGCATCCCCCGGCACGGGCATCATTGCGGGCAAAACCGTCCGCGCTGTCCTCGAATCAGCCGGCGTGAAAGACGTCCTGACCAAATCGCTCGGTTCCAAGAACGCGGCGAACGTCGTCAAGGCTACGCTGCAGGGGCTCCTGAGCCTTCGCCTGCGCGAAGATATTTACCATGGCCGCGGTTTGGAGATTAAGAAGGTGCCAGCCCCGAAGGCACCCGAGGCTACTCCCCTACCCTCTTCACCACCACCTGCGGCTGCACCCACAGCCTAGTACATTATGCGATTACACGACCTTAAACCTCGTCCAGGCGCCAAGCACCGTCGTAAACGGTTGGGCCAAGGTGAAGCCAGCGGCCACGGCAAAACGAGCGGCCGCGGCGGCAAGGGCCAAACCGCCCGCTCCGGCAGTTCGATCCGAATCGGATTCGAGGGCGGACAGATGCCTTTGATCCGACGCATCCCCAAACGCGGCTTCAACAACAAGCGTCATACCATTAGCTACCTGCCGGTGAACCTCGCAGAGCTTAACTGCTTCGATGACGGCGCGCGCGTGGACGAAGCGGTCTTGCGGAGTGCAGGGCTGGCCAACGGTCGCGCGGCCGGGGTCAAGATTCTCGGAGATGGGGATCTGACCAAGAAGCTCACCGTGAGCGCACACGCGTTTAGCGCCTCGGCGCGGGCCAAGATCGAGGCCAAGGGTGGGATCTGTGAACTTATCACCGCCAAGCAAGCCGAGCCTGCCAAGCCCTAGAGTGACCGTGCGCCTCCATTCATCAACATACCACCTCGCGTTCCAGGCATCGACCTTGGAAGTAGGCGGTTCGAATTGGGCGCGCTCGGCATCGCTCTGTTTTCGGATCTCAGATATCAGACTCTAATACGACCATGTTTGCTGCGATCTATAATACCTTCCTGAATTGCTTCAAGATTCCGGAGCTCAAGTCCCGGCTCTTGTTCACGCTGGTGGTGCTCGCCATCTGCCGCCTGGAGGCGGTCGTGCGCATCCCGGGCCTGAACGGTACTGTCCTTCAAACCTACTTCGCCAGCAAGGCCGGCACTGCCAGCGGGTCACTGCTGGGGATGTACAGTATGTTCACTGGCGGCGCCCTAGAGCATTGCGCGGTCGGGGCCTTGGGCATCATGCCCTATATTAGCGCGACGATCATCATTCAACTGCTGACCGCGGTCATCCCCACTTTGAGCAAACTGGCCCGTGAGGAAGGCGGTCGAACCAAGATTATTCAGTACGGACGTTACCTCACAGTGCTGTTGTGCCTCGGACAGGGTATGGTCATGGCCATTGGGTGGGAAAACCCGGAAAAGCTCTTCCAGGGGTGGAATACGGCGGATCGGTTGGTGCTCTACTCGGACTCTCATATTTGGTTTTACCGCCTCCAAACGCTGCTAATGCTGACAACGGGCACGATGCTGCTGATGTGGCTGGGCGAACAGATTACCGAGCGCGGCATTGGTAACGGCGTTTCACTCGTTATCACTATCGGCATCTTGGCGCGCCTGCCCCAGGCGGCAATGGCCCTGAAAGACATGTTCCTCCCCGACGCCGGTATCGAAGCCCGGTTCAACCTCGGACATGCCATTGCCTTGCTGTTATTGCTCGCCGGTGTGATCGCTGGCGTTATAGCTATCACGCAGGCGCAGCGGAAAGTCCCAGTACAATACGCCCAGCGGGCGGTTGGCCGAAAAGTGTATTCGGGCGGCACCTCGTTCATGCCGTTGCGGGTTAACTACTCGGGTGTTATGCCCATCATCTTTGCCCAGGCGATTCTGATGTTCCCTCAGAAGATTTTCCAGACGCTCGGTCAGACTTTCAATGTGAAGTTCTTCATGGAGATTGCCCGCGCGCTCAATGAGGGAGCGATTCTGTATATGTCGATCTACGCGTTGATGATCCTTTTCTTCTCCTACTTCTGGGTGGCGACCCAGTTCAACGAATTGCAGATCGCCGATGATCTGAAGAAAAACGGCGGTTACATACCCGGCGTGCGCCCAGGACAGGCGACAAGCGATTACTTGCACAACGCCATGAGTCGAATCACTCTGGCAGGCGCTGTGTTTCTGACCATCATTGCCTTGATTCCGATTTGGCTCGCTCGGGAAATGCAGATTCCCTATGCGGTAGCCACGTTCTTTGGCGGTACCAGCATGCTGATCCTCGTCGGCGTGATGTTGGACACCATGCGCCAGATGGAGACGCACCTCCTGATGCGCCATTACGACGGCTTCCTGAAGAAGGGGAAGCTCCGGGGCCGGTTCTGATGATCGTTCTCAAGAGCGAGCGAGACTTGGAAGCGATGCGACCGGCTTGTGCCTTGGCCGGCACTGTGTTGGACGAAATTGCTGCCTTTGTTCAGCCGGGCGTGACCACCCGGGATATCGACGAGTTTGCGGCCTCGCGGATCAGGCATTTTGGGGCCAAGAGTGCCTTTTTGGGTTATCGCAAGTATCCGTGTCAGATCTGCATCTCAGTCAATGAACAGGTCGTTCACGGTCTCGCCGGACCGCGAGTGCTGCGGATGGGCGACATCGTAAGTCTTGATGTTGGCGTTATTTACAACGGGTTCATTGGGGATACGGCGCGAACGGTTGCCGTCGGTGGCTGTGACGTGCCAGCTCAGAAGCTGATGGATGTGACCGAGAAGGCTCTTTACGAGGGCATCGCCCAGGCATTGCCCGGCGGCCGGGTAGTTGATATTTCCCGGGCCATACAGAATTATGTAGAGGGTAACGGGTTCAGCACCGTGCGTGAATTTGTTGGTCACGGCGTGGGACGGACGATGCACGAAGAGCCACAGGTGCCGAACTTCGTGGATGGCAAGTCTTCGCCAAAGTTGCGGCCGGGAATGACTCTGGCGATTGAGCCCATGGTTAACTCCGGCTTGCCGGGTGTAAAAGTCTTGAATGATGGCTGGACAGTTGTCACTCAGGATGGTTCACTGTCCGCCCATTTTGAGCATACGGTGTTAATCACCGAGTCTGAGCCGGAGATTCTGACATGGCCCGAGAAGGTGCCATCGAAGTTGAAGGTGTCGTAGTTGAAGTTCTGCCGAACCTGATGTATCGGGTGGAATTGGCTAATGGACACCGGTTATTGGCGTTTGTGCGCGGCAAAGCGCGTTCGAGCTTTGCCCAATTGGCGCCAGGACATAAAGTGCGGTTGGAATTGTCGCCCTGCGATTTATCGGTGGGGCGTATTGTTGCGAACACGAAAACGATCTAATTATGAAAGTCCGAGCGTCAGTTAAAAAGCTTTGCGAGAATTGTAAGATCATTCGCCGCAAAGGCATCATTCGGGTGATCTGTACCAACCCCCGCCATAAGCAGCGGCAGGGCTGATTCGTCGTCCGCACAACCTGTCTAACCTATTTAAGAATATATGGCTCGTATCATTGGCGTGGAAGTTCCACCGAATAAGCGCATCGATATCGCGCTTCGCTACATCTACGGCATTGGCCCTACCAACGCCAAGGAAGTCCTAGTCAAGGCAAAGATAGATCCCTCTATCCGGGCCAAGGATCTGACCGAGCAACAGCTTTCGCAGATTGTCCACGCCATTCAAGATGGCAAGTATGTCATCGAAGGCGATCTCCGCCGCGAGATTGGCATGAACCTCAAGCGCCTGCAGGGCATCAAGTGTTATCGCGGCATTCGCCATCTGCGCGGACTGCCGGTTCGCGGACAGCGCACCCAGACCAACGCCCGCACCCGCAAGGGCCCGCGCAAGACCGTCGGCGTCGTTCGCAGCCCAACCGCCAAGACCGGCATCCATTGATCCTTCAGCAATTAATTTCACCAACTCCCAACGTCTCTAACTAGCTCATGACCGACGAAGCAAAAAAGAAGCCCGCTCCTAAGAAGGAAGGCAAACCCGCGAGCAAACCGGAAGGTGCCGCTGACAAACCCGTTGGCAAACCCGAGGGTGAGGCGCCACCGGCCAAGGCATCGAAGAAGACTGCTGCTCCGGGAGCCGAAGGTGCCGCTCCTGCTGCCGATGCCGCCAAGCCCGCCGAGGGCCCGGCGATCGTGGCTGCGACTGCGGCCCCGACTGCGGCCGAGTTGCTCGCAGACGATCTTGCCGGCAAAAAGATTGTCAAGGCCAAGGGATCGAAGAACATCGTCAGCGGTATTGCTAATATTCTGGCGACCTTCAACAATACGATCGTCAGCATCACGGACGCGCAGGGTC
>CAIWJG010000005.1 GCA_903912925.1 uncultured Verrucomicrobia subdivision 3 bacterium | reverse complement strand
TGAAGGCGCGACTCATCCGCCTGGAATGAGGCAGGCCGTTGGCCTGCAACCGACAAACGGGCGGTGAACCCAGGGCGTTGCCCTGGGCTGGTATGATTGACGCCTTTGGCGTCTCAATTTCAGACGCCATAGGCGGTGGCTGAACGACGCTCCTTGGCGTCTCGATGACAGGCCGTTGGCCTGACAGCTACGGCTTAGCCGCCCGGGAGCGGAAGGCTGCCGGAGCCAGGGTGCGCGTGACCGAAAGCGGGCGCACCTCCCCCTGGCATCTGCCAGGCCTGGAAGAGGGCCGTCAGCTCGGGGGTGGTGCGCACCTGGAGCTTGCTCATCAGCCGCGTTTTGTAGGTGTGGACGCTCTTCTCGCTGACCCGGAGCTGCCCCGCGATTTCGCGGTTGGCCAGCCCGCGGGCCAGCAGGCTGAACACCTGCATCTCCCGGTCGCTCAGCGTGTTGGGGATCTCCGGACCCGCCGCCTCTTCGAGCGGTTCCGCGCGTTGCAGCGCCTCCGCCATCAGTTGGGTGCGCAGCGCCGGGCTGGCAACCAATCGCCCGGCATGAATCTCGCGGATGGCCTGCAGCACGCAGGCGATCGGCTCATCCTTCATCAGGTAGCCCCGGGCGCCGCCGCGCAGCAATCGCCGGCCGTAAACGTCTTCATTGCACACGGACAACACGAGCGTGGGGGGCAGGGTTCCCAGGGTGCGCAATTGTTCCAGCAGGCTCCAGCCATTGCCGTCGGACAAATTGAGGTCGAGCACCACCACGTCCGGCGCAACCTGCCGCACCAGCGAAAGCGCCGCGTGCCAGCTATCGGTCTCCCCCGCGACACACAGGTCCGGCTGGCATGCGATGGCCACCCGCAGCCCCTCGCGAGCCGCCGGGTGGTCCTCGACCAGCAGGACGCGGACGCGGCCGGCCGTGGACGGGAGCGCTATGTTCTGTCGGTTCATACCGGATCAAATAACAGTCGTCCGGCATCTGGAGCAAGCAGCGCAGTTCTGATTTTACGTGTAGGAACTTCTTACAAAGAACGGTTTTTGTAGGAAAGGGGGGAATGAAACGTGAAACGGGATGCGTGAAACGTGAAACGTGAAACGTGAAGGGAATCCGGTAACCCGCATCGCGCCCCTCCCCGCTCCCCGCTCCCCGCTTCCCTTCACGTTTCACGTTTCACGTTTCACGCCCCCCGCTTCCCTTCACGTTTCACGTTTCACGTTTCACGCTCCACGCTCCCCGCTCCACGCTCCACGCTTCAGTCCGCCCGCTTCAGTCCGCCCGCCTCTGCCAGGCCGCATGGCACGCCTCGAGTTCGGGCGTGGTGCGCACGCCGAGCTTGTTCATGAGCCGTGTCTTGTAGGTATGCACGGTCTTCTCGCTCAGGCTCAGGCTGGCCGCGATCTCTTTGTTGCTCATGCGCCGCGCGATCAGGCCGAGAACTTGCAGCTCCCGGTCGCTCAGCTCCCCGGCCGCGGCGGACGGGTCGTCCACCTCGGGCCGTTCCGCCATGTCCAGCGCCTCGGTCATCAGCTCGGAGCTGATCTCCCGGCTGGCGACCATGCGCCCGGCATGGACATCGCGGATGGCCTGCAGGACGGAGCCAATCGGCTCGTCCTTCATCAGGTAACCCCGCGCGCCGGCGCGCAGGAGCCGCCGGGCATAGAGCGCCTCGTCGCACACGGAGAGCACCAGCGTTGGGGGCAGCGCCTTGAGGCTGCGCAATTGTTCCAGCAGGCTCCAGCCGTTGCCGTCGGGCAGATTGAGGTCCAGCACCAGCACGTCCGGCGCCAGCAAGCGCGCCAGCCGCAGCGCCTCGTGCCAGGTGCCGGCTTCGCCCGCGACGCGCATTCCGAGCTGGCAGGCGATGGCGGCGCGCAAGCCCTCACGCATGGCCGGGTGGTCTTCGACGAGCAAGACGCCGATGGGCGGCGGAGAATCAGGAACGGGTGGCGGGATCATAGGCGGGAGTTTGAGGCATCACCAATTGCACCACGGCGCCCTGCGGACCGGGGCGGAAGGTGAGAGTGGCGCCCAACAGCGCGGCGCGCATGTGCATCTGGCGCAGGCCCAGGCCCGATTTCCAGGTTTCCGGATCGGGAGCGGCGTTGCCGTCGCTGGAGATGGAGAGGATCACCTGGCCGCTTTCGCACAGGCAATCCACCCAGGCGCGCCGTGCGCGGGCATGGCGTGCGGCGTTGACCAGCGCCTCGCGGATAATCCGGATGATGTGGGCCCCCTGCTCCGGGGAAAAGGCCAGCAGCGCCTCGCCCGACGGCAGCTCGCAGGTGAAACCATAGAGGCCCTCCAACTGGCGCACATGACCGCGCAGCGTTTCCTCCAGCGGGGCATCCGAAGGCTCGGAAACCGCCAGCAGGTGCGACAATCCGCGAGCCTGGCGTGCGGCGGCGGCGGCCAGCGCGGCCAGGCGCTGCAACCGGTCCGCCAGGGCGTCCGCCTCCCGCTCCGTCGGCACCCCAGCCAAGGCTATAGCCTCGGCCTGGCGGGAAATACCTATGAGATCCTGGCAGAGGGTGTCGTGCAATTCGTGTCCGATTCGCCGCGCCTCCTCATCGCTCGCATTGAGAGCGGCGGCGGTGGCCTGACGCCAATCCTCGGTGCGTTGCGCCAGGACGCAGGCCAGGGCGGCTTCGGCCTGCTTGCGCGCCGTGATGTCACTGGCGAAAATGTACTTCCTGCCCGCCAGGGGAATATAACCTGCCAGGAGGTGCTTCTGGGAGCCATCCTTGCAAGTAATGGTCGTCTCCATTGGCTCGCTCAACGTCTGCGTCTCGCGGGACTGCTGCTCCCGGCGCAGCCATTCGATCCGCAACTCCTCTCGGTAAACCGGGTTGGGATAGGCCAATTCCCACCAGGTCTTGGCCACGGGCAAGTCTGGAAGCGTAAATCCAGTCAACCGGGTGAAGGCCGGGTTGACATAGAGCGACTTCTCGTCCGGGCCCTCGCACACGTAGATGATCAAAGGCAGGTTTTCGATCAAGGTCCGGAACAACCGCTCGCTCTCCTTAAGCGCCGCCTCCGCCGCCAGCCGCTGGGTGATGTCCACGATAAAACCCTCCAGATAGACGACGGCTCCCGCGTCGTTGCAGACTTTGCGTCCAGTCATGTCCACGGTGATCAGCCGGCCATCCTTGCAGCGCCAGACGACGGCGTCCCAGTGGACCCATCCGGCGTTCGACAGGAGGTCAGACACGATCCGCGGGCGTAGCGCCGGGTCCGCGTAGATCTGGGTGGTCATGTCGGAGGTGGCAGCGACGATCTCTGCGGGTGAGGCATACCCCAACATGCGGGTCAGGGCTGGGTTGACATCGAGAAACCGCCCCCCGGGGAGGGAATGGAAAATGCCGACCGGCGCGTGCTCGAAGACATTGCGGAACTGTTGCTCGTTAGCCTGCAACGCCGCCTCCGACCGCTGCCGCTCGGCCAGCACCGCCGCCAGCCGCAGATTGCCCTCGCGCAGGGCCGCCACCTCTTTTTCGTGGCGCCACTTAAGCCGCAACTGCCGGGCAAGCAGCACCGCGGCCAGGGAGCAGGTCAGAACGAGAAAGGCTTCGGAAAGGCTAAAGGCTAAAGGCTGAAGGCTGAAATCTGGCAGGGAAAGGCTGAAAAGCTGAAATCTACCAGGGAAAAGCTGAAAAGCTGGAAGGTTGAACAACAGTATTCCAGCCGCAGACCAGCCAGTGCAATGCCGCGCTGGCCCCGGCTGACGAGGCGCTGGACTTTTCGCGCCGGGGGGGTCGGCATCGCGCGGGCTCCAGTTCATATTCTGAATCGCAGATCCAAGTGAAATCGTAAAGCTGAGGCTATGCTACCCGAGGGCCAGCCGGTTTGAAAGCGGCGAGTGGAGCGGCTTAGATGTTTCCAACGTGGTTGGCACGGGTGACTGGAGCGCGGACATTCTTGTCCGCCTTTGCGTGAGGGTCAACCCGCAAGCCCACCGGCGGACAAGAATGTCCAATGCCGCCAGGATTTGAGCGTCATGTTCCAGTGGCAATGATTCTGTCGTTTCCGGTAATAGCTTTCCCCAAGATCCCTCACGGCCTCGAACAACTTCCACCATTTGAGACGCCAAGGGCGTCGTTCATACCAGCCCAGGGCAACGCCCTGGGTTCATGGCCCTACAAACCATCGGGAGCGATGAAGGCGCGGCTCATCCTCGCCTGCCATGAGGCAGGCCGTTGGCCTGCAACGGCAAACCGGGCGATGAACCCAGGGCGTTGCCCTGGGCTG
>CAIWJG010000004.1 GCA_903912925.1 uncultured Verrucomicrobia subdivision 3 bacterium | reverse complement strand
GTCCCGGCTTTAGCCGGTCTGGCGCGCCACCGCCCTGCCCGTTGGCTTGCCAATCCTGGCCCTCGCCGGCTAAAGCCGGGACTCCGAACCAACAACTCGCGAATGCGCCCTGCCTTTGCTTGTCGTACCTTTGCTTTTGACTTCGCTGCGCTCCGTTCTACATTGCGGCGTTCGTGCAAACAACCTCAACATGCTAACGGAAGATGACATCAAGACCGCCTTGCGAGTGGTCAAGTACCCCGGCTACAGCCGCGACATCGTTTCATTCGGCCTCGTGAAGCAGATTGCCGCCCATGATGGCGCGGTCAGCGTCGCGATGCAGCTCACGACGGCCAACCCGGACGTGGCCAACCAGATCAAGTCGGAGAGCGAACGCGCGTTGCAGGCCTTGCCGGGGGTGACGCGAGTGCAGGTGGAAGTGAAACTGCAAGGATCGCCGCAGGCAGCCGCGCCACAGAGCCCCTGGGCCCAGCAGCACAAGGTTCCAGGCATTCGGCGGATCGTGGCCGTGGCCAGCGGCAAGGGCGGGGTCGGCAAGTCCACGGTGTCGGTGAACCTGGCGTGCGCGCTGCAGCATCTCGGGGCGAAGGTCGGCTTGCTGGACTGCGATATTTACGGCCCCAGCATCCCGCTGATGATGGGCGTACACGAGCGGCCAACGATCAGCGCGGAGGAGAAGATGGTGCCGCCGTCGAACTATGGTGTGAAGCTGATGAGCATGGGGTTCCTGGTCGAGGGCGACCAGCCGGTGATCTGGCGCGGCCCCATGATCATGAAGACCATCCAGCAGTTCTTCAGCGCGGTGGAGTGGGGCGATCTCGACCTGTTGCTCGTGGACTTGCCGCCCGGCACGGGCGACGCGCAGCTTTCGCTCTGCCAGACCGTGCCGCTGGACGGTGGTGTGATCGTGACTACCCCGCAGGAGGCGTCGCTGGGTGTGGTGCGCAAAGGCATCGCAATGTTCCAGAAGGTGAACGTCCCGATCCTGGGGATTGTGGAGAACATGAGTTATTTCACCGCCCCGGGCGGGGAACGGGTGGAAATCTTTGGCCACGGCGGCGGTCAGGCGGAGGCGGCGCGACAGCACGTTGCGTTTCTCGGGGAAGTGCCGCTGTTTACGGAGATCCGGGAAGGCGGCGACCGGGGTGTGCCGGTGGTCGTATCCGCCCCCGACCAACCCGCGGGGCAGGCGTTTATCAAAATCGCCCAAACCCTGCGCCAGCTATTCGCATGACCGCGCTGGCAGGAAGCATTTGGTGTGTTATATTAGTGGGAAAGAAAGGCCGGCTTCTGAAGGCGCATTCGGAGTAGGCGAAGGATGAGCGCTCGGCGGAAGTTGCAGAAAGGGGTTGTCATTGGCTGACACACTGCTAGGCTTCTGTGCCCGTAGCAAATTGAGTTCGCGATTATGTCTGACCAAACCAAAGAGCCGCCCTCGGCAAACGATTTGCTGAAGAACTCTACGCTTTACAGGGAATTCCAGGCGGAACGCGAAGAGATTTTGAAGCACAAATGGATCGAATCCGAAAAGGCCGGTCGCGACATCGGATTCGAGCGCGCACTGACGGATTGGATCATCAAGCACCGCTCCAAGTGGCGCAAGGACCGGCAACAAGCGGCTGGGCACTAGATTACCGGCCACTCCTTTAAGGCCGCCCAGCGAGGTGGCCAAGGAACCATGACCATAGCTAAAATCCGAAATCCGAAGCCCGAGGCCCGAAAGAAGGCCGAAATCCGAAGGCCGAAGGATCTCAACATCGAACCTCGAACATCCAACATCCAACATCCAACATCCAACATCCAACATCCAATGGCGGTGGCGGCTGCCTTTCAGG
>CAIWJG010000003.1 GCA_903912925.1 uncultured Verrucomicrobia subdivision 3 bacterium | reverse complement strand
TTCTTCCCGCAGTCCGATAAGTCCCGAAGGGACGGCTGACGAATCGCACCGGGTTTCAGCCGTCCCTTCGGGACTTGTGCCCATCTACTGAGGAGTCCGCAGCATACACTACACCCAGAGCTGCCGTGGTTTCTCCCTCTCCCCTTCCGAAGGGGAGAGGGCTGGGGTGAGGGGTTGCTCGGTGTCGTGTATCCCGCGGTCTTGGCAGTAAGTCCCCATCCCATCGGGTGATGGCATCCGGGAGCCGAAACCCTTGCATCTCTGCACCTTTGCGCCTTTGCGTTAGTTCATCTGCTTTCTTTATGTTCATGGCGGCTCACCAGCCCCGGGAACCCCGTTTGTCGCTGCAGGAGTCGAAGGCTCGGCGGTTACCACCGTCCCGTCCTTGAGCTTGTTTTGGCCATCGGTGACCACGATCTCTCCGGGCGACACTCCCCGGGCCATGACTGCCTCCTCTCCGGCCAAGCGGCCCACCTGCACCGTCCGTCGCGCCACAATCCGGTTATCCCCGACCACAAACACCAGGGGTCCCTTCGGGCCAGTCTGGACGGCCCTGGCCGGGATTACCACGACCCCCGGCTCTTCTCCAAGGATCAGCGAGACCCTGACATATTGGCCGGGCCAGAGAAAGGCGTCGGTATTGGCGAAAGTCCCTTTCAGCCGAATCATTCCCGTGGAGGGGTCCACGGTGTTGTCAATGAAGGTCAACCGGCCCAGCCGGAGTTGGGCGTCAACGCCTGGCAGGCGCGCCTCGACGGTCAGGGCCGCCTTCTGCTGGGCGGCCCGGATCGCGGGCAGGTGTTTTTCGGCGACGGAAAACGTCACGTAAATCGGCTCGATTTGTTTAACGACCAGCAACGCTGTCTTGTTGACCTCCACCACGGACCCCTGGTTGACCAAATAGGCACCAGCCCGACCTGCGATGGGAGAGTGGATCGAGCAATACCCGAGGTTAAGGCGAGCCTGTTCGACAACGGCCCGGTCTGCCTTAACTTTGTACTCCTGGGTGCCGGCGTCGGCGTGGGTTCTGTCGAAATCAGAGCGCGTGACGGCGTTGGTATCAATCTCGGAGAAGCGTAGCGCCTCGCTTTTCTTGAATTCCAGCGCCGCCTCGTCGCTGGCCAGCAGCGCTTCCGCCTGGTGCAGCGCCTCCGTGTATGGGGCCGGGTCAATCGTCACCAGGAGCGCATCTCGCTGGACCTCGTCCCCCTCCCGGAAGTGGTACTTGAGGATCTGTCCCGAGACCTGGGGAACGATCTCCAGGGAGTTGCAGGCTTCGACCGACCCCATGGCCTCGACAAGCAGCGGCATGGACTTGATGACGGCCTGAGCCGTTGTGACCGGGACGGGCGGGACCGAGGGCGCCGCCGCCTTTTTCCCGCAGCCGGACAGGCCCAGGAGCAACGCGAACATCCAGCAGCACTGGCCGGTTGCATGTGGCGCGATGCGTATTGCCTGCTGCGCTTTCAGATTCCCTTCACGTTTCACGTTTCACCTTCCCATCGCAGCATCGAACGCGAGTTCGTTCATTATCTGGCTGCGCTTTCAAATTCCCTTCACGTTTCACGTTTCACGTTTCACCTTTCACTTTCTTTTCAAAGTCAGCACCGTGATATCGTCCGACTGCGGGTGAGCCCCGGCGTGCGCTCGGACGCTACGCAATAGAGCGTCCGTCGTCGCGGCAGCGGTGTGGCCGGACTGGCCCGCGAGCTCCTCCAACAACTTGGGTTCTCCGTAAAGATTTCCCGCCGCGTCGAACGCCTCGGTCACGCCATCGGTGTAAAACACCACCAGGTCGTCTGGTTGCAGTTGCGCCGAGTGGCTGGGGGCGGACAGGCCGGCCATGATGCCCGCTACCATGCCTGGCTTCAGCGGCAGGTATTCTGCGCTGCCCGCCCGAACCAACACCAACGGCGGGTGACCCGCGCTGGCATAGTCCAGTTGTCCGGTTCGCGCATCGTAAATCGCACACAGGAGCGTCACAAACATGGTGTGCGGATTGTGCAAGACAAGCGCATCGCTGACGCGGCGCAGAATCTCCTCCGGACGACGTGCATCGGGAGCCAGGGCGCGCACCAGGGTCATGGTCACAGCCATAAACAACGCGGCGGGAATGCCCTTGCCGGAAACGTCACCAATGACCGCGAGCAGGTTACCGTCGGGCATCCGTATCACTTCGAAGAGATCGCCGCCCACCTCCTGCGCCGGGAACAGGATTGCGTGCGCCTCCAGTCCGGTGCCATCGGTGACCGCCGAAACGTCTGGCGGAAGGATGCCCATCTGAATTTCCCGGGCCACCCGCAGTTCGCTGGCGATCTGCTCCTTCACGGCGTCGCTATAGGCTTTGGCCTTGAGCAGCGAGCGCACGCGCGCCTTGACCTCGAGCATCTCGAAGGGTTTGGTGAGGTAATCGTTTGCGCCCTCCTCGAAGCCGCGCGTTTTGTTCTGCACCTCCTCGAGGGCGGAGAGGAACATGATCGGCACTTCGGCGGTCTCGGGCGTTTGACGCAAGCGCCGGCAGACCTCATAACCGTCCAGACCCGGCATGACAATATCCAGCAACACCAGGTCGGGCGGAGTGCGGGCGGCAATTTGGAGCGCCATCTCGCCGTTCAGAGCGAGGCTGAGCTTATAATCAGACTTCAGGCCCTCGACGAGGATGTCCAGGTTGGCCTTGGCATCGTCCACGAGCAGGATGCGGCAATCAGAAAGGTTCTTCATAAGGAATTAAGAGTGACGATTTACGATTTCGGATTCCCTTCACGTTTCACGTTCCCATCGTAGCATCGAACGTGAGTTCGATCATTATCTGACTGCGATTTCGGATTCCCTTCACGTTTCACGTTTCACGTTTCACCAATGACTGCTCCAGCTTTGCCTGCGCGTCGGCGAAGGCGTAATCCTGCACCAGCTTCTCGAACGCCGGCCACGCCTCCCCAGCGAACAGAGGACGCAGCGCCGCGTGGTTCGCCTCGATGAATTCCACCGCCCCGGAGTCAAATTCCGAGAGCAGCTTCGTCAATTGCGTGGCGGCGGCGCGGGTTTGCGCGGGGTCCGCCGGCGGCGCGGCGGCTGGCGCCGGAATTTCTGACGCGGGCGGATTCAACTCGCTTCGCAACTGCGCCAGCAACGGGTCAAGCGCGGCGGCGACCTTCTGTTGGGAGGATTCCAGTTCCGATGCGGGGGCCCGGCCGCGAATAAGTTTCTCCAGCTCCCCCGCGACCGCCTGGACGGCCTTGGCGCCGATATTGCCGGCCACGCCCTTGAGCGTGTGAGCCAGGCGCTCGGCCAGGGCAACGTCGCCCGCTGCCAGGGCCGCCGAGACTTGCCCGACGGTCGGGCCTTGTTGCTCAGCGAACTGGCGCAGGAGCTTCAGATAGAGCTTGCGATTGCCGGCCACGCGGGTCAGCCCGTCCTTCGTATCGAGGCCTTCAAAGGAAGGGAGATCCGGGACAGAGAGTAAAGGGGCGGGGCCAGCGGGGAGAGGGAGAACCGCCGGCAGGTGTGGCAGGTCGCCGCACGCTCCACGCTCCACGCTCCCCCGCTCCACGACCACCAAGGCTGGGGTGAGGGGTCGGTAATATCGCCCCACCGTCTCGAAGAGCAGTGCCGGATCAATCGGTTTGGAGATGTGATCGTTCATGCCGGCATCCAGGCAGCGCTGACGCTCCTCCATCGTGGCATGCGCCGTCATGGCGATGATCGGCAGGAGGCAGAAACGCGCGTCGGAGCGGAGCTTCGCCGTCGCCTGGTAGCCATCCATTTCCGGCATCTGCAGGTCCATCAGGACCACGTCGAAAGGCGGCGGCTCCGGACCGTTGACCAGGACTTGCACGCCCTCGCTTCCGTTGCCGGCGACTTGCACCTTGGCGCCGGTTCCTTCCAGCAGCTCAACTGCAATCTGCTGGTTGATCTCATTGTCCTCCACCAGCAGAATCCGCGCGCCGGCCAGCCGGCTGGACTGTTCGCTTTCCCGGTGCCCTCCCGCCAGGCCGCGCTCCTCCGGTTCAGCGAAGATATTCACGAGCGTGTCCATGATCATGGATTTGGTGACGGGCTTGACCAGGAAACCATCGAGCTGCAAACGCTCAGCCTCCTCGCGCACCTCCTCGCGCCCGAACGCAGTGACGAGCACGATAGCCGGATGATGCCGCAAGGTCTCGTCACTCTTGATATGCCGGCTCGCCAGCAGGCCGTCCATCGACGGCATCCGCCAATCCATGAACACAATATCGTAGGGCTCCCCGCCGTCGTGATTCTTGACCGCGGCAATGGCCTCGGTGCCCGAGCAAGCCAGATCGACTTGCTTGGTGATGGCGCTGAGCGGCTCCTGGAGAATCTCCCGCGCGGCGGAGTTGTCGTCCACCACCAGCACGCGAAGGTGCGTGAGCCGCTCGGGAATAACTTTGCCCACGCCCTTTTCCCTGCCGACTCCAAGCCAGATGGTGAAAAAGAAGGTGCTGCCGACCCCGGGCTCGCTCTCCAGCCAGATGCGCCCGCCCATTAAATCCACCAGGCGCAGGCAGATCGTCAGGCCCAGACCGGTGCCGCCGTGCTTGCGGGTGGTGGACATATCGGCCTGTGTGAACGGCTGGAACAGCTTCGCCGATTGTTCGCGGCTCATGCCCATGCCGGTGTCGCGCACCGAGAGTTTGAGTTGCACTTTCTCGCCGGTGCGTTCGAGCAGTTCGATGTTAAGCCGGATCTCGCCCTGCTCGGTGAACTTGACCGCGTTGTTGACGAAGTTGGTAAGAATCTGGCCCAGCCGCAGCGGGTCGCCCAGCAGGCACTCCGGGATGCCCGGCGCGACGTGGACCAGGAATTCCAGCCCCTTCTCATGTGCCTTCTGCGCCGTGAGGGTGGTGACAGAGCTGATGACCTCATCCAGCTTGAAATCGGTCGTCTCGAGGTCGAGCTTGCCGGCCTCGATCTTCGAGATGTCGAGAATGTCGTTGATGATGGCGAGCAGCGAGGTGCCGGCGTTGTGTACTTTGGAGACGTAATCGCGCTGCTTGGGGTTGAGGGGGGTCTTGAGCGCGAGGTGCGACAGGCCGATGATGGCGTTCATCGGTGTCCGGATCTCGTGGCTCATGTTCGCCAGGAACATGGACTTCATCTGGGTGGCTTCCTCCGCCTTCTGCATCGCCGCCTTGAGTTCACCCTCAGCCCGCTTTTGCTCCGTGATGTCGCTGAACATCCCAAAAGAACCCTGTTTTACCTCGTGATCATCCACGAGCGGAGAGCCGCTGACACGGCAGGGCACGCGCGTGTTATCCGCTTTGAGCATCGAAACTTCGTAGAAGCCGGACTCACCCTTCGCCCGCCGGGCAATGTTCTCCTTGAAGATACGGGTGTTTTCTTCGTCCGTGAAGTCGTAGATATGGCAGCCGATGACCTGATCCCGACCGCGACCGAGGATCTGGCACATCGCCTCGTTGACCTGGATCAGGATGCCCTCGCTGTTGACCATACAGAAACCTTCGGTGCAGGTCTCCAGGATGCGGCGGACGCGCCGTTCGCTGGCCGCCAGCGCTTCCTCGTTGTGTTTGCGCTCCGTGATGTCGTGGATGATCGTCAGCAGGGCTGGCTTGCTCCGGAGCGCAATTCGAATCAGGGTAATTTCCGAGGGGAATTCCGTGCCGTCCCGGCGCTTGTGGATCCAATCGAAATGCAAAGGCGTGCCCGTCTGCATGGCCGTGTTGACGCGCTCGACCGTCACCTCGCGCGACAGCTCGCCTCCGGGCTGGCGTTCCGGGGAAAGCTCCACCGGGCCGCACTTGAGCAGTTCATCAATCCGGTCAAAGCCGAACAGGGTCGCCGCCGCCTGATTGCTGTGGATGAAGCCGCGCTCGGGTGACAGGATGAGCAACCCATCGCTCGAGCTATCGAAATAGGCCTTCACCCGTTCTTCCGCTTCCCTTCGCTCCTCGCTTTCGAACGCGAAGCGCAAAGCGTTGGCCATGGTCTCCGCCGCCTTTTCCAGCCACCGGATTTGCATCTCCGTCAGCGCCTTGAACAAACAGAGTTCGATAACTCCCACCGCCGCGTCGCTGGTCAGGAGCGGATAGGTGGCCACCTGCGCTGGCGTTACGGCGCCGAAACCGAAATGGACGCGCAGCTTGCCCCCGTTCGGCTCGGTGTAAATCGGGTGCCGGGACTGCGCGGCCTGGCCCACGGTGCCGCTGCCGGGGGCAAAGGTCTTCGGCAGATCAGCGCTGTCCGGATAGGCGTGCGCCGCCAGACGATGAAAGGCGCCGTCCGCGCCCGCGACAAACAACGCCCCGGCGGGTGCGCCCAAGAACTCGATCGCGTGGGACAGACCTTTTTCGGCGGCTTGCGCGACGGTCAAATTGCCTCGCAGGCTCGTGTTCAGCGCCGACAGGTTCGATTCCAGGACGACGCTCTCCTGAGACTGGCGCGTCAGACTTTCCAGTTCCCCTGCGCGCGCCGTCAGTTCCCCGGTTCGCTGGGCGACGGTGTGTTCGAGGTTCTGATTCAGTTCGGCCAGGCTGTGCTCGCGCGCCTGGATTTCCCGCGCCATTGTCTGGAAACTGCGCGCCAGCTCGCCCATTTCGTCGCGGTGCTCCGGGAGGTCGCCCAGCATTCCTTCCTGGAACTTGCCCGCCTCAATGGCCGCGGCAGTGCGGGTCAACCCCAAAAGGGGACGCGTGAAACGCCGCGCCAGCGCCGTGACCACCAGGAACAGCACCAGCAAACCGCCCAGGCCCGCCAGCGCCGAGCGCACTGTCAGTTCCCGCACGGGAACGAGGATCTCGTCTTCGCGAATATTGAGCACGATCTTCCAGCCGCTCAGCGGCGAAGTCGCCCAATAAAGCCGCCGGCGTTCGCCCTCCATCAGGGTCGCCGCGAATCCCTCGGGCTGTGCCGCCACAAACTGTCCGCCGGGCCGGGTGGTCAGATCGGCGCCGGCAAAACCTTTGCGGAGCATCAGCTCCTCCTTCGGATGGGCGATGACTTTTCCCGCGCGGCTGACGAGATAGGCGAAATCGTTGGTATTGCCGCGCCCGCTTTCGGCCAGGTGCGCCGCCCGCACCAGTTCGCGAATCCGGTCCAGCGCCAGGTCCACTCCCGCCACTCCGATGAAGTTGGTCGCCGCATCGAACACCGGCGTGGTCAGGCTGACCATGCTGACATTGCCGGCCCCTTCGTCGAAGTAGGGTTCGGTAATGTAGAACGAGCGCGAAAGCTTCGGACCGTTGTACCAATCCTGCTGCGCGTCGTGGTAGTCGTATTCCACCGGGGTCAGCGCCGGCCAGTTCTTGCGGTGCACCGCCACGCAGCCGCCGCCGTGCTTCGCGTCCACGTTTTCGTAGGCGATGTAAACACCATAAGCCTCCGCCACTGGAGTCTGGCGCAGCAGCTCGCGCAAATACGCCACCATCCCCGGGTCCGGATCGTGTCCATAAGCCTGTTGCCGGACGGCGATGTCCCGGGACAGCATCGCGGTCCGCATCAGGAAATCATCCAGCCGGGCCGCCGCGGCGCGAACCTCCGCCACCGCCTTGGCGTTGGTTTGCCGCTCCAGTTCGGCCCGGCTCACGCGGTAGTTGAACCACACGGTCAACCCCAGCACCAGTCCGGCGGCCACCCCGACCCCTATCTGCAGCCGGCGTGCGATGCTATGGTTTGAGAGCAATTCTTTCATCCTAAAAACAGCAGTTGAAACCACGAACTACACGAAACACACGAAATAACAAGCTGATAACAACACGTGAAACGTGAAACGGGGGAGCGGGGGAGCGTCGGACCGCCGGCCGTCTTCAGGCCAACGGCCTGTTTCATACCAGCCCGGGGCAACGCCCTGGGTTTATCGCCCGTTTTGCCTTTGCAGGCCAACGGCCTGCCTCATGCCAGATGAGGCTGAGTCGCGCCTTCAGCGCTCCAGATGGTTTTTGGGGCCATGTAATCTCAAATCCGAAGCCCGAAACCCGAAAACCGAACAGGCATTTCAGAGGTCGCAGCTCAACTAAACTAACAGCGAAGACGCGAAGACGCGAAGAAGAAAGCAGAAATGTGGAAAGCAGAAATAAGAAGAAGCGGAATGGAAAGCGCGGGCCTTTGGATTTCTGCTTTCCTAGTTTCTGCTTTCCTTGTATGTAGTACGCATGCAGAAGCCGCCCGAAAACGAAACGTCCGGCCAATCGGCGCCTCACAGGAGGAGGCTTTGGTCTCGCTTGAAGCGACGCTGGCGTGACTCTGCCTTCCAGCGCCGCTATTACACGGTCACCGACCGCCTCTCCGATATCTGGCACCCCCGAACCCACCGGGGCCTCAACCGCGTTCAATTAACCCGGCTCCGGCTCCGCCGCTGGTGGCAAAACCGCTCGCTCATCCGCGCCTACCGCCGGGTAGCGGGCCGCCTCTCGGACTTCTGGCATCCCACCAGCCGTCCGGGCTTTAGCCGACTGGATTTGGCCCGGCGGCGGCTGGGGCGCTGGTGGCGGAATCTCTCCTTCACCCGCCAGTGCAGCGAGGGGGCAAGCCGCATCGACGACTTCTGGCATCCCCCCTCCCACCCGGGCCTGAACCGGCTGCAGCTAAACTGGCGCCGCACCGCCCGGCGCTGGAGCGCCCACCCGGTGGGCCGTAGGGTCGTGGTGGGGGTGCAGCGCCTGTCGGATTACGCGGGCGCCCTTGGCGATCGGATGAGCCTGGGCAAACTCCGACGACGGTTGTTCCGCTGGCAGACGGCCGCGGTGCTGGCGGTCCTGCTGGCCGGGTTGGCCTGCGCCTACCACTATGCCAAGCCCCGCTACCGGGTTTACCGCGATCAGCGGGTTGTCCAGCAGGCCGAACTCTGCCTGGCTTGGGGCGACCTCAACCGCGCCGTCCACTCGGCGCGCGTGGTGCTCGACCGCAACCAGGACAACCCCGGCGCCATGCGCGTCATGGCCGCCGTAGCGGAGGCCTACGGGTCCCCCGAGGC
>CAIWJG010000002.1 GCA_903912925.1 uncultured Verrucomicrobia subdivision 3 bacterium | reverse complement strand
GGGCGGAGACATTCACTTGTGTGGTGGCGCGGGTGTGCCGTCGGGGAGTTACATGCCGGACGGGCGGAACATCAGCAGCAGTTCTCATTTTGGCTGGTCTGGGAGGTTTGGTGTCCACCCTTTAGGGTGTCCGAGGCCACAGGGGACCATCCGCCATCCGTCCCATTCGTCCCATTCGTCCCATAATGAGAATTGCTGGGAGAGCCGGGTTGACCGTGCACCCGATCAAGACGCGGATCGTGCAGGTACAAAGCGAAGGTTTCGACTTCCTGGGCTGGCACTTTCGCGGCAACAAGAAGTGGCCGCGCAAGAAGCGCCTTCAGAAACTGCAAGACAAGCTGCGACCGCTAACCCGGCGCACGCGCGGATGGAGCCTGGGGGCGATAGTGGCCAAGGCCAATCCGATCCTGCGGGGCTGGCACGGCTACTTCCGGGAAAGCCACCGCACGGGCCTGAACGGTCCGGACGGGTGGCTGCGGCGTCGCCTGCGGGCGATGCTGCGCAAGCGGGAGAAGCGACCGGGCTACGGGCTGAGCGAAGCCGACAGTAGGAGATGGCCCAACCGATGGTTTGCGGCACAGGGGTGGTTTAGTTTGGAACACGGCACTTGTGCTTATGGTTAGTCTCGCCGAGAAACCACTGACCGGAAAGCTGGATGCGGGAAATCCGCCCGTCCAGTTTGGAGGGAGGGGTGAGGTTAATCCCTCATCCCTACCCCTATCGAGTAGTTCAAGACAGCATATTATGGGACGAATGGGACGAATGACGGATGATCATACGCGGCCTGGAACACCGTAAAGGGTGGACCCCAAACCTCCCAGACCAGCCAAAATGAGCTGTAATGGCGTTGACGATTTGGCGGTGGGCAGTATGCTTGGCCTTTGTCGTTTAGGGCGTAGGAATGTCGTTGGAATTGTTAGAGACGCTTGAGTTGAAGCCGGAAACACCCGCACTATGAAGCCACACCCGAATAAGCCTGCGAGCCCACGCCGGGGCAAATCGCCCGGCAAGTTGCGCCGCGACGCGGAAGCGCGCGTGGGAGAAGCGACCGCGGCGGTCAGCGGTCAGAAGCCGGAGGCCGGGCCGGAGGCGGAGAACCAGCGGCTGGTTCAGGAACTGCAGATTCACCAGGTGGAGTTGCAGCAACAGAATGAGGAATTGCGGAGATTACAGGCCGCGTTGGAAGCGTCGGCGGCGCACTACACCGAACTCTACGATTTTGCTCCCGTCGGCTATTTCACGCTGGATTCCGGGGGGGTGATCTCCCAGGCGAACCTGGCCGGCGAGCGCCTGCTGGGTTGCGAGCGGGGCCGGTTGCCCGGCCGGCGCTTTGGGATATACGTGGCCAAGGCCGATGACGCTGCCTTCAAAGCCTTCCTGGCGCAGGCGTTCCGGGGCGGAGCGACGCTGCCAGCCTGCGACCTGGAGCTGGCAAGCGAGGGCCAGCCGCCGCGGGTGGCGCACTTCACCGCTACCCTGGCGCCGGGGGGGCAGGAATGTTACCTCGTGGCGCTGGACATCACCGAGCGCAGAGGGGTGCAGGAGGCACTGCGCGAGCGCGAGCAAATACTCTCCAACATCCTTGGCCAGGCTGTGGATGCAATCACCCTGCTCGACAGCCGCACCGGGCGGTTCGTTGAGTTTAACCCTGCCGCTCACGAGCCTTTGGGCTACACTCGCGAAGAATTTGCCGCCCTCACGGTGGCGGATATTGAGGTTTGGCATTCGCCGGAGCAGATTCAGGAGAACCTCGAGGTGATGCGGCAGCAAGGCTACATCGTATTTGAGACCCAACACCGGTGCCGGGATGGCCAAGTGCGCGACGTGCGTGTGAGCGGCAGCGCGCTCCATTTGGAAGGCCGCGACTGCATGGTGGTGCTGTGGAGCGACATCACCGAGCGCAAGCAAACCGAGGCCAAGCTGCGCGCGCGCGAGGCGCATTACCGCCTGCTCGCCGAGTACGCCGGTGATGTGGTTTGGCTGTATGACCTGCGCGCGCAGCGCTTCACGTGTGTCAGCCCATCCATCGAGAGACTGCTGGGCTATACCGAAGCCGAGCTTTTGCAGATGAGCATGTCCGAGGCGCTGGTCCCGGAGGATTACGAGGCGGTGGCGGCGAATTTGCCGATCCGGATTGCCGCCTTCATGGCCGGTGACAATTCTGTGCGCACCGTGATCCGCGAAATCTGGCAGCTTCGCCGGGATGGCACAAAGGTGGCCACGGAGGTCGTCAGCACGTTGATCGCCGACGAGCGCGGCCAGGTGACGCAGATGCAGGGCGTAACCCGTGATATCTCCGAGCGTAAACGAGCCGAAGACCGGCTCCGCCAGAGCGAAGCCCATTACCGGCTGCTAGCCGAGAACAGCAGCGATGTCATCTGGGTGATTGATCTCGGCACCCAGCGCCTGAGCTACGTCAGCCCGTCCGTGGAAAGACTCCGCGGCTATACGGTGGCCGAGGTGATGCAACAGACCCTGGCCGAGATGATGACCCCGGAGTCTTACCAGATGGTGCTGGAGAAACTGCCGATCCGATTGGCCGCCTTTGCGGCGGGCGACGACTCGGTTCGCAGCCAAACCCACGTAGTCTGGCAGTGGTGCTGTGACGGTTCCGCCGTACCCACCGAGATCGTCACCACCTTGCTCGCCGACGAGCATCGCCAGGTCACGCAGATTCTCGGGGTTAGCCGCGACATCACTGAGCGCAAAGAGGCTGAAGAACGGTCCCAACGGCTGCGGGACCTGGGTTTCGTGGTGGCGGCCACCGCGGATTTGTCCACCGCCCTGCGCCTTTGCCTGGATGCGGCCATCCGCATCAGCGGCATGGATGCCGGCGGCATTTACCTGGCCGAGGAATTGAGCGGCGACTTGAGGCTGGAGTGCCATTCCGGGCTGTCCGCCGACTTCATCGCCGCGGTATCCCGCCTCCCGTCGGACAGCGAAAACGTCCGCTGGGCGCGCCGGAGCCGACCCTTTCATGGCAACGTGAGAAGGCTGAATCTCCCGGGGCCGACGGCTGAGATGCGGGAGGGACTGCAAGCCCTGTCGCTCATGCCGCTTTACCACGACGGCCATTTGATCGGCATACTGAACGTGGCTTCGCACACGGTCGCCGAGGTGTCGCCCACCGCCCGCGATGCGCTGGAGACGGTCGCCAGCCTGGTGGGCAGTATCATCGAGCGTTTGCGAGCCCAGCAGGCACTGCGTGAGAGCGATGATCTCCAGCGGGCCATCCTGGATAACATTCCGGACCCGGCCTGGGTCAAGGATGCGGCAGGCCGGTTCCTGAGGGTGAACCAGGCATGGCTCGACCACTTCGATCGGACGCGGGATGAGGTCATCGGTAAGACGATGGCCGACTTCGTCCCCTCCGAGGTCGCCAAGGTACAGGCGGAACGAGATGCAGCCGCGATGGCCGCGGGCAAGCCGGTTACCATGGAGGAAGAGGTGCCGAACTCACTCGGTCGGAACGAGTGGTTTGACACCAGCAAGGTGCCCTTTTACACGGCCGATGGAATCGTACAGGGCACGATCGGCATTGCCCGCAATATCACCGAACGCAGGCGGGTAGAGCTGGAACTCCGGCGCACGGCCAATTTGCTGCAGGAAACGCAGCAGACCGCGCAAGTGGGGTATTACATCAACACCCTGTCCACTGGGCACTGGGAGAGTTCACCTGTTCTGGACGAGATCTTCGGTATTGACGCGGATTTCCCACGGGATCTGCCGGGCTGGGGCCGCCTGATCCACCCGGAGGACCAGGCAGCCGCCCTCCGGCATTTCGACCAAGTCATTCACGGCGACGGCAAGTTCCGCCTGGATTACCGCATCATCCACCCCAGCGATGGGCAGGTGCGCTGGGTGGCGGGCTACGGCCAGTTCGAGCACGCCCCGGATGGCAAACCCGTGCGCCTGGTAGGGTGCATTCAGGACATCACGGAGCGAAAGGCCGCCGAGCTGGCGCTGCGGGAGAACGAGCTGCAGCTAAGGGAAGTCGAAGCCAGCACGCGCAAGAATAACGAGCTGCTGCGATCCATTATGGAGAGCCCGCAGGGAGTGATCATTTTCGCGATGGACCTGCAATACCGCTATACGGCCTTCACGGTGTCGCATCGGGAGGCGATGCGAGCCCTCTGGGGTGCGGAGATCCAGCTCGGCATGAGCGTTCTGGAAATCATTTCCAACCCGGAGGACCGGGAGAAGGCGCGACAGAATTTTGACCGCGCATTGCGCGGAGAGAATTTCATTCTCCACGAGGACTATGGGGATGAAGATCTCCTGCGCGGCTCCTGGGAAAACCGCTATGCTCCGATTTACGATCAATTGCAAACGCCGGTCGGTTTAGCCGTCTTTGTCACGGACGTTAGCGCTCGCAAGCAGGCGGAACTGGCCCTGAAACAGTTGAACGCGGAGCTGGAGCAGCGCGTGCGGGAGCGCACCGCCGAGGCGCTCGACCTTTATCACCACGCCCCATGCGGGTATCACTCGCTGGGGCCGGACGGTGTGGTGCTGCAAATGAACGACACGGAGCTCGGCTGGCTGGGCTACTCGCGGGACGAAGTGGTGGGCCGACTGCGTCTGTCGGACCTGATGGTGCCTGCGAGCGCCGAGTCGTTCAATGAGCACTTTGGCAAATTCAAAGAGCATCACATCCCTGTCACTGCGGAATGGGACCTGCGCTGTAAGGACGGCTCCACCATTACCCTCCTGGTCAACGCCGCAGCGTTGCTGGATGAGTCCGGGCGATTCCAGAGCAGCCGTGCCACGGTGATGAACATCACCGAGCGCAAGCGGGCCGAGGAGCAACTCATCTCGATCATGAAAGCGGTGGAATCCACCAGCGATGCCGTGGGAATATCGGATGCGCAGGCACGCCATTTCTATCAGAACCGGGCTTTCTCCGAATTGTTTGGCTACGCCACCGCCGAAGAATTGCAGGCCGCCGGCGGCGGGCCGGCCATAATCAAAGACCCGGAGGTTGCCCGGGAGATGTTCGCCAACATCCAAAGCGGCAAACCCTGGACCGGCGAGTTGGAGATGGTGACCCGCAGCGGCCATGTCTTTCCGGCATACGAACGGGCGCATCCGATCAAAGATGAGGCCGGCAATCTCATCGGGCTGGTAGGAATCATCACGGATTTCTCCGCGCGCAAGCGGGACGAGGACGCGCTGCGCTTATTCAAGAATCTGGTGCAACATTCCTCCGACGCCATCGGCATGTCAACCCCCGAGGGGAAACACTATTATCAAAATAGCGCCTTTGATCTCTTGTTCGGCGAGGTTGGGAATCGTCGGCCAGAGTCCGTGTTTGTTGATCCAGCGTTCGGAAGACAGGTTTTTGACACGATAATGGGGGGGGGGAGTTGGCAGGGGGAAGTGCAGATGTTCAAGCACGACGGAACCATCTTGACCACCTTCCAAAGAGCCTACGCCATCAAGGATCAGGCCGGTCGCGTCCTCAGCCTCGTCGGCCTGCATACCGATATCACCGAGCGCAGACAGGCGGAGGAGAATGTGCGGAGGAGTGAAGAACGTCTCAAAGAAGCCCAACGCATCGCTCGCCTGGGTTATTTGGATTGGGATTTGAAGACCAACGCGCTAGTGCTCTCGGAGGAGGCATTGGTGATTTACCATCTGGACCGAAACCAACCCATGCACACGCTGGAGGAGATTGTGAGCCTGGTGCATCCCGAAGATCGGGCGCGGGTTGACCAGAGCCTGGCGGCCACCGTTGCGGGCATCAGCAAACACGATATGGAACATCGGATGGTGTGTTCCGATGGCGAGATCATCATGATCCGGGCTACGGCGGAGCTGCTCCGGGACGCGGACGGCAACGCCGCGCGAATCCTCGGCACCATATTCGACATCACCGAGCAATGGCAGGCCGAGCAGGCGCTGCGCGAGAGCGAGGCGAAATACCGGCTCTTGTTTGACAGCGCCGGGGACCCGATCTTCATTCATGACATGGCCGGCCGGATACTAGCCGCCAACCGTTGTGGTCAAGCGCAGTTGGGCTACACGCTTGAGGAACTGCTCTCCATGACCGTCGCCCAGTTGGATTCACCGGAAGAAAGGCAGCAGGTACCCCAACGGATCGAGAAGCTGTTGGAGAAAGGTCACCTCAATTTTGAAACCGTGCAACAGCGCAAGGATGGCTCATTGTTCCCGATCGAAGCCAGCGTGCAGCAGATTGTCTGGGAGGGGAAACCGGCCATTTTGAGCATCACCCGCGACCTGACCGAGCGCCGGCAGGCGGAGGCCCAATTACGCAAGCTCCAGAGTGTAGTGGAACAAACCCCGGTCGTCGTGGTTATTACCGACTCGCAGGGTGTCATCGAATACGTCAACCCCAGTTTCGTGTCGCAGACCGGTTATACCCTGGCTGAGATGATAGGACAAAAGCCGAGCGTGATCAAGTCCGGCCTGACTTCGGCGGAGGTTTACGCGGAGCTGTGGCGGACGCTGATGGCGGGGCAAACCTGGCGGGGCGAACTCTGTAACCGGCGCAAGGACGGCAGCCTGTTCTGGGAAATAGCCGTTATTGCTCCGCTGCGCGACAGCGCGGGCCGGCTGACCCATTTCGTAGCCGTCAAGGAAGACATCACCGAGCGCCGGCGGATCGCCGAGGAACTACGCCTGGCCAAGGAGAGCGCCGACGCGGCCAACCGGGCCAAGAGCACGTTCCTGGCCAACATGTCGCACGAAATCCGCACGCCGATGAACGCCATCCTGGGCTTTGCGCAGTTGATGCGGCGGGACGCCGGCCTGACCCCGTCGCAGCGGCAGCGGCTGGATACCATCAACCGCAGCGGCGAACACCTGATCCGGCTGATCAGCGATATTCTGGACATGGCGAAGATCGAGTCGGGCCAGATGCAGCTGGTGCTGGAGAATTGCGACTTCCTGGTCCTGCTGGCGGACGTCGAGGCTATCTTCCGCTCGCGGATTGAGGAGCGGCGGCTGCGCTTCCAGGTCCAGCACGCTCCGAACCTGCCCAGCCACCTTTACACCGATGGCGGCAAGGTTCGCCAGGTGATTTACAATGTGTTGGGCAACGCGGTTAAGTTCACCGTGCAGGGCGGCATCCGGGTGCGGGTTAGCGCGGAGCCGGCACCGCCGACCGACGAGGGCCAGCAGACGGCGCGCGTCTGCATCGAGATGACCGACACCGGCCCGGGCATCGCGGAGGAGGAGTCGGACCAGGTGTTTGTCGCCTTCGAGCAAACTCAGAGCGGTCGGCGCCTGGGCGGCGGCAGCGGCCTGGGCCTGGCTATCAGCCAGCGGCTGGCGCGCAAGCTGGGCGGCGATCTGACCTTCAGCAGCCGCGTGGGCGTGGGCAGCACCTTCCAGTTTACGTTTGTGGCCGTGGTCAAGGACTCGCTCAGCGTGGGAACCGTGCCGGTGATCCCGGCGCGCCGGGTCATTGGCTTGCAGGGCGATGGCCCGCCGCCGACGGTTTTGGTGGCGGACGACACGGAGTCCAACCGCGAGTTGCTGCAAAACCTGCTGGAATTAGTCGGGTTCAACGTGATCGGGGTCGAGGATGGGGCCGCAGCGGTGGCCCAGTGCCGGGCCTACCGTCCCAGCCTCGTGCTGATGGACCTGCGGATGCCCGGACTCAACGGTCTGGACTCGATCCGGGCCATTCGGTCCGCTCCCGGCGGACAGGACACGCGGATATTGATCGTCAGCGCCGATGTAGTAAACATTTCTGAGGAGGAGTGGCGAGGGGCGGGGGCGGACGGCTTCGTCAGCAAGCCTTTCCGCAACGAGCAGATGCTGCTCCAGATTGGCGAGCTGCTGAAGGTGGAATACGTGTTTTCGGAACCGCCGGTGGCGACGGCGAGCCTGCCGGGGCTCTCGTCCGAGGCGGTCGCGCAGCTTTCGGCTGCATTGCGGCTGGAGCTGATCCGGGCGACGGAAACGGGCAACGGCACCCGGTTGCGGGAGCTGATAAACTCCGGAGTGGCACCGGCGCAGCCGGTGCTGGCCCAGGCGCTGGGCCGGCTGGCGGCGCAATATGACTACCATACGCTGCTGCATTTTTTGAAGGAGGAGGAGTGAGGCAAGTCCGAAGACCGAAGCCCGACGGACCAAATCCGAAGACCGAAATCCGAAGGCCGAAGGAAGGCCGAAATCCGAAGGCCGAATCGCTACGGGGATTCGGAGCTCAACTTGAGCAGGACGTAGCAGGCAATCATTATGACTGAACCACTTGTCGAAACTCCGCGGATCATGATCGTGGACGATACGCCGCAGAACCTGGAATTGCTGGAGGCGATGCTGGGCGAGCAGGGCTACGAGGTTTTCGCGCTGCCGGACGGGAAGATGGCCTTGCAGGCCGCGGTGCGGGATCAGCCGCATCTGATTCTGCTGGATATCCTGATGCCGGGAATGGATGGCTATGAGGTGTGCACCCGGCTGAAGGCCGATCCCCGGCTCAAGGAGATCCCCGTCATCTTCCTCAGCGCGCTGAACGAGCCGTGGGACAAGGTCCGCGCCTTCCGGGTGGGCGGGGTGGATTATATTCCCAAGCCGTTCCAGTTGGAGGAGGTGGCGGCGCGCGTGCGCACGCATGTCGAGATGAGCCGGCAGCAACGCGCTTTGCAGGCCAGCTACGAGAAGTTGCGCGAGTTGGAGGATCTGCGGGACAGCCTGGTGCATATGGTGGTGCATGACCTGCGCTCACCGCTGGCGAGCATCCGGATGGTTTTGGGCAGTCTCCAGGATTTCCTGCCCCCGGGTGATGCCGGTCTGGCGGGGATGATCAGTGCGGCGGAGTTCAGCGCCATCTCCATGTCTGAAATGGTCACGCAACTGCTGGACATCAGCCGCTTCGAGGCCGGCCAGATGCCGCTGAGCCGGAGCGCCGGCGACCTGGCCGTCCAGGTCCGCTCGGCGATGGAGACGCTGGGCGCGCAGGTGGAGCAGCGGCGTTTGCGGTTCGCGCCCGCCGAGACGGTGGTGGCGCATTACGACGCCGGCATCATTCTCCGGGTGCTGGGCAACCTGCTGGGCAACGCGGTGAAATTTACCAGGCGCGACGGCGAGATCAGCGTGGAGCTGGCCCGGGAGGCTGGCCAGGCTCGGGTGACTGTGGCGGATAACGGCTCGGGCATCCCGCCGGAGTTCCAACAGAAGATATTCACCAAGTTCGGCCAGATCGAGAGCCGAAAGCGCGGGCTGGGGACGGGTCTGGGACTGGCCTTTTGCAAGCTGGCGGTGGAAGCCCATGGGGGGGAGATTGGGATTGAGAGTGTGCCGGGGCAAGGGAGCAGGTTTTGGTTTACGCTGCCGCTGGGGGGGGCCGGAAGGATGAAGGATGAAGGATGAAATAGCCGATAGCCGATAGCCGGCAGCCGACAGCCGATGGCTGGTGGCTGGTGGAAGGCGGATGACAGGGGCGGTGGATGGGGGGCTTTCGGAGTTTGGAGTGGTTGCGGGCTTTGGATTTCTTTCGACAGGTGATTTGAGTATTGAATAAGATGACAACTGATAAGAAAGAACAACTTGGGGGAACCCCACGCATCATGATCGTGGACGATGTTCCGCAGAACCTGCAATTGCTGGAGGGGATACTGCGGAACAAGGGCTGGCAGGTCTTTGCGCTGCCGAGCGGAGAAATGGCCTTGAAGGCGGCGGTGCGGGAACGGCCGGATGTGATTCTGCTCGACGTGCTGATGCCGGGAATGGATGGCTACGAGGTTTGTACCCGCCTCAAAGCCGATCCCCAGCTCAAGGACATTCCCGTGCTGTTCCTCAGCGCGCTCAACGAACCGTGGAACAAGGCGCGCGCCTTCCAAGCCGGCGGAGTGGACTACATCACCAAGCCGTTCCAGATCGAAGAGGTGGAGGCGCGGGTGCAGGCACATCTGCGACTGCGGCGGTTGCAGGAGGAATTGGCCGGGCAAAATGCCCGGTTGGAGAGCATGGTTCGCCAGCGCACGGAGCAACTGGCGGAGGCCCATGCGCGCCTGGCGTCGCTGGACCAGGCCAAGAGCGATTTTCTGGCGATCATCTCGCACGAATTGCGGACGCCGCTTAACATCCTGTTCGGCATCCCCGAATTGCTGTTCCTGGAACTGCCGGTCACCCCCAAGATTGAAGGCTACCACCAGATGCTGAAGGAAAGCCAGCAGCGCATCCTGACCCTGGTGGATGACGCCGTCCTGCTGGCCAAGGTCCAGACTGGCGCCGAACCGTTCGAGGTGAAGACCAGCGCACTGGCCCCGGTTCTGGAAACGGCCATCGTCCGAGCGACTGAGGCCGGCCAAGCCGCGAAGGTCTTCCTGGCCGCCGCGCCGCCGACCGCGGCCCAGGTGGTCGGCGAGGCCGAATTGCTGACCAAGGCCCTGCAATCGCTGCTCGAAACCGTGCTCAAGTTCTCGGCCCGCGGCGGAACGGTGCGGCTGGGGCTGACCGCTGTCCCCGGCGCCCTGCTGGTGAGCATCGAAGCCCGCGGCTACGCTATCCCGCCTGAAGAATTACCCCGCTTTTTTGACTTGCTGGCGATCAGCAAGACCCTGACGCCCGGAGGCGACCTGGGCCTGGCGCCCGCCCTGGCGCGGTGCCTGATTGGGGCGTTCGGGGGGCAGGTGGAGGTAGAGAACCTGACGCCGCCCGGCATCCGCGTTACGGTTCGGCTCTGCAGCAGCAGTGGCCCCCAGGATCAACCGGTTGAGCGGCGCAACGCCGGCCGGGACCCCCAACCCACCGCCGGCTGAGCCGCAAGCCGTGACGAGTTCAGGAACAACACCTTTGGCTGGCTCCGGCGCAAACCCGCCCCCGGAACGCGACCGGTCATCCGGTACGGTGCGCTTACGGTGGCCCACGCTGCTGCTGCTGGCGGCAGGGCTGGTGGCAACCGCGCTGTTCACCCGACAGGCCCAGCGGGAGGTGGTGGCGAAGGCCCGGCGTGAATTCGAGTTCGCCGGTGACGCCACCGGTCTCGAGGTTCGGGAGCGTCTGCAGGCTCACGAGCAGATTCTTCTGGGAGGGGTGGGGTTATTCGCCGCCTCGGAAGCGGTGAGCCGCGCGGATTGGCGAGCCTACGTGCAGAGCCTGCAGGTGGAACGGCAGTTGCCGGGGATCCAGGGGGTGGGGTATGCCTTGCTCATCCCGCCCGAGCGCCTGGCGCAGCATGAGCTGGAGATTCGCCAGGAAGGCTTTCCCAAGTACCGCGTGTGGCCCGAAGGCCCGCGCGCGGTTTATTCCTCGATCATTTACCTGGAACCTTTCACGAACCGGAACCTCCGGGCGTTTGGATATGACATGCTGCTAGAACCGACGCGCCGGGCGGCGCTGGAAAGGGCGCGGGATGAGAACACAGCCGCGCTGACGGGCAAAGTGAAGCTGGTGCAGGAAACATCCACAGACGTGCAGGTCGGGACGCTGATGTACGTGCCGGTGTATCGGAAAGGGATGCCGGTGGCGACCGTGGCGGAACGGCGGGCGGCGCTGCAGGGCTGGGTTTACAGCCCCTGCCGGATGAACGATCTGATGGCGGGCACGCTGGGGCGCTGGGTCTCGCTGGACGAGAAGCGCATCCGGCTGCAGGTATTTGACGGCCAGAAGGCTTACAAGCAGGAAGAGAAGGGATACGAGGACTTTCTGCTCTACGACAGCCAGCCAGCCAGCCGGGCGCATTCGCGAGTT
>CAIWJG010000001.1 GCA_903912925.1 uncultured Verrucomicrobia subdivision 3 bacterium | reverse complement strand
GGGACGGAATCCCTTTGGGATTCAGCGCTGGAATTTCCGAAAGGCAGGGGCTCAAATCCTGGCGGCATTGGACTACAAGTCTGCGTTACGTCACAGCAGTTGCGGCCAGGGGCACTTAGGGGGCCGTGTCGCGGAACGGAGCGCCGGACTGATACGCTCTGATCTGCGCTTTCAGCGCTTCCACCCGCGCGTTGTTGGTCTGGGCGGAGGCTAATTGCAAAGCTTTCCGGGCCGTCGCCAATGCTTCATCAAAATGTTGGGTCTCGGCGTAGGCGGCAGCTAGCGTTCCCAAAACGGAGGGGTTGCTGCCGCCGGAGAGGCGGTCCGCCTGTTGCGCCAGTTCGACCGCCCGGGCGCCGTTGCGGAGGGATGGTTGGGGACAGGTGGCCAGGATCCAAGCCAGGTTGTTGAGGTTGGAGGGGTCGGTGGGCTGGATTGCTCGGGCGGCCTCGTAGTGGTCAATCGCCTCCTGGATGCGCCCCACTCGGGAGAGGGCCTGTGCGAGCAGGCTGTGGGCGGGCGCCTGGTTGGGCTGACGGGCCAAAGTCTGTTGGAACTGGGTGATGGCTTCCTGGATCTGCCCCTTGCGGAGGAGGATCAGTCCCGCGTTGTAATGGGCCTGTACGAATTCGGGGCGGAGTTCCACGGCCCTGAGGAAATGAGTCAAGGCCTCGTCGGTTTGACCTTTCATGTTGAGGGCCAGTCCGAGGTTGTTGTGGGCCTCCGCATAATCCGGCTTCAAGCGGGTGGCTTCCTGAAACTGACGGATCGCCTCGTCCATTTGGCCTTTGTTGCCGAGAGCACTGCCGAGATTGTTGTGGGCTTCGGGGTATTCCGGGCTCAGGCGGATCGCCTCCTCGTAATGGCGGATCGCCTCGTCCCATTGGCCTTTGCTGGCCAGGGCGATGCCGAGGTTGTATTGAGCCTGGGCGTGACGCGGGTTCAGGCGGAGGGTTGTTTGGAATTGGTTGATGGCCTCGTTGACCTGGCCTTTCTTGAAGAGGACGACGCCCAGGACGTTCTGCGCGGCGTCGTTGTTCTCCGTCACTTCAAGCGCATGACGGGCAAGCGTTTCCATGTCCTTCCAATAGGGGAGTTGGCGGCGGGTGAGGGCGATACAGGGGAGCGCCGTCGTGAGGGTCAGCGCCGAGAAGAGGAGGGGCTGATAACGCCAGCGGCGGGTCAAGTCATGCGCGCCCCAGACCAGAAGGGCGAAGATACCGACCAAAGGAACGTAGGTGTAGCGATCGGCGTGCGATTGATGGCCAATTTGGAGCAACCCGATCACGGGCAGAAGCGTGACCAGATACCAAATCCACCCGAAGGCCAAATAGGGCCGGGTGCGCGCTGCCCGCAGCGCGAAGAGGGAGATGGCAAGCAGCAGCAGGGCAACACCGACTGCGAGCCAGACTGGAAAGACCAACGGCATGGAATAGAACGCCAGGTGAACCGGCCAAACCGTCAGGGCCAAATAACGCCCATACGAAAGGGTTGCGTTGACGATGCGAGCGCTGATCGTGAGGTCAGAGAGCACCGAGAGATAGCCGCCTTCTCTCTGCGTATAGACCGTGAGCGCCGAGACGAGCAGCCCGAGGACGAAGAAGGGGACTTTCTCCCGCACCAGGCGCAAGAGCGTGGTGCGTGGTGCGTGGTGCGTGGCGGGTGGCGCTGTATTCTGCATTCTGCATTCTGCATTCTGCATTCTCCCCAGCGGCCACCAGTCCAGCAGGAGCATGACACACGGCAACGTCACAATCATCGGTTTGCTCATCAGCCCAAAGACGAAGATCACCAGGGTTAGGCGATAGAAGGTTTTGGAGTTTGGACTCTGGGCCTTGGACAACTCGACGTAGCGAACATAGGTGAGGAGCGAGAGCATCCAGAACAGAGTGCTGAGCGTGTCTTTACGTTCGGCGGCCCAGGCAACGGACTCCACATGCAAGGGGTGGATACCGAAGAATATGGCGACCAGCAAGCTACGCCAGGTGGCGCCGGTCATGCGCCGAAACACCAGGAACAGCAGCACCGTGTTGGCGGCATGGAGCAGGAGGTCGCTCAGGTGGTGGCCGGCCGGCTGCACGCCGAAGAGCTGGCAATCGAGCATGATGGAGAGCCAGGTGAGGGGATGCCATGAGCCGCCAACCGAGTTGGTAAAGGCCCAGCCAATGCCGGCCCAGGAGAATCCATGGGACACGTAGCTGTTTTCAGATATGAAGGCAGGATCATCGAGGTCAATGAATCCGTTGCGGATGGAAGGGAGGAATACCCAGGCGACTGTTACAAAGAGCAGGATGCTGAGGACGCGGGCACCGCCGGGGGTGGCGGCGTAGCGGAGGGGATTGGCAACCGAGGGGGTCCGCGAGCTTCCGGGTGCAGGGAGATGCCCTGAGCCTGCGTCGGGTCGGGTCGGGCTACCGCTTGAATTACGCTGGTCCATCACAGGGGCCAAGGCCGAAAGCCAACACGCTGGCTAACACCGTGGCTTCGGCGTTAGTGGCATAGGTAACAGGAGGTAGTGATCGAAACGAGTAGAAAATCGCGGCGCTCGGCCCACCGGGTGGGTGCCAGCGACAAAGTCTTCGCAACTTATGGTAGGAGACGACGTTAGGAGTCTCTGATCTCTTGGCCTGCTGCCCAAACTCGCGCTTTCTCGGAACGGGCTGATTAGAGACTCCTTACGTCGTCTCCTACAGCGCCCGCGCGGATTCCTGCACCGCTTTGACGCACCGAGCACAGATTGTGGGATGCTCGGGGATGGAACCAACCTCGGGCTCCCAATGCCAGCAGCGCTCGCATTTCTGGCCTGCGGCCTTGCCGACCAAAACGGTGGCAGCGCCCTCACCCCCGAGCTGGGTTTCCAGTTGGGAGACATTCAACAGCTCCCGCAGCGATTCCAAATCGGCCTGCACTGCGGTCAGCGCGGGACTTGAGCCGCTGAAGGTCAGCTTCGCCTCCAGGGCCTTGCCGATCTGTTTCGCCTGACGGGCCTTCTCCAGTTCCGGCAGCGCCAGTTCGCGCAGGTCAAACATCGCCTTCCAGGCGTCTCGCTCGGCCGCGGGACGCTCGAATCCACTCGGCTGCCAGGTGAGCTGGTGTGCCGAGTCAACGGTCCTGCCGGGCACAAACGCCCATGCCTCATCGGCGGTGAAGACGAGAATTGGAGCCAGCATTTTGCACAGGGTGCCGAGCATCCGATGCAGCACGGTCTGGGTCGAGCGGCGGCGGGGCGAATTCGCCGGGTCGGTGTAAAGCCGGTCTTTGACCACGTCGTGGTAGATGGCCGACAATTCGACGGCGACGAACTGGCTGACCTTCTGGTAAACGACATGGAACTCGAACTGGTCGTAGGCCGTAAGGACTTCCTGCTCCAACCGGGTAAACTCGCCCAGGATCCAGCGGTCGAGCCCGGTCAAGCGGTCGTCGGGAACCGCGTGCCTGGCGGGGTCGAAGTCGGAGAGGTTGGAAAGCTGGTAGCGCAGGGCATTGCGCAGGACACGGTAGGTTTCGGACACTTTGCTGATGCGCTCTTCGCTGACGATGATGTCGCTGCGGAAGTCCTGCGAGGCGACCCAGAGCCGAACCACGTCCGCGCCCCACTTCTTCACGTAGGCCTCGGCGGTCTGTGGCTTCTCGTAGCCGCTCTGCGCCTGTTTGCTCTTGGAAATCTTCTCGCGGTCGGCATCCACCATGAAGCCGTGCGTCAGGACGGTCTTGAAGGGCGCAGCGCCATTGCCTGCAAGCGATAGGAGCAGGGAGGATTGGAACCAGCCACGATGCTGGTCGCTGCCCTCGAGATACATATCGGCCTGGAAGGGCTTGCCGCTGCCACGGATTTCCGGTCGCCGAGCAATGACCGCGCGGGAGGAGGAGCCGGAGTCAATCCATACATCCAGCGTGTCGTTGGACTTGGCGGCAGCCTCCGGGCCTTTCCAGTCGGCCGGTTTGAGAGCGGCCCATAATTCGGCGGCGGTTTTCTCGAACCAGATATTCGATCCGTGCTGCTCGACCAAGACGGCGGCGTTGCGCACGATTTGCGCGTCGAGGATCGGGTTGCCCTGGGCGTCATAGAACGCCGGGATCGGCACGCCCCAGGTGCGCTGGCGCGAGATGCACCAGTCGGGCCGGCCCTTGACGGCGGCTTCGATGCGGCTCTTGCCCCAGTCGGGCACCCAGTTGACGCGGTTGATCTCTGCGAGCGCCCGTTCGCGGAATTGCGCATGGTCGATCTTGATGAACCACTGGTCCATCGCGCGGAAGATGATGGGCGTTTTGCTGCGCCAGCAATGCGGGTAGCTGTGGTGGTAATTCTCCTGGTGCAGGAGCGCCTTGCGGACGCGCAGCTCGTGCAGGACGGCTTCGTTGGCGTCGCTCTTGCCGTGCTTCTCCAGGATGCTCTTGCCGAGCATCTCGGCTGGCATTTGCTGCTCTTTGGGCAGGTCACTCGTGAGAGCGAACTTCCCGTCGTCGTCCACCGGCGAGTAAATCGGCAGGCCGTTCTGGTTGCCGAGGTGGTAGTCGTCCAACCCGTGACCTGGGGCGATATGGACGAAGCCCGTGCCGGTGGAATTGTCCACGAAGCTGTCGCCAGCGAAGAACTTCCCGGTGCGGTTGCAGAAGGGATGCTGGTACTCCATCTGGCTCAGGTATCCGCCGTCGAGGCTGCGGGCGATGTGGTAATTCTGCCAGCCGCACTTCTCGGCCACCGTCGGCAACAGGAGGGCGGAGACGATGTATTGCTCCTCGCCCACCACCACAAGCGAGTAGCTGAACGTGGAGTTATAGGCCACCGCGAGGTTCGCCGGCAGTGTCCAGGGCGTGGTGGTCCAGATCACGACCGAGGTGCCGGGATGTCCGACCAGGGGAAACTTCACATACACGCTCTGGCTGACGTGGTCCTGGTATTCCACTTCAGCCTCGGCCAGCGCGGTACGGCACGGGATGCTCCAATAGACCGGCTTCTTGCCGCGATAGACAAACCCCTGCTCCACAATGTCGGCAAACAGGCGCAGTTCATCCGCCTCGTATTCCTTGGCGAGCGTCAGATAGGGGTTGTCCCAATCGCCCAGCACGCCGAGCCGCTTGAACTGGGCGCGCTGGATATCAATGTATTTGCGGGCGTAGGCTTCGCACGCCTTGCGGATGGTGGCGGCATCCGAAGCGGTATCGCCGGCCTTGCGCATGTCCTGGCTGACCTTGAATTCGATCGGCAGCCCGTGGCAATCCCAGCCCGGGACATAGGGCGCGCTGTAGCCGCGCAAGGTCTTGTACTTGATGATGATGTCTTTGAGAATCTTGTTCAGGGCCGTGCCGACATGCACGTCGCCGTTGGCAAAGGGCGGGCCGTCGTGCAGGACAAACTTCTCCGCACCCGCCCGCTGGGCTTGGATGGCGGCGTAAAGCCCGGCGGTTTCCCATTGCGTCAACCGTGCCGGTTCCCGCGTGACCAAGTCCGCTTTCATCGGGAAATCGGTGTGCGGCAGGTTTAATGTGCTCTTGTAGTCCATGCAGCGTCTTAAAGAAGGCGGAAGGTAGCAGCCGCGCCGGGCAGTGTCAATGAACGGGCCGAACGGGGCCGAGGGTGCTCCTTGCCATTACCGCTAGCCTGCGACCTCCGAAATCCGAAGCCCGAAGCCCGAAATCCGAAGGGAATCCGAAATCAGAAATCCGAAGGGCGTGCGTGCGGCTGGACCTTTTCGGTTTTCGGGCTTCGGATTTCG